>JBAZXE010000010.1:0-45478 GCA_041659985.1 Thermoplasmatota archaeon | reverse complement strand
GACCACACGCAGGACCCGCGCCTCGACCCGATTGCGATCCTGGCCTCCCATGCGACGCAGTTACTCGACGTGCAGCAGCTCGACCTCTCGACGTCGGGACGCAATTCCCTGGGCTGGTTCGGCGACGACCCGCTGGCCAACGCCATCGTCGCGGCGCGGAAAGGCGGGGCTGAGGTCCGGGTGATGGCTGCGGCGCCGTTTTCCGGCGACGACACGGACAATGTGGAAGCCCTCGCCTGGCTTGCCGAACGCGACGTCGCGGGGGCAACATTCGACCGCAGCGGCTTGGTCTTGCACAACAAGGGATTGGTCGCCGACGGAGCCGTCGTCCTGGGCAGCCTGAACGGCAACCTGCACAGCCGCGCCCAGAACCGCGAAGTGGCCCTCATCGTGGAATCCTCGGAGGCTGCTCGCTATTTCCATGACCTGTTCGAGTCGGATTGGGACGCCCGCGAGGCCCCACGCGACTGGTCCGTGCCCGGCAAGGACCTCCAAGGGATTCCCCCCGCCCCGTGGCCAACGCTTTTGGCCCTCCTTGGAGTCGTTGCAACCCGCGTCCGCCGATGGTCCTGAGCCCTGTCTCCCTTCTCGCCCTCGCCGTCATGCTGGCCGCCGTGGGCGTTGGCTGGAGCCGCCGTTTCCTCGCCGTCGGGGCCCTGGCCGTCGCGAACATCGTCGTCCTCCTCCTCTCGTCGCTTGGACCGCAATACGACGCCGGACTGTCCGTGGTGCAGGTGGAGCTGGGGTTGTGGAGCCCGAACCTGGCGCACGAACCGGGCCTTGGGCTGTTGCAGCTCTTCTCCAGCATGTTCGTGCACGCCGGCATCTTCCACCTGCTGTCGAACCTCATCATCCTCCTGGCCTTCGCGTTGCCGTTCGAGGAGCGCATCGGCCATCGCCGCTTCCTCCTGGTGTACCTCATCGCCGGTTTCATCGGCAGCCTCGTCCAAGTCGGCGTGTCCTACCAGAACCCCATCCTGCTCATGGGCGCCTCCGGGGCCGTGGCCGGCGTCATTGGCGCATTCGCCGCGAGCTACCCGAATCTCGTCGTTCCCCTGCCGTTGCCGCTCTTCGTCATCATGTTCTTCGTGCGGATGCGGGTCTGGGTCGCTGCCATCGTCTTCCTGGCCGGCCAGCTCCTCTACCTCTCCTTCGCCAATAGCGGCCTCGCCGGCGCCGACAACACCGCCTACTTCGCGCACCTGGGCGGCCTGGCGGGCGGCATCCTGGCGGGATTCACGCTCGTGCGCGGCAAGGTCCGGGCCCACCGCAACCCCGTGGCCGTCGACCTCGGCGCCCTCGGCCCCTTCGCGCGCGACACGGGCACGAGCCAGGCCCTCGCGCAGATGAAGGCCAACCACGACGAGCCGCAGATCTTCCAGGCGTGGCTCGACCGCTTCTTCCGCACAGCGTCCTGCCCGACCTGCCAACACAAAGTCATGCCGCGGCACCACGGCGAGATTGTGTGCACACAGGGCCACCGCTTCGACGTCCGGCAGGACAAACGCAAAGCCATCGCCGCTTGATTTGACGGATTGGCCCCGATTCGACGGATTCACGGCGCCTGCGGTGTACAGAATCCGGCGAATCGGTTTGTATAATCCGGCGAATCCGCAGGCATGGACCAACCGCCACGCGCCGGGACCGCCATCGGCCCCATCATCCATCCCTCAGCCGTCCTGGCCCCCGGAGCCATCGTCATCGGCCAGGTCACCATCGAAGCCGACTGCTTCATCGGCCCGAACGCGGTGCTGCGCGGCGACATCGAGCCCATCCTCGTCCGACGTGGCTCCAATGTGCAGGACAACTGCACCGTCCACACGGAACGCGGTTCCCCCGTTTCCATCGGACCTAACGCCAGCATCGGCCACGGCGCCGTCGTGCACGGGGCCACCATCGGAGAACGCGCGCTAATCGGCATGAACGCCGTCGTCCTCAACGGCGCCGTCGTGGGCGAGCAGGCCGTCGTCGGGGCCTTGACCTTGGTGCCCAACAACTTCGTCGTCCCGCCCCGCACGTTGGCGGTTGGTTCGCCGTGTGTCCTCAAGAAGCAGGGCGACGCGGGCATCGCCGAGATGGCGTTCATGAACACCGAACGCTACCACCGTTACCACGCCGAGCACTTGGCCGGCCTGTGGCGCACCGTCGTCGGGCCCCTCAACGACAACGGCACGTTCCGCGCCAAATAGGCGAATCCGTCCCATCCGGTCCGTCGGCTCAATCCGCTTCCGAACCGTCCATAAGGTCCTGGGAGGTGGCCGCGGCGTGGTCGCCGTCGCACCGTTCCGGGCCCTCCGATTTGACGAGGCCCACGTGAACCTCGGCACGGCCACCAGCCCGCCGCACGACTGCATCACGACGGCGCAGCGCGACGGTTTCCTTGCCGCCGACGCCCACAACATCGTGCGCATCGTCCTCGGGCCCGAGCAGCCCGACGACCAGGAAGCCCCCGCGCCCCCCAACAAGTTCCTACGGGCCGCCGACGCCCTGCGGGCCTGGATTGCGGACGGCACCATGGTGCGCGACGCGAAGCCAGCCTTCTACCGCTACACCATCGAGCACGGCCCCCCTGGCGCCCGCCGCACGATGCAGGGCGTCTTCGCCCGCGTCCGCCTCGACCCGACGTACACGGAGATCCGCCGCCACGAGAAGACGCTGCAGCGCAAGAAGAAGGAGCGGCTGCGGCTGCGCGAGGCCACCAGCGTCGACACGGAACCCATCTGGCTCCTCTACCGCGACGAACGCGGCTGGGTCGACGAAATCCTCGCCTCGAACGCCCTTGAAGAACTGCTGCGGTTCACCGATGAGGAAGGGCACGAGCATCGACTTTGGCGCGTCGACCGCCCCGAGGCGGTTGGGGAAATCACGGCGCAGTTCGACGACCGCCACCTCGTCATCGCCGACGGCCACCACCGCTACCAGACCGCCCTTGACCACTTCGCAGCCACCGGGCGGGCGCAGGACGGCTCCATCCTGGCGTGCCTGGTGCGCGACAATGACCCAGGCACGCGCATCGAAGCCACGCACCGGCTCGTCACCGGGCTGTCGGTCCCAGTTGACCAGGCCCTGCAAGCCGCGGGCAGGCACTGGGACAGCAGGCTGGTTCCCCTTCCGGCAGGGCCTGATGGCGCCGTGCTCGACGCCTTGCGGGCCAGTCTCGGCCGGACCGGCACCCACGAACCCACCGTCCTTCACCTCGACCGCGGCCGCCTCGTCGCCCACCGCCTGCACCTCAAGCCGGGCTCCGCCCTCGACGGCTCGCGCGGACGCCTCGATTCGCTGGCCGTGACGCTGGTGCACGACCGCCTGCTGCGCGACTGCTGGGGCATCGACCTCGACAAGCCGGAGGAGACGCTGCGGTTCACGCGCAACCTCGACGAGGCCGTGCTTGCCGTGCGGTCCGGGACCTGTCAACTGGCCGTCCTTCCGCCCCCAGAACCAGTGCATGCCGTCCTTGAGGTCGCGGAGCAGGGCCACGTCATGCCGCAGAAGGCGACCTACTTCGTGCCCAAGCTGCGCAGCGGAGTCGTTCTGGGCCCCTTGGACGAACCGCGTCCGCGCCCCTGGATGGAGCTCGCCGGCGACGGCGGACGGCCGGACACCAACTTGCCGCGGTTGTGGGGGAAGTAGGCGACAGCGCGCGAGCACAGCCAGCGCCGCCACACAACAGGCCGGCGAAACAGCACCGCCGAAGGCCGCTGGAGCGGCCGCCGTCGGATGAGGCAGTCATTCTGGAATCAACCCATGATTAGCCAATGACATTATGTAGACGGGCAAGGAAGTGACAAGGAGGCCCTTATCTGGAAGCCTAGTGGGGGCGTCCGATGGGGATTTCTGCCGGGGCGTTGCCCCGTTTGGCTCACGTTGGTAGCGTGGGCTTCCCGGCGAGTTCCCCTGGTGGTTGTCGATGAAGGTCTTCGTTTTGCTTGCAGTCCTTTGCTTAGCCATACCCGTCCAGGCCCGCAGCGGCAACGAGCCGTTGCCGCCCAGCTTCGTCACTGCGACTTGGACCCAGGCTGGCGTCGAGGTGTCGTGGCTGCCCCCCGTCCAAGAAGGCGCCGAGCATCCGATCCTGGAGTACCGAATTGAACGCTTCGACCCCGACGCCACAATCCCGACGTGGACCCAAATCGGATCCGTCGCCGCCAACGGGACCGCATTCGTCGACGCAACGACCCCGACGGGACTGAACGCGACCTACCGCGTCACATCCATCAACAATGCCGGCCCCAGCTTCCCCTCCAACCCCAGCGCCCCCATGGCAATGAGCGGCGGTGGAGGCGATGACGACGACACGCCCATCGGGCAAATCAAGTTCGTGCTCCTGGACGGGCCATGCGGCTTGATTCACTTGGGCTCGCAGCCCGATATCGACTGGGATTGTGTTTGGGGCCTTCTCAATCCGTAAGGACAAACATGACGACGAGCCGCTTGAACCGCATCGCAGTCCTTCTTGCCTTGCTCATGCTGGTCTTTCTGCCACTTGTCCAATCGCAGCCGCTGGGCCACGAAGCATCGTTCAGCGCGGCTAGCCTTAAGTGGAACGCATCAGGCGAGGCTGCGATCGGAGAATTCGTCGCTTTCCGCAGCCGCGAGGTCGGAGCAAGCACCCTCATCCCTGCTACGTCCCCTGCCTCCGAATTGGACGGTTCCTTCTTCGAGTTGAAGGCGAAACAGGTCGATTTGGAATCCGACGTTGCGGACATTTTTCTGGACGCGGGGGGTCCGGTCACGGCGTCCCTGCCGCCCCTTGTCCACACCGAACGTGCAAGTCTCACTGACGTTGTCGTTGTGGGGACGAACGCCCGCGAAGGCCAAATGCTCTACGCCTTCCCCGTCTCAGACGGCAAAGTTGAGGTCAAGGTCGAATGTGCAACGGCGGTGGCTTCTCCAATCGCTGTGGTGCATGCACCTACAATGCTTGGCGCGCGGGAACCGATTGACGCCGACACATCTGGCGCGTTGGAGATTGCGCCATGCGCGGACAGCGAGATTGTTCTCAAGGGCGATTTCATCGTTGTTCTGTGGGAGCGCGATGGAACCCTGACTTCGGCGCAAGGCCCGGCAGACTTCTGGTCGGGCAAGCGCGAACAGGAGACCGCCCCCGACCCCACCGGCACTTTGGATGGCCGTCCCTTTGCCAGTAAGGCGCAACAATCCTACATCACGGTTCACGACGGCAAGCTGCGCATGAAGAGCGCCGATCTGCTGGCACCGCTTCTCTACATGAACGCCATCGACGCCAAGGCGGCATCCTCCGTGACCATGACCGACGCTATCGGCGAAGTGGGCACCGAACACCACGCCGCTACCGGCCGGACGGTGCGACTGGACGGGGCCCTGGACGTCAGGTATCAGCGGCAGGGCAACGCCGTCTCCGTCAACGTCATGCACGGGATTGAGGCGGTTACGGTGGATGGCCAGCCCCTCCGTATTGAATCGGTCGCCGTCAACCCGGGCGGCAGCGGCGCCCTCCCGCTGTCCTGGATTCTTGTTAGTGCGTTGGGCCTCGTGGCCACGCCACTGACCGTGCAACGGCTGCGCATCATGCGCCGCCACCGCGTCGACGGGCTCCTCTACATCTGCGACCGACTCTTCAACCGCTTGCGGTTCGAGGAAATGAACGAGACGGCTGCACGAGCCCTCGATATGGCTCCGCAAAACCCGGAAGCCCATATGCAGCGGGCACGCGCTCTTGAACAGTTGGGCCACTTTTCTGATTCTCAAACCCATCGCGGCATGGCGCACCAGCTCCTGCAAGCAGCCGGCAACCAAGCCCTGGCGGCCCGCAATGCCGTGCACGCCGCCGACGCTGCCGCCCATTTCCAGTTGCATCCCGTCGCCCTTCGCTGGATTCGCCAGGCCCTGATGGCCGACCCCACTGTGCGCGACGACATCATTCAATTGCCGACGCTTCAGCCACTGCTGAGCCACCTCGAAGCCGATGCAACGGCCTCCATCGTGCCGTTCTGGCAACTACCTTAACGCTTCGCCGAGGAACCGCGCGCCTTGATGTAGTGCGCCCACAACGCGACGCCGTCGAAGGCGAAGCGTGACGATCGCACGGCATCATTCGTGTCGGCCGAGCGAAGCAGGCGCAGGCCAGCCTCAATTGCGTGCGGAATGGGGTCCGATGCCGAAAACAGGCCATGCTCTTCGGTGCACTCATTAATCCACTGCAAGACGTCGCGGTGGAGGTACATCCACGGCCGCCGCCGGTTGAGCGCGATAGCATCCTTGCGGGGACGACCCACCGGGTGCGGAGCGTACTCGCCCAAAATCGCAGCGTAGGTAGCCTTGATGGCGGCCCACTCGAACCGCACTCCATTCTCTTTGCAGGTGCTGGCCAGGAACGCCAATTCGTCCTGGAGGCGGCCGATGCCCAGCATGGCCGCGTGGCCAGGGGAGTTGAAAATCTGGCACGGGCCGCTGTTGGCGTCCACCCAGTCCAGCAATGGGGCGTCCAGCCAGGGTTGGATGGCAAGCAGGGTGGCGGTGGCTTTCGTCAGAAGTCAGGCCTCCCAAATCCTATATAATCCATCAAACTTGCCGCTTTGTGGCAAGTTTTCAGGGCTTTGCCCAAACAGCCCCCTGGACCTGTCCTACCAGGCACCCACGAGGCACCCGACCCATTCGGATTCGCCTTGAAAGACCCATTGGAGTCCCTTTCCCGGATTCCTCCTCGCCCCTTTCCCACTCCACGCCCATTGCCAGGCCTCGCCGCAACGCTTCCTACAGCGCTTCGGCCTCGGCTGGACCGGGGGCCGCATCTGCACAAGCAGTGGCGGAAAGCGGCGTGGGGGAGGGGCCTATCGGCCCGAGCGCCTGGCCCCGACTCCAGCCACCCAATCCATACGCCGACCACCAACGACTCGCAGCACTCAGTAGTGTTTCTACCAACACCCTGCAAGCGCCGGTCCAGGAGCGCCTTTCATGACGCGGCAATGCACCAGCAATGCCTTGGCGAATCCGAACCGGCCGCCTCGCCAGGCATTGGCGCATGCACGTGAATACCGATTGGTGCCCGCCCAGGGCTTTTCCTGGAGAGACCTGGCGCCGCTAGGCGCCGCCGATGAAGTGCGTGTCTTCTTCGAGCTGCTGGATTGCCATGAAGTCGAAGTGTGGCAAGGAGACGACGGCCTCCTACGCATCTATGCCCAAGCACGCAACCTGGAGTTTCCCGGAGAATCCGGGTGATGCCCTCGTCTTCCTTCGCCTTGGTCCGCCGGGAACTGGTCAATCACCGGGCCCCACAAGTCCTCGGGGTCCGGCGGGCCAGGGCACGAGGAGGCGCATGCTAGTGGGCGCGGTCGTCGCGGGCTTCACCTTCGTGGACCTGCTGGTCCTGACTCCGGGCAGGCCGCTCGTCAATCAATCCTTTGCCGGCAACCAAGCCGAACAAAACGCCGACAAATGGCTCGCCAAACACGTCCTCGAGGCGCGCGGTGTCTGGGATTGGACCGTCACCGTCGATCTCGCCCTCGATTCAGGCAAGGTCGCGGCCTTCGACCACCGCGTCTCGTATGGCCGCACCAACGGCACCCTTCGGCAAGCGGCCGTTCAAGCCTTGACGCACCGCGGTCTCAACCGCCGCCTCCATCCCAGGCAACAAGCCGAAGCCCGCATCCTGGCCGAAGAACTCAGCGGCAAAACGTACGTTGACCTCTACCCACCGGCGCGCAACTGGATGACCGTGGCGGGGGCGAGGGCTTGACCTGACTCACCCGCGCGGGCCTGAGCCGGAATGTTGCAAAACCAAAACGGAAACACACGGAGACAACGACAACGCATGAAACCCAAACTGAATGCGGGCCTCATTGTGGCCCTGACAGTACTTGCCGTTACGGCCCTCCCTTCGGCAAGCGCCGAAGTGTACAAAGTAGGCTATGGCGATGCATACGTCTGGTTTGCCCCCAACGACTACATCGTGGACTTCGTTCCGGACAACCTCTGTGCTGACGGTTTTTGCCAACCGGGCGGCGATGGCTATGGAGATTGCGACGAGATCCGTGAGGAGGTCGGCCCAATCAAGATTGACCAGAACAGCGGACTCGGCGGCCAAGTGTACTGCTACCTCGGTAACGCTGGTTTTGGCAATAACGCCGACAATGAGAACTACGATCCCTACGGAGACTGCCCTGAGTTCGGTAATTGTCGCCCATGCACGATTCCGTCTGGGGCCAACGCATGCCATTTTGCTCAGGCCGTAATATGGATCGTGCAAACAAACTACCAATCGGGCTACTGCAACAACCCGACCGGAAGTGAAGACTACAGGTGCATGGCTGGTGGTGGTGAAACCTTCGGCAGAACTTCACTAGGGCCTATCGCGGTCTCACTCGATGCGACATTTGATGGCGTCCTCCTAACTGCTGCCTGCATAACGAACGGAATCTACGAAACCCCCGGAACCGGCGTCACGAGTTGCTGGAACTCCGAGATGAGCAGTTGGCGCTTTGTGAATGAGGATACGCGAATCTGCGCATCAGTCAACTCGAACATTGCTGCGGTACCACCCCCGCCCAAGGTGTCAAGCACCGTGTGCCGAGAGACGTGACGAACACCAAACGCCCCTAAAACCGCCCAGATTCTCTTCCCTCTTCTCTCCCCTTGTCCTTTAAAGCCGTTCTACGGACTCACACGCTGAGTCTGTATGGTAAGAGTGGACGCCGTGAAACACCACGCTATTACACCGCCAATGTTCGCTCTTTTCCTTCTCGCGGCAACTCTCATTTCGGGATGCACCGACGACGCCAATGTCGTGAAGATTGATGAAATTCCGAATCGAGGCGAAACCAGCCCTGCGTCTCCATGGGAGGTGATATTGCAACCTGGAACGCCATATCCGGCACCAACAGAAGAGCCCCAGAAGCCGTACAGCTGGACTCAAACATCGACCGGTGCTTCAACAAGCACGACCTCGACGTCGTCAAGCAGTATGTCTACGTCCTCAATGACTACGTCGGCTAGCACAACTGCATCAACGTCGGCAACCTCGACATCGTCAAGCAGTACGACTACGTCCTCAACGATTACGTCAACTAGCACAACTGTCCCACCGGGGTCGGTGAGCTTTACTCAAAGGGTTTGGTACACAGAGAACGCCATCCCGGGGGCGGTAAGCAAAGAATCTGAGCACACAACCCGGCTCTCTGTCCGACCGGACAGCGCCTCGAATTGGAAATATGGTTCGAAAGATTTCGTCTACGAAAGCAACCCAACGCTAGGCGGCCAATTGAGAGCCTTCCAGAACGCCTTCGTGACAAATGGCGTCACGTGGAAAATTGATCTAAGTGGACCGGAACAAGTTTTGGATGCCGATGGACAAATGGTGCCATCGTACACGCTAACTCTGTCGATTGGAAACCGACCCGATTGGGTGTACCACATCTCTGGTGATCGCTTGATTATTCGAGAGGACCAATTGTGCGAGACATCCAATTGCCCACCAGACGACGCTGTGTACGTAACTCGAGGTCACGCGATGCCCTTTGGAATCAGTTGGTTGGAGATGTTCACTGGGGATGCCTCTATGGAGCCGGTCCCGCTGGATATCCGTGGTCCAGGGTTTGAGTTTGGAGAAGCGCTCCCGCCAATTCCAGCTCTTAGGGAAATCCCCGATGGGACGGCATTTGGCGGAGAGCTACTTTTTCCAGGGGCTGACGAGAAACTCTTCCCCGCTACGGCACTAAATGCCGATGCGGGTGGAGTAAGTCCAAAGGTAGCTCTGGACTGGCTCATTGCAAACGTCACGAAGGCCGGTGCACTCGTTAAGAACGGTGGATGCCTCAAGTATTTCCAAGTAGACTTGCCTAGCGCGGCGTTTCCTGGACAAGAAACATGGAGCTATTGGGTGGACCAAAAATTTACTGCCATCTTGCTTCCAGAAAACGGTCAAGGGACACAATGGGTATGGCATTGGAACAAAGATTCGAAGAAGCAAGAAAACTGGGTCATTGAAAGCGCCAAAGACGCCTATGGCTCGACATGTGAGTCCATCAAGGCGGGTTTCGAAGTGGGGGTTAGCGCAACGGCTCATATGGCGTGTATCGAAGCGATGCCTTGGTACGAAGGTTACGCGCGTTCCGCGTTCGTATTCAGTAACTCGAAACTCGGAAACAAAATTGTCCCCGAATATGTATCGGTCATTGATCCAGGCGACGGGTCGACTCTTACTGCCCAGCAATCGGCAGTCGGAGGCGAATGGTTGGCGATGGCCGTCAAACCCGGCGACACCGCCAAGATGACCCATAGCTGCTAACCTCAGCCCGGAACGGGGACGCTCAGACAAAGACGCCGACGTGGCGGTCGCCTACGGCTTTTGGTGACAACTCCGAGCTGTACAGGGTGCGGAGGACGCTCACGCCGTGCGCCCAGTCGGCCGGGGTGGCTTCGCGGAACGTCTTGGCCCTGCTTCATGGCAAGCACCGAAATGGGTTGCCCCGCGCCGAAGGCGCGATGGCAATCCCGTTTCGGACCCTAGAACGGCATCTCGTCGCCGTTGACGAACGACCACCCTTCGGGCGGTTTGCCGTAGTAGAAGTTGTTCTGGAAGATGGTGAACGACTGGTTGACGGTCGCGGCGGCCGGGACATCCTCGCTCGACCGGACGTTGGAGAACACCAGCAGATCCGGCCAGCCCTCGGCGGGAATCATGGTGGGTTCCTGGCTGGCGGCTCCCTCGGCCTCGACGCCGATGTCGGCCTGCCAACGGATGGGGCTGGGTCCCTGCGCCTGGCCGAACGAGTGCGCGGCGCCGGTGCGGTTGGGGTGGCTCACGACGAATCCCATGTCGGTGCTGGTGGCCTGCGCCGACGGCTCGAATGTCATCTCGATGACCATCTGCTGCCAGCCGCCCGCGATGGACGTGATGTAGTCGCGGCGGTCGCCCATGATGGTGCGTGCCTCGGGGACGCAGCCGCCGCCGCACTGGGGGACGAGCTGCGTGAAATCGGTCACGCAGGGCGCCACGGTGCCCGCGTTGAACCCGCAGGCGATGAAGCCGTCGAACTTCAGGGTCTCCGCGTACGGGTCCTGGCTGAACAGGCGCTCGATCTGGATGCGGGTGATGGGCGGCTCGGCGTCGCCGGCCACCACTTCGACGCTGGTCTGGGCGGGCGAGTACAACAAGTGGCTCGTGCGCAGGAAGTACGTGCCGGGCTGCAGGTTGCCGACCGCGAAGCGGCCATCCGCATCAGTCGTCTCTTCGAGTTCGACGCCCGCGCCAGTGACTTCGACCGTTGCGTCCTTGATGGGGCGGATGGTGCCGTCGACCACGACGCCGAGGATGACGCCCGTGGTGGCCGTCGGGGCGACGCCGAGGTCGTCGAAGGCTCCGGCGTCGTCAGCGACTGTGGGCTTTTCTCCGCCCGAACAGCCTGCCAACAGGAGGGAGCCGAGGGCCAGAAGAGTCAATGGGACACGCATGGGCGGCTGAGCCCAGCCCGGCCACTTAACCCTTGGCGGACACTGGCGGACGGCTCAGAAGGGCATCGGGTCGCCGTTGACCAGCGACCAGCCTTCGGGAGGGATGGCGAAGTAGAAGCTGGTCTGGAACACCTGGAATGCCTGGTTGACGGCGATGGATGGCGCAAGGTCGTTGCGCACACCGACGAAGTAGTAGAGATCCGGGTGGCCTTCAGCGGGAATCAGCTCGGGCGTCCCGTCTGGAATCTGTTCGTCAGGGCCAGGAACGCCCGTCTTGAGCTCCATGCGCAGCGGGCTCGTGGAGTCGCTGCGGGCGTACCAGTGGGTCCCGGGGCGCTGCGTCTCGTTGTAGGAGAATGTGATGCCCATGCGCTCGAACGTGTCCGAGCTCTCCTCCCACGTCATTTCCAAGACGATGGATTGCCAGCCGGGCCCGACGGAGGTGCGGAAGCCGCGCTGTTCGGACAGGACGCGGCGCAGTTGGGGAGCACAACCACCTGCAGTGCACCCCGGCACTGTCCCGTTGAGGTTCCCGCCCGCGAGGCCGGTGAAGTCGGTCACGCAGGGCGCGGAGGCGTACACGATGCCGGCCTGGTTGCATTGGATGAAGCCGTCGAACTTCTGCTGTTCGACGAAGGGCTCCTGCGTGAAGAGGCGCTGCAACTGGATGCGGGTCAGGGGCGGCTCCGCGTCGGCGGCGACGACCTCGACCGTGGTCTGCGCGCCGACGTGCAGCGTGCTGCTTGCCATCACAAAGTAGGTCCCAGGCGTCAGGGAATCGAAGACGAAGCGGCCTTCGGCGTCGCTGGTCTTCGTCTGGTTGAACCCGGTCCCCGTCGCGCGGAGGGACGCACCCTCGATTGGCACGATGCGTTCATCCACCACGATGCCGCGGATGGCCCCCGTGGTCGCCGTGACCTCAATCTCCAGGTCGTCGAAGTCTGTGTCGGCCAAGGGGTCTTCCGCAGCCTTGTCCGCGCAGCCGGACAGGATGGCAAGCAGGAGGGCGGACGCCAGGAGGGGGATTCGCATCAGGTTCCCAGGAGCATTGGGGCTCTTCAGATTTGCTGCACACCTAGAATCCAATAGCAGCGGGAACTTAGGCCGAAATAGTCGTTTGCGGCGAAGAGAACCTGCACCAAAACCGCCTCTGATTTAGAACGGGAACCCGGAGCCCTGGATGAACGACCAATCCTCGGGCGGCTTTCCGTAATAGAAGAGGTTCGTGAACACCGTGAACGACTGGCTGAACGCCGCCGATGCCGGCTGTCCGTCGGGGGCGCTGGTGGCCGCGAACAGGTGCATGTTTGGCAGGCCTTCCGGCGGAACCATCGTGGGCTCGTCCTGCTGGTCCTCGCACTCCACCCCAACCTCCATGCGCACCAGGACGGGGTCGGCGTCAGCGCCGCCGCAGTACCAGTGCGACGCCGAACGGGGGAAGTGGCTGATCGTCAGGCGCATGCGATCCGAGGTGCCTTGCGCGGTGGGGTCCCAAGTCATCTCGAACACCATCGTCTGCCAACCAGCGCCGACGGCGAAGTTGGTGCTGCGGCGGTCGAACAGGTGCTCGCATTCGGGGCAGGTGTAAGGGCCGACGAAGTGCGTGTAGTCGTTGACGCACAATGAGCTCATCACGCCCGTAATTGAGTAGCCGCACTGGATGAAGCCGTCGAACTTCAGGGTCTCATGGTAGGCCTCCTGCGTGAACAGGCGCTCGAGGAGAATCTTGGCAGTCGACTCCTCGCCCTCGACGACGCTCACCGAGACGGTAACTTCGCGGTACGCGAAGTGGTCGGCCCGCAGGAGGTAGTTCCCGGGAGGCACTTCGAACGAGAACACCCCTTGCCCGTCGGTCTTCGCCGTCTTGTTGAGGCCGCCGCCCGTGAGCGTGACTTCGACATCGGCGACGGGACGGATGGCGGCATCCACGACGACGCCCCGCACAACGGCGAGACCGGGGGGCACTTCGGTGCCAAGCTCCGCCGTCCCGTCCGCCGCGCCAGCGCATCCGGCCAGGAGGGAACCCAGCAGGACGACAACGGCCAGCCGGAGCATGCGGAGCCACCCCGGGGCGGGGACTTCAGGCTTCCCGTGCACAAAACGGGTTCAGTCCCATTTCGGACCTAGAAGGGCAGTTCGTCGCCAGCCACGAGACTCCAGCCTTCCTTGGGGACGCCGAAGTGGAACATGGTCAGGTACACCGTGAAGCGCTGGTTCAACGCGACTCCGGGTGTGAGCCCGTCCGGCCGCACCGACATGAAGTAGGACATCTGGGACATCCCTTCCGCAGGAATCATGCTGGGTTCGACGCCGCTGCCCGACTCATGCTCGACGCCGACGTCAATCTGGCCGCGCAACGGGGTGCCGCCCTCGAAGTTGGCGAACCAGTGCGCGGTGTCGCGCTCCGGCTTGTAGGTGCTGACAACGATGCCCATGCTGGTCGAGGTCCCCTGCGAGGTCGGCTCCCACACCATCTCGAAGACCATCTGCTGCCAACCTGGTCCGACGTCGGCGTGGAAGTCGCGGTCCTGCTTCGTGACGTTGCTAAGGGAGGGTTCGGCCTTGCTGGCGGGACCGAAGACGCCGTCCGAGCAGTTGCTTGAACTGTACCACGCCGATGCTCCGGCCTGGCTGCACTCGAAGAATCCGTCGCGCACAACCTGGACGCTGAAGGGGTCCTGCGAGAACATCCGCTCGAGCTGGATGCGCACCAAGGGCGGGTCGGCCACGGCGGCCAGGACCTCGGTGCTGGTCTGCGTTTCCTTATGCAATCCGCTGCGCACCAGCAGGAAATAGGTGCCAGGCTTGAGGCCGGAAATCACGCAGCGTCCCTCCGCGTCCGTCGTCGCGCTGGTCTCGCCGTCGGCGCTGCGCGCCGTGACCGTCGCGCCTTCGATGGGTTGGATGCTCTCGTCCACGACGAGGCAACGGATGGCGCCCGTGGTCTCGGTGACCACCACGGGCAGGTCATCGAAGCCAATCTCCGGTTCGGCTGGGCTTCCCGCGCAGCCGGACAAGGCGAGCACCGCCAAGAGCAACGGGGCGCTTCGGCGCATACCGGGGGAATGCCGGGTAGCGGGTCTTCAGGTTTGCCGTGTCTCAGAAGGGCATGGGGTCGCCTTCGACGAACGACCAGTCAGCCGGCGGGATGGCATAGTAGAAGTTGGTCTGGAAGACCCTGAACCCCTGGGAGAAGCCAACGCCGGCAGGAAGACCGCCGCCCGCCGCGATGCCGGCGAAGACGTACAGGTCCGGTCGCCCTTCTGCCGGCACCTGCTCTTCGGTGCCGGTCTGCGACTCATGCGTCTCGCCGACCGTCATGCGAAGGTTCACCGGCGAGGGACCGCTGCCCTGCGCGTACTGGTCGGTCGAGGTGCGGTTGAAGAAGCTGGCGAGGAGGAACATCTCCTCCGAGGTCCCCTGCGCCGACGGTTCCCACACCAATTCGTAGACCATGACCTGCCAACCCGGACCGACGGCGGTGACGTATCCCCGGCGGTCGACGACGCTGCGCAGGTCGTTGGCCACGCCGCCGGGGACCAGGATGGTGGTGTAGTCGTTGACGCACTGAGACGTCAGGAAGGGCGTATCAAAGCCGCACTGGATGAATCCCTCGAACTTGATGGCTTCCGCGAAAGGTTCCTGCGTGAAGAGCCGCGTCAGCAGAACGCGGACCAGGGGCGGGGTCGCGTCTCCGGCCACCGCCTGAGTCGTTGTCTGCATGGAGGAAAAAATTGGATGGCTGACCTCGAGGAGGTAGGCGCCGGGCGGCAAGGCGTCGAAGGCGAAGCGACCGTCGGCGTCCGTCGTGCCGTTGCGTTCGGTCGGGCCGCTCAACCGAACGGCAGCGCCCTTGATGGGACGGATGGCCTCGTCGACGACGACGCCTTGGATGGCCCCGGTGGTTGCATCGACGTCAAGCCCCGCACCGTCCCCGTGGTCTGCATCACCATTGCCGCCGGCGCATCCGGCAAGCAGGACCATGACGACGAGAAGCCAGGCTTTCATGGCGTTGACTCAGAATGGCATCGGGTCGCCTTCGACGAACGACCAGTCGGCCGGCGGGATGGCGTAGTAGAAGTTGGTCTGGAAGAACTGGAACGGCTGGTTGGCCGCCACGTCACCAGTGCCCGCGCCGAACAAGACGAACAGATCCTGCAGGCCCTCCGGCGGAATGAGCGTGGGCTCCTCTTGCTGGTTCGGCCCGACGACGCCAACATCGATTTGCACGCGCAGCGGGCTCGGTCCATCTCCGGTGGCGTACCAGTGGCCGGTGCTGGTGCGCGTGAAGTAGCTGATCGTCATGCCCAGCGTTCCGCTCGATGGCGGGCCGGTCGAGGGCTCCCAGTACATTTCCATGACGAGCGCCTGCCAGCCGGGCCCGATGTTGGTGCGGAACTCACGGATGTTGCCCCCAGCCTGCGACACGTTGTAGTCGCGCAGGCAGCCGCCCTCGCAGCCCGGCACCACGCCGGCCAACCGGGTGTAGTCGTTGACACAGGTGGAACTGACGCCGGCGGCGTAAGCGCAGGCGATGTAGCCGTCGAACTTGATGAGCTCGGCGTACGGATCCTGCGTGAAGAGGCGTTGCAGCTGGATGCGGACGACTGGCGGGTCTTCCAGGCCGGCCTGCACTTCGGCCGAGCTCTGCGCGCCCGTGTATTGCGAAGCGGTGACCTTGAGGATGTATGTGCCCGGCTCAAGGTCCCCGAAGGCGAAGCGGCCCTGCTCATCGGTGACCGCGCTGTCGCTCCCCCCGGCCGGGGTCAACGTGACGGAGGCGCCCTTCACGGGCCGGATGGCCTCATCGACCACAACGCCGAGCAGGACGCCAGTCGTGGCGCTGGCCTGGACACCAAGGTCGGCGAAGTCATCCGCAGCGTCGGGCGTCGTCTCGGTTTGGGCCCCGCCCGAGCAGCCGGCCAGGGCGACGAGGAGGACGAGCGGGATGGCCAAGAGGGCGCGCATGAGCGGCCGAGCCCGCCGGGGCATCATCAGGATTGTGGGACACCTGATTCGGGCCGTCCTTTGGCAGGACCTTTCGGCCGCGGCCTAAACGGCGTGCAATCCGTGGCTTAACCAACAGGGAACTGGTCCTTCGTCTCGAAGGTCCAACCCTCGGGCGGCGAGTAGTTGTGGAACATCGAGGTGATGATGGTAAAGCGGAAGTTCTGGGCCACCGAGTACCACGTGTTCGGGTCGGTGTTGTCCAGGACGGGCGCATCCTGGAAAGGGATGAACCCGCGCACCGCGACGCTCTCCCCGGCGGGGAACCGGCCGACCAGGTCGCCATTGACGTAGTCTGCGGTGAAATTGGTGTTGTTGCCGCCCAGGGCGTCGAACCGATCTACGCGATTGTAAGTGGGGCTGGGTTGGATGACGTTGGAATACGAGTCGCTGCAGTCGCAGCCGGCGTCAATGGGCGTCTGGTCCATCATGACCCAGAGCACCTTGACGTTCTCGTCCGTCCAGAATGCCTCCTGAACGATGACGTAGGTGTCGGGCAGGACGTCAACGTACTGGGTGTTGGTGTAGCTTAGGGCGCTGCGTGGCACGACGGGCGGCGGCGAGCCCTGGCTCTCATTGTAGGAGTCCCAGGCGGTGCGGGGAACCCAGTCACAAGTGTCCGTGACGAAGAAGAGCCCGTGGGCGCACTCGTAGAAGCCATCCAGCTTGTAGAAGTCGAGGTAGGGCTGCGCCGTGCTCAGGCGCTCGAGGAGGACCTTGACGATGGGCGGGGCCGCAACACCGGCCACGACCGTCGCGCTGGCCTGGACTCCCGTGAAGCCGGGCTTGCCGACCGAGAGCAGGTAGTCGCCGGGCTGGAGACCCGTGAAGTTGAACAGGCCCTCGGCGTCGGTGGTGGTGTTTTGGCCGCCCGAAATGACGACGGTGGCCTCTGCGACGGGGACGATGGCCTGGTCGACGACGATGCCGCGGATGCCGCCCGTGGTCGGCGTGACGTCGAGGCCGGGAGCATCGCCGCTGTCATCCGTGGAGTCGGAGCCCTTCGAGCAGCCGGCCAGGACGGTCGCAGACAGCACCAGGAGGACGAGGATTGGCTGCACGCGCATGCCAGAGGAGTGGCGTCGAGGGTCGAAAAGCGTTCCCGTCGAAAAGACGGTGCCCTTTCGAAGCGGCTGGGGAGATGGGCTCGCGGCTTCGGCCTAGCGCTGCGGGCGGACCCGTCAAGCCAAGGGTTGGATGGCCGCGGTGCAGGAGGGGCAGCGCCGCGCCGCCCTCGCAATGGAGCTCGTGCATTCGGGGCACGGCCGGGTGGTGGGCATCGGTTCCTTCTCGCTCTTGCGCCGCATCTTGTTGATGGCCTTGACCAAGAGGAAGACCGAGGCCGCCACAATGAGGAACGTGAGGACATTATTGGCGAACTTGCCGTAGGCCACCACGGCCGCACCAGTTGCGCGGGCCGCTTCCACGGTCTCGTTGCCGGCCAGGCCGCCGCCACCCTTGACGACGAAGTAGCGGTTGGAGAAGTCCGCGCCGCCCAGCAGGACGCCGACCAAGGGCATGATGAGGTCATCCACGAGGGACTTGACGATGGCGCCGAAGGCGGTGCCGATGATGATGCCGACGGCGAGGTCCACCACGGACCCTTTCATCGCGAATTCCTTGAACTCCTTGAGGAGCCTCGAGGCCATGGCGGTCCGAACGGCGCCGCGCGGATGGAGGTTGCGGACGCGAAATCGTCCCTGCGGGATGGGCCGGGGACCGGTGGCCGGCGCCGAGGGGTTTTTCGCGCGGCCCCTCTCGGCGGGACTGTGCCTGACCCGACGGACCCTGCCGCCCCGCAGCCTTCGCCGGAGGCGCCCATTCCAGCGCCCGACGCCCGCGACGTCCAATTGACGGAGCTGCGCGGACTCGTCGCGCGCGCCCGGGCCGACTACGACAACCTGCAGAAGCGCGTCGCCCGCGATGCCCTTGCCGAGCGCGAGCGCGCCAAGGCCCGCGTGCTGGAAGGGCTCCTGCCGGTGTACGAGTTGTCGCTGATGGCGGCCCACATGGCGGAAGCCCACCCGGGTCCGGTGTCGGAAGGGGTCGTCTTGCTGGCGCGCGAGTTTGGCCGCCTCCTCGAACGCGAAGGCCTGGCGCCCGTCGCGGACGTCGGGGTGCCGTTCGACCGCGCCGTCCACGAAGCCGTGGCCGAGGAAGCCGTCGACGGCGTGGCCCCCGGGCACGTCAGCCGCATCGTTCAGGCCGGCTATCGCCTGGGCGACAAGGTGCTGCGCTTCGCCAAGGTCGCCGTGGCCCCACAATAGCCCGAGAGTGGCAAGGCGAGAAAGGGCTAAGTCCCCCGTGCACCGTCGATGCCGGGCATGGCCGACCTGGTTCCGCTCCTGCAGTTCACGGCCCTGTTCTCGGCCTCGTTCTGGACGGTGCTGTTCCTCGTTCCGCTGAAAGCGGCCCACT
Source organism: Thermoplasmatota archaeon (assembly GCA_041659985.1). GTDB lineage: Archaea > Thermoplasmatota > E2 > JACPAO01 > JAHFTW01 > JAHFTW01. The sequence goes on along the minus strand of JBAZXE010000010.1, from coordinate 26,626 downwards.
ACGCCCGGGACGGCCGCCTCGTGGTGCGCCGCGTGTTCCTCGGCAACGTCCTGGCTGGCATGGTGCGCCGCCGCGTGCGCCGAAGCGGCTCCAACCTCATCCTTGACGTCGAGGGGGAAGCCGCCATCGTTGGCGGCCCTGCGGCGTCGGCGTCCCTCGTCGGGCTGCTCGTCGTGCCGTGGGTCAGCCAACGAGCGCGAACCGCCTAGCCGGAGCGCGGTCTTCCCGACACCCCGGTGGTCTAGGCCACCACGACCTTCGCGAGGTTGTCGAGCTCGCTTTGCCAGCCCATCTCCATGAGCTTGCTCCAGTTCAGACTGTGCATGGCGTCGACGGTTAGCACCATGCGGACGCCTTGCGGCGCTTCATGCAACTCGACGACGTGGGCAATCTCGTAGGGTTCGACGTCGGGGATGAAGTCGGCCAGATGCGTGTACACGAGGCGGCGGCGCGGCGTGACCTCGACGTAGGTGCCGCGGTTCTTCGTGGCGACGGGCATTCCGGCCGCTTGCATGAACTCCACCTGCGCGGCGCCGGTCGCGGTCATCGTGTACTCGAGGGCCCCGCCGGGGCGCAGGTCGATCGCCTGCACCTTGACGGAAAAGCCGTCCGGCCCCCGCCAGGACTCGATGCCCTCCTTGGTCGTCCAGAGGTCCCAGATGTCCTCGAGGGGCGCCTGGAATGTGCGCTCGAACGTGAGGGTCTTCTTGGAAGCCATGCGGGGTCGCTCCTTGCGCCTTGCCTGGCATGGCGCTTGGACAAGAACAGTTTGGCGCCAGGCCCGCCCTGCTACGTGCCGACGCGGACCAGGATGACGAGGTCCAGGACGAACAGGAGGACGACGGCGACCTCCAGGATCAGGGTGCGTCGGTGGTTTGTCTCCTCCTGGGCGAGGTGGAACAGGTCCTCCAGCGTTTCCATCTTCGTGGCGACGGCCCGTTCCCAGGACGCGAGGTGGAATCGCTCATGCAGGCGCTGGTGCAGTTGCGCCATGTACCAGTCGCCGAACACCTTGCCGGTGTCGTGCAGGTTGTCGGTGAGGCGCGCAAATTCCACCCGGAGGCGGCTGATGTCCTGCAGGGTCGAACGCGCGGAGCGGAAGATGCCGCCGGGGCGCCACAGGCGGTCGAGGGCGTCGAAGGATCCCTCAAGGCGGCGGTCCAGGTAGTCGTCGTAGGTGCGGAACTCCAGGAGCTCGGCGTTGGCCAATTCCATGACGTCGAGCACGTCCTCGTACTCGCCCGGCTCGTCGAGGATGACGGCATGGTCCCACCCGACGACCACCGCATCGCCGGGCGTGTACTGCATCGTGTGCTTGGCGGCTGCCGCCCGACGAGTGCCGACCAAGGGCTGGCCCGCAGAATCCGAAATCAGTTGCGCGATGGGGTCGAACTGCTCCTGCAGGAACGGCGAGACCTCAGCGGGGGCAAGATGGATGCAGTACACATCGTAGCGCTCGGGCCCTACCTGCGTCTCGTAGGGGTCCGTCAGGGCGGGCGCCAACTCGGCCTTGAACGTCTCGGCCGCCAGGAGGGACGCCGCATCAATGGAGCGGCCACCGATTCGAAGGGTTCGCAAGGCTGGTTCGACCTCGGCCATCGAATCGACCTGCATCGGCAGCCTGTAACGGATGGCCAGGACCCCGATGGAATGGACGCGGACCTCCAGGGTGGCGCCGGCAATTCCCGCTTCGGGGCAAGGCAGGATGACCTCGACGGGCCGGGGGAACGCGTTGGACATCGGCAGGGCGGACTTGGGCTCCAGCGGCGCGGGGACCGGGGCCTGCCCGCCCAGCCGCGTGATGAGTTGCGTGTCGACCTCGGCCCCGACGTCGAACAGGCGCATGCACACGAGTTCGACGCGCATCAAGCGCGGCCGATTCTCGCCGCGTCTGGATAAACGCTGGCCCATGTGCCAGGGGAGGGCCTGTTTGGCTTGCATGGGCAACATGCTTTTGTAGAAGCGCTGGCTATTGTTTGCTCAGCAACGGGAGAGAAAAAGCCATGGGACGCATCATCGGCATCGACCTCGGAACGACGAACTCGGAAGCCGCCATCATGGAGGGTGGCAAGCCCCGCATCATCCCCTCCGCCGAGGGCAACGTGTACGGCGGCAAGAACTTCCCCAGCGTGGTCGCCTTCACCAAGGAGGGCGAGATCCTCGTTGGCGACGCCGCCAAACGCCAGGCCGTCCTTAACGCCGAACGCACGGTGTCGCGCATCAAGCGCAAGATCGGATCGAGCTACAAGGTCACCATCGACGACAAGTCCTACACGCCGCAGCAGATCTCGGCGATGATCCTGCAGAAGATCAAGAAGGACTCCGAGGCGTTCCTCGGCGAAGAGGTCACGGACGCCGTCATCACGGTCCCCGCCTACTTCGACGACGACCAGCGCCAGGCCACCAAGGACGCCGGCAAGATCGCCGGCCTCGACGTCAAGCGCATCGTCAACGAGCCCACGGCGGCAGCCCTCGCCTACGGCCTTGACAAGGACACCGACGAGACCATCGCCGTCTACGACCTCGGCGGCGGCACGTTCGACATCACCATCATGGAGCTGGGCGGAGGCGTCTTCCACGTCAAGTCCACCAACGGCGACACCCAGCTCGGCGGCTCCGACATGGACGACGCCATCGTGGAGTTCTTCGCCAAGGAATTCCAAACGAAGACCGGCATCAACGTGCGAACCGACCGCTCCTCCCTGCAGCGCCTGCGCGACGCCGCCGAGCGCGCCAAGATGGAACTCTCCGGCATGACGCAGACAAACGTGTCGCTGCCCTTCCTCGCCGTAGACCCCAAGAAGGGCCCGCAGCACCTTGACCTGACGCTCAACCGCGCCAAGCTCGAGGAGATCGTGCGCGCCATCGTGGAGAAGACCCGCGCGCCCTGCATGAACGCCCTCAAGGACGCCAAGATCACGAAGGAGAAGGTCGACAAGGTCGTCCTCGTCGGCGGCCCGACCCGCATGCCCATCGTGCAGGCGTTCGTCGAGGAGATGTTCGGCCAGAAGCCCGTCCGCGGCGTCGACCCCATGCAGTGCGTCGCCCTCGGCGCCGCCGTGCAGGCCGGCATCATGTCCGGCGAAGTGGACAAGGAAATCGTTCTCCTCGACGTCACCCCGCTTACCCTCGGCATCGAGACCTTGGGCGGCGTGCGCACCGAACTCATCGGTCGCAACACCACCGTGCCGACGAAGAAGTCGCAGGTGTTCAGCACCGCCGCCGACCGCCAAGGCCAGGTCGAGATCCACGTGCTGCAGGGCGAGCGCCCGATGGCGCGCGACAACAAGAGTCTCGGCCGCTTCATCCTCGACGGCATCCCCCCCGCCCCGCGCGGCATCCCGCAGATCGAGGTCACTTTCGACATCGACTCCAATGGCATCCTGCACGTCGAGGCCGCCGACAAGGGCACCGGCAAGAAGCAGAAGATCACCGTCACCGGCTCGACCAAGCTGTCGGACGCCGAGGTCGAGCGCATGCGCAAGGACGCCGAGGAAAACGCCGACGCGGACGCCAAGCTCAAGGAGCGCGTCGAGGCCCGCAACCAGGCGGACCAGGCGGTCTTCCAGGCGGAGAACCTGCTGCGCGAATCCGGCGAAAAGCTGGCCGCCCACAAGGACGCCATCGAGGCCGCCCTCAAGGAACTCAAGGACGCCGTCGCCAACGAATCGTCCGAAAAGGCCGACCTCGACGCCAAGACCGAGGCGCTGCACAAGGTCCTCGAGCCCGCCGTCGTCGAGATGTACAAGGCCGCCGCAGATGCTGCCAAACAGGGCGGCGCCGGCGAAGGTGGCGAAGGCGCCGGATCGGCCGGCTGGACCGGCACGCCCGGCGGCGACGACTCCGGCAAGGGCGGCGAGGACGTCGTCGACGCTGACTTCAAGGAAAAACCGAAGGCCTAGGCGACGACTCCCAAACAGGGATTATGGGGAACCCCGGGGAACCAAAGTCCCCGTCCTCCCCGTAATCCCTGTTTGGTCGTCGGGTCGTCAGGCAGTCGTCAGAACTTCCACGAGGAGTTCCGGCTTCACGTTGCCGCCCGAGACAATCGCCACGGCCGACTTGCCGAGGCCGCGTGCGGCCAGCGCCGCCGCGGTCGCGGCCGCGCCAGCTGGTTCGGCTACGACTTTGTCGTTCAGCGCCAAGCCGCGCATGGCGGTCTTGATGGAATCGTCCTCGACGATGACCAGGCCCGCAAGGAGCTCCTTCAGGCGGTGCACGACGTCCAGGTTTGCGATGGGGGCCGACAGGCCGTCGGCGATGCTGGTGCTCTTTACGGTGTGCGTCGCCCCGGTCTTCCACGCGGTCCAGAACGCCGGCGTCTCGCGTGCCGCCACACCGTAGACCTTGGTCTTGGGAGATTTGACCGCGAGGGCCGTGGCGATGCCGAGCGCCTGCCCGCCGCCTCCAATGGCCGTGAACACCTTCGTCGGCTTCGGCACATCCTGGAGAATCTCGAGCCCGATGGTCCCCTGGCCGGCGGCCACGTGTGCGTTAGCGAACGGGTGGACGAAGTAGGTGCCGTCGCCGGCATCCTGCCTGGCCATGATGCGACCGAGCTCCTCCACGGAGCGCTCCACGACGTCGGCGCCGGCATTGCGCATGGCCTCGACCTTGCGCGGAACGGCGCCCTTCCAGACGTAGACGCGGGCCTTGATGCCGCGTTGCTTGGCCGCAACGGCCACCGCCAGGCCGTGGTTGCCAGCGCTGACGCAGCTCACGCCCTTGCGCACCTGATTCTCGTCGGCGGCGAGCACGGCGTTGAGCGCCCCACGCAGCTTGAACGCGCCCGTCGCCTGCAGACACTCGAGCTTGAGGTGCAAGCCGTTGCGCTGCGTCGAGGGGGTGAGGGGCGTGCGCCGGATGAATGGACGGATGCGCCGCTCGGCCTCCTCGATGTCTGCCAGGGTGATGTTGGCCACGACTGACCGAGGGGCCGAGGCTTGAAAGCCGTCGCTTAAGCGCCGGGCTTGTGCACGACCACGGTCAGCTCGTAGGAGCCGTCGTAGACCGCCGGGTCGTTGCCAGGGGCAGTGTTGGGCGTATAGATCTGGAACTCCCAGAGGCTGGCGTTGTTGTAGGGACCGTCGCCCATTCCAGGCTCGATTTGGATGGTGTAGTGTCTAACGCCAGCTTGGTCCGACTCGGGTTCCAGCAGGGTCCACGAACGCGAATTGGCCGCGTGGAACGTGAGTTGCAGTCCGCCGGCGGGAAGTTGATTGTCGAGCGTCAGCGTGACATCGACGTAGGCTGCGTCGGAGGGGACGACGGTGCCATTCTCCGGCCGGAACCGCTCCGGCAGGCTTCCGCTCCCGGTGTAGCCGACATTCATGAACGAGCCCGAGGCGCTGAGCAGGTCGAACGAGGTGCGTCCCATCCAGCGGTCAGGGTGGGCGGGGAACGGCTGCAACTCCAGGCCACGGTGGGCTACGACGGTGACGTGTGTCGACCCGAAGAACAAGTTGGGCCCGCCGGTGCTGTTGTACTGAATCGCAAACTCCCACGCGGAGATGAGTTGGTGCGGCAAGTCGGCTTGGTCGTACTGGACAGGCACCTCCACCGTCGTTCCGCGGCTGACCTCCTGGATGAACTGGTGCTCGGCAGAGTTGGCGGGCTTGACCCAAAGGGAAACTCCGGCGTAGCGGTTTGCAGGAGTCGTGTCCGTCCAGTCAACTTTCACCGACAGCGAGGCCGTGCCTTGCGGGATGACGCGTTCGTCGGGCGGCGAAAACAGCACTCGCCAATTGAACGTCCCGCCGCCGTTGTTCCAGGTGGATTGCCGACTGTAGTCCAGCACATCGAGGGAATCGGCTCCTCCCCAGTAATCGTGCAAGTGCGCCCCCGTGCTATTGGCATCTGAGAAGTCGCGCGGATCCGTGATGACCGACGGCGTTTCGGTCGGCTCCGTGTCCCCGGCACCCTCGGCGCAACCGGCTACGGCCGCAAACACGACCACAAGCATGACCAGCAACCCACGCATGAAATCGACCAAGAGCCATTCTTCTTGAGCATTGAGGAACGCTCGTCGAGCAGGACCAGGCCGAAACGGTCTTGCACGGCCATGCTGATGGACCAGGCATGAAGCGGTCCACCAAACGGAAGGTTGCCAAGGTCGTCAAGGCCGGCAAGAAAGCGCTCGGCAAGGCTGCGAAGGCCACCGCCAAGGCGTCGAAGGCCAAGGCCAAACGCGCCGTGAAGGCGACGCGCAAGGACCGCAAGAAGATGGGCAAGGACATTGAGAAAGTTGCCCACGACGTCGTGCACACTGTCGCCGACGCCATCCGTTCGTGAACTGTGCGGTCGGCGAAACTCTGATGGCCTAGGCGCGGATGCGACAGGTCATGGCCATCCTCTCCAAGCGCCAAGGCAAGACCGTGAAGAAAGCCGTCAAGACGACCACGAAGGCCGCAACCAAGGCGAAGAAAGCCGTCGTGAAGACAACCAAGAAGGTCGTCAAGGCCACGAAGGCCAAAGTCAAGCGTGTCGAGAAGGCGACGCGCAAGGACCGCAAGCAGCTGGCGAAGGGTGCCAAGCAAGCCGCGACCGGCGTCAAGGACGTCGTCGTGGACGCCGTGAAAGCGTAGTCGGATTGGCCGGCCGGATTCCTAGGCGATTCGACGGATTGGGCAATCCAGCCAATCGGACTGGGTCCGGCGAGTCAGTGGCCGCCCTTGGCGACCACGGGCACGACTTTGACGTGGTGCACGACGTGCTTGAGGCAGAGCACGTGCATGACGACGCGCTCCGGCGCCTGGCCGAAGCGGCCTGAGACGGAGAGGCTGAGGCGCGTCACGGCACCGTCGCCGGCGACGTCGATGATGGAGAAGCTTGGGCGTTTCTGGGCATCCTTCAGCCAGCCTGAGAGGAACGCCTCGATGGCGGCGCGGCCCGTGATCTTGCCGTTGGACCACGCGGAATCCCAGTCGGCGTCGTCGGCCAAGACCTTGGCAGCACGCACGGGGTCGTAGCTGCGGACGCCCTCGAACAGTTCGTGCACGGCGGGGTCCAGGACACCGCGGCCAATCGTCACCATCGGAGGCGGCGACCCGGCCCCGGACGAAAAGGCTTGGCCCCCCTGGCCAACAGTAGCGGGAGCCTAGACCAGTCAACCGTGTCCCGATCCGAGACCAACCCAAGCCCTTTGAGCCCCGGCGCGACTCGACATCCGTGGCCTTGGGAATGGAAGCGGCCGCCGTCAGCGCCGGCATCGCGGCCGTGCTGTGCGGCGCCATCGCCGTGGCGTCGTGGCGGGCCGTCGTGCGCACCGGCAACCGGCGCATCCAGCTCGTCGTGGCCGCCTTCGCCATCCTCGGCGTGAAGAATCTCGTCAAGGCGCTCCGGTTGGCTTCGGGCGAACCGGATTCCGGGACCTTGGAACTGCTGTTCAGTTTGACCGACCTCGCCGCGGTGGCGCTCATCGCCTGGCCGCTCTTGGCGCCGCGGACGTCGGCATGACCGTTCCCGGGGCCGAGGTGCGCGGGCAAGTGTTGGCGTTCGTTCAGCGCTATCCCGGCGTCCACGTGCGCGCCGTCGAGCGCGAACTTCACCTGGCCAGCCGTCTCGCCGCGTACCATCTTGAGCAACTCGAGGACGAAGGCCGCGTCCAATGCGTGCATGAGACCGGTTTCTCGCGCTACTTCCCCGCCGTCGGCAAACCACGTTGGTCGAAAGGCGACGTGGAGTTCCTCTGCCTGATGCGACGGCCCGCGGCGCTGCGCATCACGCTCTTGTTGGCGGCGCAAGGACCGCTCGGCCGCCTGGAACTGGCTCAGCGCCTCGACTTGGCGCGCGCCTCGGTCAGCTACCATCTTGGTCAATTGGCGGACGCCGGAGTCGTGGTGGGCGACGTGGAGGGACGCAAGAAGTCGTACCGCCTCGCCGACCATGAGCGGACCCTCGGCCGGCTGGCGAACTTCACGCCGTTGCCCGACGACTTGGAGCCGTTCGACGCGATGTGGCTCGATTTGCTAGGGTAATGCCTCAGCGGAAACGGCGGCGAGTGGCCACGGGTCGCGCTCTCGAACTCAGGACCTGAAAAAGCGCCTCTCGGCACAAGGAGAATGATCGTGTGGAAGTGGCGCTGCGGCCTGTCCAAGTCCACGGCTTCATGCCTTTCGGCTTCGTCGAATCCGAAGACTCGGCGACGCCCAGGTTTTCCCCTATGTACCAAGCGGATGCTTGGCCTTCGGTGCGCTTCCGGCGGCCACCCCTTCCGGGATGGGGACGGCGAAGGACGAGTGTGCCGCGTCCTTCTCCTGGGTGATGAAGGGCCAATGCCGAAGCATTGTCCGATGCTTGCAGGCGGGGCCTGCAGGCAACCCTACCCATTGCAGCCTGAAAGGATAAGGATAGGGATACGGGAAACCGAAACTGTTCAGTTCAAGTCATTTGACCCCGGATTGCCCGCGCCCTTTCGGGCAGTGATGCAACATGGTCGCCGGCGTCGAATTCTCGGACCTCAACTGGATCGGCCTCGCGGCCGCTTTCGTCTTCAGCATGATTCTTGGCTTCATCTGGTTCAACCCCAAGACCCCAATGGGCAAGGTATGGGTTCGTGGCGAAGGGATGGACCCGGACAACATGCCGAAGGCCCCCGGCGGCAAGATGGCCGTCTCGATGATCATCATGGTCGTCGGTTCCTTCCTCACGTTCTTCGTCATGGCGCACACGTTCATCGCCTACCAGGACTCCTACAGCTACGACTGCCGCGAGGACAACAGCCTCGCCGGCTGCGACGGCGACGTCTGGAACCTCACGTGGATGGACGGCGTCATGGGCGGGCTGTTCACCTGGGCCGGCTTCTTCCTACCACTGAACCTGGGCGCCGTCGCGTGGCAGAACAAATCCTGGGGTTACGCCCTCAACACGACGGCGTACTACCTCATCATCCTCGTCGGCGGCGGCCTTTTCCTGGCGCTGCTGTAAGACGCCCCCCCTCTTTTCTTCCCCTTCCTCTCCTTCCTCCCCGCTCCTCCCGTTCCTTTCCTCTGCTTATTCCATTCCTTCTTCCCGGTCCTTCCCTTTTTTTGCCCTGGAAGAACCCTTTGGCCCCGCCTCAAATAGGCCGGGAAAGAGAATTGGGGACGTGCGCAAGAACGTTCACGATTCCAGAACGCCCCTGAAGTACCGCATTCCCAAGGTCAAGGGGGCCCATGATCCCGTCAAGGTCCTGCACGACCAGGGCTACCTCGCCCACCCCGCCGTGGAGCACGAAGATACGTGGTTCGAACGGCCCCAGGGTGCGATGCTGGGTTCCATCGTCTTGCGCCGGGTCCTGTCCACGGGGCAATGGACCATGGCATGGGAGACCACCATCCGGACCGGTGACGAGGCCGAGAAACATCACTTGTGGACGAAGGTCGACGGCCCTGCGATGTGGGCCCGCCTGGAACGCCTTGGCATGAACCCCGTGACCACCATCCGATCCACCCGCACCGCCATGAACAAGGGCCCCCACCAGGTCGCCCTGGAACGCGTCCGCCGCATGGGCGATTTCCTCGAGCTGCCCGGCATCGGCCGCGACGGCGCTCTCCGGTTTGAGTTCAACGACCTCCTGCACCGCCTGGGGGCCAATGAGCCTGAGCCACGCTCGTACCGCGAATTGTTTGCCGCCCGGTCGACTCCTGGGACCTGACGTTGCCGGCGTTCAACTCTTAAGCCCCCGTCCATCGTAGAACCTTCGTGGCCTCGGGGAAGCGCGACTACTACGAGGTGCTGGGCGTGCCGCGCGACGCGGACGCGGACACCATCAAGAAGGCGTACCGCAAGCTGGCTGTCCAGCTCCACCCCGACCGCAACAAGGCCGCCGACGCGGAAGAGAAGTTCAAAGAGCTCAGCGAAGCGTTTGCCGTTCTCTCCGACGCCGACAAGAAGGGGCGCTACGACCAGTTCGGCCACGCCGGCATCGACCAGCAATACTCGTCCGAGGACCTGTACCGCACCATCAACTTCAACGACCTCTTCGGAGGCATGGGCCTCGACTCGCTCTTTGGCCAGATGTTCGGCGGCGGAAGCGGACGCGGCGGACCGGCGCGTGGCCGCGACCTGCAAGTCGCGCACGCCATCACGCTCGAGCAGGCCTTCACGGGCACCGAGGCGGACCTCACCTATTGGCGCCTCGAGGGCTGCACGCCCTGCAAAGGCTCGGGCGCTGAACCCGGCACGAAGGTCGACACCTGCACCGCCTGCCGTGGCACCGGCCAGGTCGCGCGCCTCATTCGCACCGCCTTCGGCACCATGCAGCAGGTTGGCGCCTGTCCGGAATGCCGCGGCGAAGGCCGGCGCATCGCAGCACCGTGCCGCACCTGCAAGGGGTCCGGCCACGACCGGCACAAACGCACGGTGTCCGTCAAGGTGCCCGCAGGAATCGAGACCGGCCAGACCTTGCGCGTCTCGGGGCAAGGCGAAGTGGGCGCACGCGGCGGGCCCTACGGCGACCTCTACGTCGAGGTCCAGGTCAAGGACCATCCGCGCTTCCACCGCGAAGGCGCCGACCTCCTGGCCGAGGAACCCATCTCCATCCCGCAAGCGGCCCTCGGCACGACGCTTGAGCTGGAGACCCTTGACGGCGTCGTCGAAATCCAGGTCCCCGCCGGCACCGAGACGGGCAAGACGCTGCGGCTGCGCGGCAAGGGCATGCCCTTGCTGCGCGGCTCGGGGCGTGGCGACTTGCACGTGCGCCTGCGTGTCGTGACGCCGCCCCGCCTGTCCGAGCGTGGACGGCTCCTGATGGAGGAGCTGGCCACCGAACTCGACGGCGATTTGCCCAGCGGCCCGCGCAAGTCCTCCAAGCCCGGCAAGCCCGGATTCATGGACCGCCTGTTCGGATGAGCCGGATTGGTGCAGATTCGCCGGATTCGGTGAACCGGCCCCGTCCTTGAATCCGGAAAATCTGGGAAAATCCGGCAAATCAACTTGCAGGACCCAGCGACAAGGCTTATCCCCCCGGCCCGGGCTTTTCACTGGAATGCGACCGCCCGTCGTCACGGCCCTCCTCCTGCCTGCCTTGCTGGCCGGCATGGCGGGCTGCCTTGGCGACGAGACCCCCCTTGCGGTGCCGACGGGCCAGATTGACGGCGCCGTCGTCGACCAGTTGCTGCGTCCATTCGCCAACCAGACGGTCTACCTCAGCCCGCTTGGTCTTACCGACGCCACCAGTCCGCTTGGCGGATTCACGTTCCGCGGCGTCCCCGTCGGCACCTACACGCTTCTCACAGCGCATCCCGGCACGCAAGGATCGGCGGCGGTCGTCGAGGTCGAGGCAGGTCGCATCACCAAGGTCATCCTGCAACTGATGCCGACTCCGGTGCGCGACCCCCACGTGGCCGTCTTCCCACCCCACTCGGGATTCGAGGACCTGGCCTCGCCCCAGACCAAATGCGTGTCGTGCGCCTGGACCGTGCCTTTGGCCGGCGACGAACGCCCGGCCGAGATTGTCTTCGACTGGCACTGGGAGACCAGCCCGCTGGGGGACCACGGCAACGACGGAATGCTCTTCGAGGTCATGGACGACAAGGGCGATCTCCTGTTCCGTCGCGACGCCGCGTCCTCCCCCTTCAGCGCGACCATCGACGGCGCCGACATCCCCAGCGACGCTCGCGAGCTTCAGGTCCAGGTCTACTTCGGGCCTGCCTTCACGCCTCGCGCGAACTTCCGCCTGGAATCCTACGTCACGGCCTACTACGGCGCCACCAGCGACGAGCTGTTTACGGCCTAGGCCTCCGGCCGCAGGCGACTGCTTTCCAGGAGAGGGCCGTCGCATCGCTTAAGACCAGCCCATCAGTGGGCGCAACCGGTCCCCTTGGCGATCAAGCGATCCGACCTTGAGCAGCTGGCCGCCCGCGTCGGCCGCGACAACGTCCTCTCGTCCGAGGCGGACCGCATCGTCTATTCGACGGACATGGGCGCCCCGCCCTCGATTGTTGACCTTCTCGTCAAGCGCCTGGCCGACGCCGTCGTGCGCTGCCACAGCATCGAGGACGTCGAGACGACCATCCAGTTCTGCCTCAAGCGCCGCATCCCCATCACGCCCCGGGCCGCGGCCACCAACGCCTACGGCGGCGCCGTGCCGAAGCGCAAGGGCATCGTCCTCGACCTCACGCCGCTCAACAAGACCATCGAGATTGACGAGAAGGGCCTGACCGTGAAGGTGGACGCCGGCGTCGTCATCTGGGACCTGCAAAAGCGCCTCAACGACGTCGGCCTCGAGCTTCCCACGTACCCCACCTCGGCCCTGGCGGCGACCATCGGCGGCTTCGTCGCCATGGACGGCCACGGCATCCACTCCACGCGCTCCGGCAACATCGGGCGTCACGTCCTCGAGGTCGAGGGCGTCGGCCCCGATGGCGAGCGCTTCCACCTGCGCGACCGCGAACAGCTCGACTTCCTCGTCGGCCTCGGCGGCTCCACCGGCGTCATCACCTCAATCCGGCTCAAGGTCGTCGAAGCCAGCCCCGACAAACCCGTGCTCATCACGGTCAAGTCGGACGCAGCCGTGCAGCAAGTCGTCGAGGAGGTCACCCGGCGCTTCAAGCCGAAGCACGTGATGTTCCACAACGCCGACTTCTTCGCCCTGCGCGCCGAGGCCACGGGCGCCAAGAAGAACCCGTTCGCCAACAAGAGCGCGGTCCTGCTGGCCTTCCGCGAGGCCGACTTGACGGCTGCCAAGGCCGACCTCGAGCGCCTCGTCGCCCGCGTCGGCGGCGAGCTGGCCGACGACAAGACGGCGGCCGACGAGTGGGCGGCGCGCTTCTACCCCATCCGCGCCAAAAAGCTCGGCCCCAGCCTCGTCGCCGGCGAGACGTTCGTCCCCGTCGCGCGCCTGGCCGAGTACCTCAAGACCCTGCGTGCCAAGGTCTCGGTCTCCGACCTCTCCGTCGAGGGCCACGTCACCGACGACGGCCGCGTGTACTTCTTCATCTTCACGCTTGACGACGAGCGCCGCCCGAACTACCCGCTGGGCTGGGGCACGTCGGCCTGGATTCTGAGCCTCGCCAAGAAGATGGGCGGCCGGTCCTACGCCAGCGGCGTCTGGTTGCAGTGGGAATCGAAGTCCGTCTTCGGCGAGACGCGCTACAAGAAACTGAAGGCCTTCAAGGCGCAGTCCGATTTCCGCTGCCTGATGAATCCGGGCATGGTGTTCCCGTACCCCGCGCCGGTTCCGGAGTTCGTGTGGAAGATGCCGGTCAAGGGCCCCGTCCCCGCGCCCAGCCTGGGCTTCCAGCTCGCCGCCGGCAACCCGATTCTGATGCGTGTTGGTGGTGCCATGAAGTACCGCCGCCACAAGTCGCTGGGCGTCAAGGCCGCCGACGTGGCCGCCGACCTCGCCCGCGGCGGCGACAACCTTGCCATCCTCTCCGATGATGTCTGGGGCATCGACCTCGCCTCCGCGCAGGCCATCCCCAACCCGGGCAACCTGCCGATGACGCAGACCGTTCGCGGCAAGCTCGTCCTGGCCCGCGCCTTCGTGCAGGGCAAGATCGTCGACCCGTGGAGCCTCAAACCCGCCCTCGACGTCGCCGACCCGACCGCCGAGGACGCCAAACTGTTCCTCGACTACGCCGCCGCCCTCAAGGTCATCGAGGCCCTGCGCGTCGCCGCCACCAAGGAAGGCGTCACGCTGACCGTCAAGGCCGTCGAGGTCAAGGCCGCCGCCGTGGAGCACAAGGACGTCCCCAAGGCCGCGACGAAGACCATCGACGTCGAGGCCATCAAGAAGCAAGCCGCCGCGACGCCCGAGCCGAAGAAGGCGTGGGTGCTGGCGGCGGACTGCATCGTGTGCAACGGCTGCGAAGCCGCGTGCCCGACGAACGCCGCCATCGTCACCGACACGGCGCGCGTCGACCGCGACCTGTGCATCGCCGACGGCGCCTGCTTCGACGCGTGCCCGACCGGCGCCATCCGCCCCGGCATCGAGGACCCCGCGACCTCCGCAGGCTGGCCGAAGGGGTCGCGCTTGGCTGGCAAGATGGGCCCAGCGCTGACCTAAGCAACGACGCCCAAACAGGAATTGCGGGAATTACTGGAAGGTTGCGCCTAGTTCCAGAAATTCTCATACCTCCTGTTCGTCGGCGACGGGCGGGCGCGCATTGAAGTCCAACCCCGCCATGGTTCCTTGTTGAGCGAGGCCACCGTCCTGGACCCTGCTCCGGCGGCGCTGCCTGAGGAGCCCGCCAACGCTTTCCGCAAGTATCGCCGCCTCGTCCCTTGGGCCGTCGGCTTGAGCCTTGCGACCCTCATCCTGCTCTCCGTGTGGTTCCAAGCGCGCAACGGCGGCGATGTCCTGGCGGAGCTGTCGCGCGTCAAGCCCGGGGCCCTCGCCGCCGCCCTCGGCCTGCACGTCCTCATGCAGATGGCGTGGGCGGCGCGCATCTACGTCCTCGGCCGCGGACTCGGGGCCCGCGTGTCCCTGCCGCGCGCCTTGGCCCTCGTCACGTCCGGCCTGTTCGCCGCGGCGGTGACACCTGGCCGCGTCGGCGGCGAGCCGTGGCGCATCGCGATGCTGGTGCGCGGCGGCGCGTCTGGCGCCGCGGCCAGCCGGACCATCGTGGCCGACCGCGCCGTCGACATGCTGTTCTTCCTCGCCCTCGGCGCCTTCGCCATCGTGCTGCTGCCCTCCTTCTTCGGCCAGGATGTCGGCAACGTCCGGGTCCTGGGATTGGTGGCGTTGGTCGGCCTGCTGGGCATCGCCCTTGCCATCGGGTTCATCCTGGTGCGTCCGGCGAAGATGGCCCACATCCTCGGTGCGGCGGCCGGGCTGGGCGACCGGCTGCTGCGCCGGCCACGCCGGCACCGGGCGCCGGCCATCGCCATCTTCTTCCACGACATCACGGGCGGCATCGCTGAGTTGCTGCGCCGGCGGCCGTCCACGCTACTGTTGGGGGCCGCCCTTTCGTTCGCGTTGTGGACGTGCGAACTGTCGATTCTCTGGGTCGTCCTGCAAGGCTTCGGGTTCACGCCGCCGTACGGGGCCACCTACCTGGCCGGCGTGCTCATCGTCATGGTAGCCAGCGTCCCCGCCCTGCCCGGCGGCACGGGTGTGGCCGAAGTGGCCGCCCTGGCGCTGCTGACGCCGCTGGCCCCTGGCCTGACTCCCGCTTTCCTCGTGGCCTGGCGCGGCATGACGTACTACGTGGACCTCTTGGCCGGTGGGCTTGTGGCCGGGGCAGTCGCGCGACGGCCGCGGTAGGCTGTCCGCCATCGGCGGGCGCCGTTGGAAACGGGGGATTTCCTCTGGAGGCGGGCCTTACGGAATTATAAAGAGGGACTTGTCATGGACGGCCACTATGGAACCCATCAGGGTGGCGCTCGTCGGCGTGGGCAACTGCGCGACGTCCCTGGTCCAAGGTGTGGAGTACTACCGCAACGCGGCCAACGGTGCCCGCATCCCCGGTCTCATGAACACGGTCCTCGGCGGCTACCGCCCCCGCGACATCGAGTTCGTCTGCGCCTTTGACATCGATGAGCGCAAGGTCGGCAAGGATCTGTCCGAGGCCATCCTCGCGGCCCCCAACTGCGCCGTGAAGATCTGCGACGTGCCCAAGCTGGGCGCGCCGGTCTACCTGGGCCCCGTGCACGACGGCATTTCGGCCTCCATGGAAGGCCGCGAGCCCTCCAAGCGCTTCATGGCCTCCAAGGCCAAGGCGGTCGACGTCACGGCCACTCTCAAGAAGCACGGTGTCCAGGTCGTCGTCCTGTACCTGCCCGTCGGATCGCAGAAAGCCGTCGAGTTCTACGCCCAGGCCGCCATCAACGCCGGCTGCGCCGTCATCAACTGCCTGCCCGTCTTCCTCGCCTCGGACCCCGCCTGGGCCGCGAAGTTCACCAAGGCCGGCCTGCCCGTCCTCGGCGACGACATCAAGAGCCAAGTCGGCGCCACCATCGTCCACCGCGTCCTCACGCGCCTGTTCGAGGACCGCGGCGTCCAGCTCAAGAACACCTACCAGCTCAACGTCGGCGGCAACACCGACTTCCTCAACATGCTGGACCACTCGCGCCTGGCGACGAAGAAGACGTCCAAGACGCGCGCCGTCACCAGCCAGCTCGACGTCGCTATCCCGGCCGACAGCGTCCACATCGGCCCCTCGGACTACGTGCCGTGGCTGAAGGACAACAAGCTGTGCTTCCTCCGGATGGAAGGCGCCGGCTTCGGCGACATCCCGCTCGAGATTGAGCTGCGCATGTCGGTGCAGGACTCCCCCAACTCCGCCGGCGTCGTCATCGACGCGGTGCGCTGCGCCAAGCTGGCCCTCGACGCCGGCCTGGCGGGCCCCGTGACCGGCCCGTCGTCGTACTTCTTCAAGCACCCGCCGGTGCAGTACGCTGACTCCGAGTGCCTGGAGCAGACCAAGGCCTTCATCGCCGCCAACGAGCCCTTCTCGAAGGCGACCAAGAACGGCCACGCCAAGAATGGGCACGCGAAGGCGAACGGCAAGGCCCCGAAGAACGGCGCCAAGAACGGCAAGCACGGTTCCAAAAAAGGGCGTAAGACTTACGCGATTCCAGAGCCCAAGGCCATCGTCGTCCCCCGGTAGGCCGCCCCCGTGCTGGGCGGCAACCGCGAATGGACCCGCCCTTTCACTGAGGCCGTCGGCCGCGCCGTCGCCGCCACCCGCATCACGCCCAACCAGGTCACCGTCCTCCAGCTTGCGCTCACGCTCCCTGCGGCCTGGCTGCTGTGGCAAGGCCCGCTGGTCTGGGGTGGCGTCGCCATGCTCGTCGCGGCATCGCTGGATTTCGTCGACGGCACCGTTGCGCGCCTGACGAACCGCATCACCAAGGCCGGCGGCTACCTCGACTCCATGGTCGACCGCTTCGTCGACGTGCTTCTGCTGCTGCCCCTGCTGCTGCGTTACGACGACACGCGGACGTGGCTCGTTGGCAGCGTCTTCCTCTTCGCCATGACGGTGACGAGCTTCGCCAGGGCCCGTGTCTTCCAGGACATGCGCCCGCCGCCGTCCTCGACGTGGAAGCGCGACATCCTGGAACGGCCCGACCGCTACCTCCTGCTCATCCCCGGCGTCCTTGCACAAGGCGTGCTGGACGAAATGGGCGTGGCCGTCGACGCCCTGTTCTGGGTCCTCGTCGCCTTGGCGGTGCTGTCCTTCCTCACCGTCCTGCAGCGCATGCGCACGGCGATGCGGCTGCTTGGCGAGGTGGACGCCCGTGGCGAGTGAAACGGTTGGCCTGGCCGCGACTGCCACGCCGGTCTCGGAGGTCGCAGCGCCGACGGTCGGGGAGACGACGAACGACGACGCGGGCCAGCGCTTCGGCGCGCGCCGCCTCGTCTTTTTCCTCGGCCTGTCGCTGCTGCTCGCCAGTGGCATCACGGTTGCCATCGTGCTATGGGCCCGTGAATCAGGCCTGGGGCTCGACACAGCGATTGGCGCCGTCGGATGGAAGGTGCTGGCCGCGGCCGTCGCCTTGCACCTAGGCGCGCACATGGCCTGGGCGGCGCGGCTGTGGACCGTCAGCCACGGCACCGGCCGCGGCATCACCTATTCCTTCGCCTTCCGCCTCGTCACCGCCGGCGTCTTCGGCGCTGCCATCACTCCCGGCCGGGCCGGCGGCGAGGGGCTGCGCTACCTGATGTTGCGGCGCCACCACCCGGAACCGGACCACGCGATGCGGTTCCTCGTCGCGGACCGCACGCTGGATTTGTGCTTCTTCATCCTGGCGGGAATCCCGGCCGCCATCGCGCTGCCCATCCTGCTGGGCGGCGACGTCGCCTACCGCGCGGCCGCCATTGTCGGCGTCGTCGTCCTCACGGTCCTGTTCGGAATCCTCATCCTTCTCATCTCCGATCCCGGAGGCCTGCGGCGGCTGGGGGCTCCACTGGCACGTTGGCTGTGCCGCCGGATGCCGAAAGCGGGCCCGCGCATCGTCTTGGCCATCGACCGCGGCCTCGACCACACGCGCGACGGCTTGCGTCTGCTCTTGCGGGAACGCAAGCTGTACTTGGCTGGCTCGGCAGTCCTCACCGTGACGTACTGGACGCTGGAGTTCCTGGTGCTGTGGGTCCTGCTTGGCGCCTTCGGTTTCCATCCCGGCGTCCTCGCGGTCCTTCTTGGCGCCGTGGTGCTGAACCTCGTCACGGCCGCCGCGGCGACTCCAGGGGCTTCCGGAATCGCCGAGCTGGCCGCGCTAGCCATCTACCAAGGCATGGCGCCCGGATTGTCGCCGCTCTTCGTCGTCCTCTGGCGCCTCGTGACGTACGGCTACGATTTGGCCGTGGGCGGCGCCGTGGCGTTCCGTGAGGGGCTTCTTACGTTTGGTCGGCGCCCGTCGGGGCCGGCGTAGGCGGTTCCCGGGCGGCCTCGGCATCGGCCTGGCGCAACTTGGCCGAACGGGCATCGCCGAGATTCGCCAATGGTTTCCACAACGTCGCCGCCAGGCCGGCCGCCATGACGGGTACCGCGACCACGGCGTCCAGGATGTAGTGGTTGGCCGTCACGACGATGGCGAAGAACGTCAAGAGGGGATGCGCGAGGGCAATCCAGCGCAGCCGGTTTGGCGAAAGCCAGACCACGCCGACGCCCGCCGTGAGCGACCAACCGAAGTGCAGGCTGGGCATCGCGGCAACCTGATTGGCGAAGGGGCCGAGCTTGCCGTCACCATAGATGTCGGCGCCGATGGTGTCGACGAACCCGAAGTCGTCGGGAAGCAGACGCGGCGGCAGGAGCGGCCACGTCCAGTGCATGATGAACCCAATCAGGGTGGCAACCACGAACGAGTTGCGCACCCGGGCGTAGTGCCGGCCGTGCCGCAGGAACACCCAGACCAGGAACGCCCCGGTGGCTGGGAAATGCAGCGTCTCGTAGTACCAGTTGAAGAAGTCCATCAACGCCGGGCGCTGCAAGGTCCACTGCTGCCAGGCCTGCTCGACGAACATCCCGAGGGCGCGCTCGACGTCGATGAGCCAATATGCGTTCGTGGTGGCTTGCTCCGTCTTGCCCGCCACGAGGCCGCGGCCGAAGCGGTAGAGCATCAGCATGGCCGTGATGGCCAGGGCTTCGCGCGCCATGCGGACCGTGGGGGAGTATCCGCGCAGCCAATCCCAGGCCGCGAGA
Organism: Thermoplasmatota archaeon; assembly: GCA_041659985.1. GTDB lineage: Archaea > Thermoplasmatota > E2 > JACPAO01 > JAHFTW01 > JAHFTW01. The sequence goes on along the minus strand of JBAZXE010000010.1, from coordinate 7,559 downwards.
CCTCCACGGCGCAAGGCAGAGGGGGGCTGGACGACCGGCTCGGGGGCCGCAACGGCAATTGGCCCTTCCGGGTTCGCCTCCATCGGCGTTCCCACAGGGACCGACGTTTAGGGTTTTCCGGGCCGCCCTGCGCTCCTGCCCTTCGGCAGGTGTCGTCCTCCCGAAGGCCCCTCCATCGCCTTGCAAGGGTTGAAGAGCCGGAAACCTCCGTGGGACCTCGTGGCGAAGAGCGCCAAGGCCCCCGACCCCCGCCGCCTGGCGAAGTCCTGGGGCCCATTTGCCATCGTGGCGCTCGCGGTCACCGCCTACTACGAGCTGGGCAACTGGTTCTTCTATCCCGACTTCGAGGTGGCCCACCGCCACGCCGTCGAGCTGTGGCGATGGGAGCAGGCCCTCCACCTGGACTGGGAGCCCGCCATCCAGGACTGGTTCACCGCCATCGAGGTCGCAGGCCGTCCCGTCATCATGGACTTCCTGGCCCTGGTCTACGTCGGGCCGCACTTCGTGCTCACCTTCGGCCTCTTCGCATGGGCGTACTGGCGCCACTTCGACCGCTTCAACGAGGTGCGCAATGTCTTCGCCGCCTTCACGGTCCTCGCCTTCGGCTTCCAGTGGATTTACCCCGTGGCCCCGCCGTGGCAGACGCCGGAGTCGGGCATCGCCTACGGACTCACGGTCCTCCCCGTCGATGGCTCGAACCCCGTCATCAGCCGCTTGACCAACCCATTGGCCGCGCTGCCTAGCGTGCACACCGGCTGGGCGTTCCTGTGCGCTTGGTTCGCCGTCAGCCTCTCCTCGTCGAAGTGGAGGCATCTGTGGTGGGCGTACCCGTCGCTCATCGTCGTGTGCATCCTGGCAACGGGGAACCACTTCATCATCGACATCCTGGCCGCCGCCCCCTTCCTCGCCGCGGGCTTCCTCGTCGATTCCTGGCTGCGCCGCTCCACGCACAACCCCTTCCCCGCGACTTCTCCCGCATCGTCCTCCATGCCGCTGCCCGTGCACGGGCCGGCCGACCCCGCGTTGACGGCGCGCTGGCAAGCCCTGGCCCGCTTGCCCGCCAATCCGCGCAAACTCAGCCTCCTGCGCAACGGCTGGGCGGCCCTCCGCCTCGGCGAGGACTACCTCCTCAGCGTCCCCCCGCGCATGGCGCGGCTTTCCGGCAAGGTCCGCCGCTATCCAGCCCCGTTCCGCAAGGAACCCATCACGACGCGCGACGGCGCCCGACTGGCCTCGTGGGTCGGCCTGCAGGCCGGCAAGCGCCCGGCCCTGGTCATCGTGCCCGGCATGTTCACCAGCAAAGACAACTCCGTTGTGCGGCGGCGCGCGTTGCACATCTACCGCAAGTGGGGCTACCATGTCATGACCCTCGACATGCGCTCCAATGGCCAAAGCGAACGCGTGTCGGGGTCCGCCGGCTGGAAGGAGGCCGAGGACCTCCTTGATGCGGTCCGCCACCTGCGCACCCTGGCGCAAGTCGACGGCGTCGCCCTGTACGCGGAATCGCTGGCCGGCACGGCAGCCGCCGTTGCTGCGCGCATGGCCGGGGAACGCGGCGAGGCCTTCGCCGACCTCGGCGTCGTGGCGGTCTCCGCCGTGCACGACCCAGGGGAGACGCTTCGCCTCTACTCCAATCCCCCGCCCCCCATGCGCTCCATCGCGCGCTTCTTCACGTTCCTGCTACGCCGCAGCGGCCAGAACGGGGTGCGCGACTTCAGGGCGTACCATGAGGCATCGAGCCGGCACTACCGCATCGACCCCGAGGTCGCCGTGCAGCGTTCGACACCCCTGTTGCCCGGAATGCGCCTCTCCGGCCCCCTGCTCATCATCCACTCCAAGGACGACGACCTCGTCCCGGTGTCGCAGCTGACCTCCCGCCTGGCGCTGGCGCGTGAAACGCGCGGGCTCGCGGTCTGGGTGTTGCCGTGGGGCCACCACTGCCTCTACGAGTTGGCGGAGAAAGCCTGGTTCTGGGGCGTGCTCGAGGGCTTCCTTGGCCCCAACGCCGCGCGACCGACTGCGGTGGCACAGCGCACCATCGAAGTGAGCGCCCACCGCGCCTAACGGATTGCCGGATCTTGGCCGATTTGCCGGATGGGATTGTTCGGCATCCGTTGCATCAGGCGCGAAGCAATCCCATCTAATCCGCGCCGAGTTCGACCTCGAGCCACTTGCGGATGCGCCCCGGAACCTCTGGGATCGGGCCTTCCCAACCGGAGGCGCGCATCAGCTCGTCCATCGTGACGCGGCGGCCGCCTTTGGCCAGGATGGCGGCGCGGATGGTGGCCTCGGCGTGCACCTCGCCGTTCCGTTCGAACACCTGCGCGATGTAGAGGTTCTTCTCGTCCCAGCCGAGGGTGCGGCTCCGGATGAGGTAGGTCGTCCAGGGTGCAAGCGATTTGCGGAAGCGGATGCGCTGCGAGGCGACGACGGGGAACCAGCCATTCTTGCGCCAGACGTCCCATGTGCCCGACCGGATGACCATGTCGTAGCGCGCCGCGTCCATGAGGGCGAAGTAGCGGCTGTTGGTGAGGTGGCCATTGAGGTCTAGGTCGTTGGGCCAGACGCGGAACGAGATGGTGCTGCCCTCGCGCAAGTCCACGCGCGAGCGTCGGCCGAGGCGGAAGAACACTTTGGCGTAGCGCAGGACGGGGAGCATCAGGTCCCGTCCATTGGACCCATCCGCCGATGACGCCGAACTCGCCGATGCGCAACCCTGTCCATCGGTTTCATCGGCGCCATCGGCGGCCTTGCCGTCACGCCAGGCCCTTCTGGAACGTCGCCATCCGCTTCAGGCCTTCCTGGATGCGGTCGCGGCTCGTCGCGTAGCTCAGGCGCAAATGGTTCCGGCCGTGCGAGCCGAAGCTGGAGCCGGGCGTCGTGGCCAGGCCGACCTTGTCGATGAGCTGCATGCACAGCTTGTCGTCGTCGAGGCCGCCCCACTGCTTGGGGTCGAAGCGCGGGAAGACGTAGAAAGCGCCGCCCGGGACGGGGCAGGTGACGCCAGGCAGGGCGCGCAAGCCGGCGACAATGAGGTCGCGGCGAGCCTCGAACTCTTTGCGCATGGTTTCAACCGAAGTCTTGGGGCCTGACACAGCCGCTACGGCGCCGTACTGAGCGAAAGAGGTGCAGTGCGTAAGCGACTGGGATTGCAGCTTGTCGAGCTCGACCCAGGCCGGCTTGGGGGCGACGGCCCAACCGATGCGCCAGCCCGTCATCGCGTACGTCTTGGAGCAGCCATCCAGCGTGATGGTGCGGTCGAACATGCCGGGCAGACTGGCGGGGGAGAGGTGCGGTGCGTTGCCGAAGCGGATCTTCTGGTACATCTCGTCCGAGATGACCCACAAGTCGTGGTCCTTGGCGAGGTCGGCGATGCCCTTGACGTCGGCGTCGCTGTTCACGCCGCCCGTCGGGTTGGAGGGACTGTTGAGGACGATGGCCTTGGTCTTCTTCGTGATGCGCGAGGCGACCGCGTCGGCCGTCATGCGGAACCCTTCCTCGGCCAGCAGGGGAACGCCGACGGGTTTGGCGTGGGCCCACTGCACCATCGGTTCGTAGCTGACCCAAGCGGGGTCGGGGATCAGGACCTCGTCGCCTTGGTCGGCGATGGCCAGCAGTGAGTAGAGGACCGATTGCTTGGACGGAGCGATGAGGACGTTCTCCGCAGCGCACGGGATGGCGTTGTCCTTGGCGTGGTACGCGGCGACGGCCTCGCGCAGCTCCGGGATGCCGGGGCCGGGGACGTATTTCGTCTTGCCCTCCTGCAGCGCCTTGATGCAGGCGTCCTTGATGTGCTGCGGCGTGTCGAAGTCCGGCTCGCCGACGCTGAAGGAAACCATGTCGACGCCCTCGCGGCGCTTCTTGGCCACCAAGTTGGAGATGGCAACCGTCGCGGAGGCCGTGATGCGACCCATGCGGGGGGAAAACCCTGGCACGCGTTGGCGAGCGGGGCCGGACCTATGAAGTGTTGGCCGCACCGGCGCGGGATGGCCCAGGGGAACCGCGCCAATCTTCGCCGAATCCGGCAGAAAAGAAAAAGGAGAGAAAAGGGAGAGGGGAAGAGAACGGACCCGGTTAGGCCGAGATGAAGTGCAAGGCCAGGCGCTCGCCATCGACCTCGATGGGAACCAGGATGACGTCGGTGTCGACCGTCTTGCCATCCTTGCGCTTCCACGTGATGGGCAGGCTTGCCGCGACGCCCTTGTTCATGGCCGACTGGTACGTGCTGATGAGGGCCTCCTGGCTGTCCGGGGCGACGAAGGCGGCGGGGAAGGAGGTGTGGACGGCGGCCCAGGCCTCCGGTGTCGCATAGCCCAGCAGTTGGGCGAACCGCTTGTTGCAGGACTTGTTGTGGTCGTCCTGGAACAGGTAAAGCGCCTGGCTCGACTCCTCGAACAGGTTGCGCAGTTGTTCCGTCGCCCGGCGGATGGGCGTTGCGGATTCCTTCGGTGTGACGATTCCGGTCGTGGTTTTGGAGGGCATGGAAAAACCCGCCAGTCATCCCAACCAGTGCTAATTGAACCCTCGCGCCACACCCGTTTGCGGGTTGGAGACCCCGCCCCCTGGACCCTGCTAAATGGCGATGGTTGCCCGAGGATGCGCCAGGAGGAACGCCCCAATTTCGCGGGACGCATCGGGTTCGGCGGGCGCCGGATTGAACCCACTGCTGCTGCCTGGCCAGCCGTGGCCGCCGGTCGTGGCGATGTGCTGGACGGCCGTGCCGCGGTCGCAGCCACTCCAGGAACTTTCCCTCGTGCCGTCGGGTCGGTCGCTGGACGACACGGTGGCGCCGACGCGAGGACAGCCGTCTGCGTCGAGCCAGAACTGGATTGCCTGCTCGACCGAGAGGTCAATCCGTGGCCCGTCCACGCTGGCCGTCCCGTGTCCCCCATCGTAGGGCACGTGGTCGTCGTCACGGGCATGCAGGATGAGCACCGAAACAGGCTCCTCCGGTGTTGGGATGGTGAGAACCGGCGCGTCCTCGTCCACGTGCCCGCCGATGGCGCCCGCGACGGGCATCACCGCGGCGACGACGTCACTGCGTTCGGCTGCGAGGCGGTAGGCCATCATCGCGCCGTTGGAGTGGCCGGCGACGCCGATGCGCGCGGTGTCGAGTGGGAACCGTTGCAGGGCGCCGTCGAGCAGGTGTCCGAGGAAGGCAACGTCGTCGCTCTGCTCGTCGAACGCTCGTCCGCAACAGATCAAAGCGTTCCAGGTCCTCAGGTTCCCGACGCGCGAAGGCGTGCCGTCCGCGTAGAGGACAGCGAAGCCGAAGTCGTCGGCGACCGCGTCCATCCCGGAGGAGGAACGGACTTGCGCGGCATTTCCTCCGCCGCCGTGCAGGAGCAGAAGCAGCGGCGCCTGTTGCGGCAGGCTTTCCGGGACGTAGAGCGTGGCCGACCGGGCGTCCCCATCGACGCAGACCCTGACGTCGTGGTCACCCGCGTCCCATGATGGCCAGGAATCTTGTTTGCAGGACTCGAACGGGCCGGAGCCGAGGCACCCGGACAGGGCCAGCACAGAGGCCGCGATAGCAGCCAGGCGCAACATGGCTCGGCATCGCTTAGCCGAAAGAAAAGGGGAGAGGGAAGGAAGAGGAGGTCTGGGAATCCGGCCTAGTTGACCAGGATGCCGCCGTACGACACGATGAGCGCCGCGAAGATCAGCGAAACCGTGTTGATGACCTTGATGAGGGCGTTGATGGACGGCCCGGCGGTGTCCTTGTAGGGGTCGCCGACGGTGTCGCCCACGACGGCCGCCTTGTGGACGTCGCTGCCCTTCTTGCCCTGCGACTCCAAGAGTTTCTTGGCGTTGTCCCAGGCGCCGCCGCCGTTGGACATCGCGAGGGCCATCATGAGACCAGACGCGAGGACACCAATCAGCAGGCCGCCGAGGGCCAGCGGGCCCCACAGGAAGCCGACGACCAGGGGCGACAGCACGGCGATGGCGCCAGGGATGGCCATCTCGCGCAGGGCGGCCTTGGTGACGATGTCGACGCAGCGCGCGTAGTCGGGCTTGCCGGTGCCCTCCATGATGCCGGGGATCTCGCGGAACTGGCGGCGGACCTCCTGGATGATGCTGCCGGCAGCCTTGCCGACGGCCTCCATGAGGAAGGCCGAGAACAGGAAGGGCAGCATGGCGCCGATGACGAGGCCGATGAGGACCAGCGGCTCGTCGAGGGCAAACGACAGGTGTTCGCCAGGAGCCAGTCCGAACTTCGCGGCGAGGCTGCTGTCGAGTTGGAGTTGGCCGTCCAGGCGGTGGGTGTAGTCGGCGAAGAGTGCCAGGGCGGCCAAGGCGGCCGAACCGATGGCGTAGCCCTTGGTGACGGCCTTCGTGGTGTTGCCGACGGCGTCGAGGGCGTCGGTGTGGACACGGACCTCGTGCGGCAGGCCCGCCATCTCGGCGATGCCGCCCGCGTTGTCGGTGATGGGGCCGTACGTGTCCATGGCCACGATCATCCCGGTGACGGAGAGCATGGCGACCGCCGCGATGGCGATGCCGTACAGGCCAGCGAGTTGGTAGGCGGCGAAGATGGCCACGGCGATGACCAGGACGGGCAGGGCGACGGACTGCATGCCCACGGCGAGGCCGGAGATGATGTTCGTGGCGGCACCGGTCTCGGAGGCCTTGGCGACGCGCTTGACGGGCGCGTACTGCGTGGCCGTGTAGTACTCGGTGACGAACATCATGAGGACCATGACGGCCATGCCGACGAGGGTGCTCAGGAAGAGGTCCATGCCGGTGACGCCGTGGCCGGCCGCCGCGCTGGCGACGGCGAGGGCCGCGTCGTCGATGACCTGTTCGGTGACGAACCAGAAGCCAACCGCGGCGATGGCCGCCGACACGAAGACGCCCTTGTAGAGGGCGCTCATGATGTTCGGTTGCTCGCCCTGCTTCGGCTTGCTAAGCCGGACGAAGGGGATGGCCAGGATGCTCGCGGCGATGGCCACGGCGCCAAGGATCAAGGGGTAGGTCACCAGGGCCGTGACGGTGTTGCCCGCGATGAGGAAGCCGAGGAAGATGGCGGCGATGGCGGTGACGGCGTACGTCTCGAACAAGTCGGCGCCCATGCCGGCGCAGTCGCCGACGTTGTCGCCGACGTTGTCCGCGATGACGGCCGGATTGCGGGGGTCATCCTCGGGGATGCCGGCCTCGACCTTGCCAACGAGGTCCGCGCCGACGTCGGCGGCCTTGGTGTAGATGCCGCCGCCGACACGGGCGAACAGGCTGATGAGCGAGGCGCCGAAGGCGAAGCCGACCAGCGGGGTGACTGGGTCGGCGTAGCCGAGTTGGACATCGAAGAGGTAGTAGAAGCCCGACACGCCGAGGAGGGCGAGGCCGGCGACCGCGAGGCCGCTCACGGCGCCGCCGTTGAAGGCAATCTTGAGGGCCGGCGCGAGGCCGCCGCGGGCGGCGTTGGCGGTGCGCACGTTGGCGCGCACGGAGATGTTCATGCCGATGTAGCCGGCGATGGCGGAGAACAAGGCGCCGACGACGAAGCCCGCCGTGGTCCAAATCCACTCGGTCTTCTCAGCGGGAGATCGGAAGAGCGTCGT
>JBAZXE010000009.1:0-46552 GCA_041659985.1 Thermoplasmatota archaeon | reverse complement strand
CTTCCTTGGCAGCGGGCGTCTGGTCATGGCCGTCTTGCCCATGGTCATGACCGTCATGGGAATGGTCGTGACCGTCCGGCCCATGGTCGTGTCCACCGTGGGAATGGTCGTGGCCTTCATGCCCGTGGTCGTGGGGCTTGTCTTTCCCGCCCCGTCCGGACATGGGGAGGGCCGCAAGCACCGCCAGCGGGGGGAGTTCAGGCATGGTCATGGCCACGACTTACCGCCTCGCAAGGATGAAGGCGCTGCTAAGTGCGACACGCGGAATTCGCAAGTTAAACCTCGACTCCCAGGAGGACCACCGCGACCTCGATGAGCGCGGCCACGACGTAGCCCAGGATCACTCCACCGACCACGACGCCGCGGTATTGGCGGGCGCGAAGCTCGGGCAGCAGTTCGGCCAAGGCGATGAAGAGGAACGTCGCGGCGGCGATTCCGAGGAGATAGGGCAGGAGACTCTCGAAGGACGCGATGGCGAGGCCGACGAGGCTGCCCAAAGGCGTCGCCATTGCGAGAATTGCGACGGCGGCGATGACGCGCTTGCGGGCCCAGCCGGTGGCAAGGAAGACGCTTGCCGCGGCCAAGCCGTCCGGGAATTGGTGGAGCAGGATTGCGCTCGATGCCGCAAACCCTACGGCGTCGCTTGCCGCAAAGGCGCCCGGCAAGGCAAGGCCGTCGACGAGGCGATGGATGAGCAACGCCGCGAAGGCGACGGCGGCAAACTGAGCGGAGTGCGTGGCCAGTTCCCCGTGCGGGTGTGCATTGTCCCCGTGGTCATGTTTGGAGTCGTCGTTGCCATGCGAGTGCTCGCCCGCCATGGACTTGATAAGGAACAGGACCAGCAGGCTGACGGCGATGGCGATGGCCACGCCTTCCCCGCCCTGCTCGATGGCCTCCGGGATGAGGTCGACGATGGCCAGGGCCATGAGCATGCCCGCGGTCAAGCCGAGAAAGAGGTGCAGGCGGCGCGGACTGATCCTCTTGCCGACAAGCACCAGCAGGCCCGCGACCAGGGTCACGATGCCGGCGCCGATGGCGATGAGCATGACGCTGAGCTTGGAAGGGCCGTTTCCGCCCGAGTCGCCGGGTCCTTCGGGCTCGGGTACGACCGTGCCAGGCGGCAAGGCTTGAACCGAGTGAAGTTTGGAATCTGCGTCATTGCACAGGATGGACACGGCCTGAGTGCCAAGGACCGGTGCGCCGCCGATCTTTCCCAGTTCGAGGTCAAGGGTGACGTTGCCCGCGGACGTTGACGGGCCAGGAATCGTGAAGGCCAGGGTCGCCGGGGAGTCCACGGCGGAACCCTGCCCGTACGACTTGGTGGCGGTGAGTGGGGCCAAGCCTTCGATGACCAGTATCCCCGTTATGGTGAACCCGGTCCCCGACGTTGCTCCCGGTCCGATCTGCAGGGACACGATGGCGGTCTGGCCTTGGACGTCGATGGTGTCGTTGGCGAGTTGGCCGGCGAACGACTGACTGGCCGTCTGCGGGCCGGTGGGGCTCAACTCTAGGCAGGGGGAGGGTGATCCTTCGACGTCGGCCGCGAGGGTGCCGTCCGCCAATAGGAAACGGTCGCCACTTGCTTGGGCCGCGACGGGTCCCGCAAGGAGGCTCACGACAAGGAGAACTCCCAGTGGCCCAAGCGCGCGCATTGGCACCATCTACCAGACCATGCATTTCAACCAAGTCCTAACTTCGAACCCGGACTTTATGAAACCTGGGCGTGCTAGGCCGCGACGCGACCAATGCATCGTTTCGGAGGTCGTCGTTCACAAACTCCTTGATGCGTGGCCGGTCATCGCCGAACTGTGCGCCCGTCGCGGCACCGCGTTGCCCAGATTCTTGCCGTTGCCCTGCTTGTGATGGGCAGTGTCCAAGCAGTCTCCCGCGAAGGTTCTGGGCCGGTCCAAGTCGTCGCTTTGGCCGTGGCCGAGGACGCGAGCGGAACCTTCGTGGGCGTCCACGCTACAGTCGAGGCACAGGCGCTGGCGGGCGGCTCCGGGCAGGTCTTCGTCTCGACCAAGCCCTTGGCGCAGACCGACATGCAGGGGTCGGCCCGCTTGGCCAGTCGTGTGGCCGCCGCAACGCTGGGCGTGGAGTGGAGCGAGTACGACTTCCTCGTCAGTTTCCGCTCCGACAGCACCGTCATCGGCGGCCCCTCCGCGGGCGCCGTGATGGCGTTGGCGCTGACCACTGCCCTGCACAATCTCCTGGAACCCAATACTCCGTGGGTGCTCGATGCGAGCGTTGCAGGCACGGGCACCATCAACCCGGACGGCACCATTGGCCCCGTGGGAGGAATCCCGGCGAAAGCCGAGGGCGCCAAGGCGGCGGGCATCCAGCACTTCCTCTACCCGGCGGGCTTCGACGTGGCCACGACGCAAGTCGGCGGTCGGACGGTGGTGGTCGACATGCGCGAGCACTGCGATGCCCTCGGAATCGACTGCTCGCCCGCCGCTAGCTTGGTCGACTTGCTACGCGCGGCAGGAATTGACGTGCAGGAGACGGACGCGCCCATTCCTGGAACCACGGATTACCGGGACGACCTCGAACCCTCCGTCGCCATCCAGGTGCAAGCTCTGCAGGATCGCATCGACGCGGTCGTCGCCGACGCGCGGTTGCCCCAGCTCACCGTCAACGAGCGCGCCCAAGTGGAGGAGGATCTGGGCGTCGCCGAAGAACGCCTTGAAGAGGCCCGCGCGGCGTTGGCCGCCGACCGGTTCTATCTCGCCGCTACGCGTTCCTTCCAAGGCCACATCCAAGCTGGCCGGGCCGAGAACCTGACGGCCTTCTACGAGGCCAGCGGTCAAGCCGCGCAGGAGCAAGTCGTGTTGGCGGCGTTGACCAACTGCGAGGGGGCCGCAGAAACGGCGGGCGACGCCGTCGACGGGTTGCGCGCCTCCAGCATCAACGCCCTCTACGCCGTGGGGTCGGCGCAACAGCGGGCCGCCCAGGCGCGCGACCTGCGCGACCAGGCCGCCGCGCTGCACGAGAACGCCGTGCGCCTCAACGACTGGATCGAGTCGCTCTTCGCCAGTACGTTCTGCGTCGAGCGTGCCGGCACCGCCACGTGGTGGGCCGACCTGCGTACGACGTTTGGCGCCGGTCCGCCCATCGGGGATGGCGCGGAACTCGTCGATGACGCCCTGGAAGCGGCTCGCGAAAGCGTCGCCTACGCTGCCGCAGTCCTTGGCAACGACGCGGTCGCCGAAGCGACGCGACGGTTGCAGGAAGCGGAGACGCAGGCCGCCGCCGGACGCAACGATGCCGCCGTCCTCGAAGCCATCGAGGCGCAGACGGCCGCCAGCGTCGCGATGCAGACGGCGGGAGGCGCTAGCGTGCCCTCCGCGGTGCTCGACGCGGCGGAGCAAGCCGCTGCGCGCGCCATCGACACGGCGCGCAGCCAAGGCGTCGAGCCAATGCTGTCCGTCAGCCTAGTCGAATTGTCGCAAGACCAGGACGATGCCGCGGCGGCCCTGGGGAACCTATGGTCAGCGCGCAGCTTGGCGCTCCTGGAGCGGGCACCGGCTCAGGCGGAGTTCGGCGAAGGCGGCGACTCACACGGATCGCCCAGCGAGACGAACCCGCGGAAGCCGTTCCTCATCGACGCCGCGCCAGCGGGCAGCCTTGTTGCCGCCCTCGTTGCCCTCGCATTCTTGGTGCGGCGGCGCTGGCGCTAGACTTCCCGGAAATCTGTTGTCCCGAGGCGGCCAGGCTTCTCGAGCCTTAGGTGTCGAACTCGCGGCGGCGCATGAGCCACGCGGCTGCGGCCAGGCCAATGACGGCGACCAGGGCCATGACGCCGAGGCCGTTGATGGCTTGGCTTCCTTCAGGTAGCCATTGGCCGGCGCGTGTCGGGTCCCAGCCGTTGAACGCGTCCAGCATCCACTGCGTCAAGGAGAGCTTCGCGAGCCAGCCTTGAATCAGGGGTTGGCCGTTGACTTCGACGGTCTGACCGAGGTACAACGCGGTCTCGATGCCGAGGACGTAGACGAGGCCCGCGATGTAGGGCCGCCGTAGGGCGACGCCCATCAACGTGAAGAGGGCCCCGTACGCGGCCAGGCTTGCGACGCCGAAGAGCAGTGGCCAATAGAAGTAGCCCGAGGCGTCCTGCGGCAAGCCGAGCAACAGGAAGAACGTCGCCATGATGCCGACCACCAACGCGAGCGACCCGACCGCCAGCATGGCCACGTAGCGAGCGACGGGAATCTGCCAACGCGGCACGGGGCGGGTCAGGAGGTAGGCGAGGCTGCCGCGCTGGTCCTCGATGACGCCGGCGGCGAAGAAGAGGGCGACCAAGGGCACGAGGATCTTCAGGTGAAGGTTCGCAAGCGTGGTGCGGTAGAAGTCCTTCGCCGTGGCCTTCGGCTCCGGTTCCTGGTAGAGGAACTGGCGGTCGATGAAGGCCTCCTGGATCAAGCGGTTGTTGCTGGAGTTGCCGTCGGCCATGCTTGGCCCAGCATCGACGGTGGCGAGGAAGGCGTATTGTCCGATCTGCGTCGGCGTCCACGCCAGCTCCAGCGTCGTGTCGTCTCCTGCGGTCAGGTTGAACTTGGACGTCAGCGTGCGACTCGGCGTGGACGAGTAACCGAAGGCCGTGGCTTGGTGGATCCCCAGCCGCAGCGTCCCGTTCGTGGCGTTGGCCATGCCAACATTCGAGATGCCAATCTGGAACGTCGTCGCTTGGCTGGCGAAGAGCTCGGGTTCCCATGAGATGGCGGTCACCGCTAGGTCGCCGGCTGGCGCCCCGCTTGGTGGCGGAGTCAGTGGGGCCGGGAAATTCGGCTGAATTGGCGGGAACCGGACTTGAATCTGCACGTAGCGTTCGTTGTTGCGCTCCTCGATTTCCGCGACCGTGTCATCGAGGTCAGCCAGGGCGCGGATGATGAAGGTCCCCGGTTGGGCGGTCCAATTCATGCGCAACGTCGTCTGGCCATTCGCGGAAAGGCCGGTGAAATTGCTGGCGTCTTCTTTGACGGCGCGGAAGGTCAGGACGCCGCTGCGATTCTCGAAGTAGCCGACCTGGAGGGTCGCGTTGAACGGACCGACGGCCCGGTTGAACTTGTTCTCGATGGTCGCCGTGAGGTTGATGAAGTCGTTCGGCGCAAGAGGCCCCCCGTCGTGGCCGACGTCTGCGACGGATAGGTCGGCTTGATGCGTGAAGACCCACGCGGCGGTGAGCGCTGGGGGGACCAGGCAGGCGGCTAGGACGAGGGCTAGGCCACGGAGACTGAGCCAGGAGCGCAAGCTGTCTTTGAGGAGTAGGGAGAACGACATTCACTTCACCAGGTGTTGGACGACGGCTTCGACGGAATCGTCGGGGCTGGTGATGCTGGTCACGCCACCGCTGGCGCCGAGACGTTGCAGCTCCGCGTGGAAGGCCGAGGGCATGCGAGTCCGGACGGTGACGGATTGCGTGTCGGCTTCGAGAGAGAGCACTGAGGGCCAGTCCCACATGGTGCGCCCGAGCGCTTTGGGGTCCGGAGTGGTGATGCGAATCGTGCGTGGGGCTTGGTCCAGCAGTTCGCGGATTTCGGGCACGGGTCCGTGGGCGACGAGGCGTCCATGGTTGAGCAGCAGGATGTTGCCGCCCATCGTGTCGACGTCGGCGAGAACGTGCGTCGCCACGAGGAGAGTGCGGCCCTGGCGAGCTTGCTCGGCCATGGCGGCCAGCAAGTCGGCGCGCGCCACCGGGTCGGTGCCGACCAACGGCTCGTCCAGGACAAGGACTTCCGGTTCATGCACCCAGGCCATGGCGAGTTTGAGGCGCTGGGTCATGCCGTGGCTGTACGCGCCGGTGGCCCGGTCGGCCTCGGCCTGAAGGCCGACGTCGCGCAGGGCGCGGCTGGCGGCTGCGGCCGAGCCTGCGCCGAGGCCAGACAGTTCTGCAGCGCGTTGCACGCAGTCGCGACCCGTGCGCTGCGGCCACGGCGAGGGGCCTTCGGGGACGTAGCCGATGCGGCGCAGGAGGCGCGGGTTGTCCCACGGGTTCTCTTCGAAGACGCGCACGGTGCCCTGGTTGGGTCGCAGGAGCCCTACCGTGAGCCGGAGGAGACTGGATTTGCCACTGCCGTTCGGGCCGAGGACCGTCGTGACGCCGGGTGCGATGTTGGCGGTGAGGTCGTTGAGGGCGATGACGTCGCCGTGCCAGCGGCTGACGGTACTGAACTCGATCATGAGTCCTCCCCCCGCACGCGCGGGTGCCGCCACGCCACCAACGCCCAACCCACGGCCGCCAGGACCAGGATTTCCGTCAGTCCCCACCACGGGGGGAAGTCGGAGGCAACCAACGTCGCATTGGGCCAAAGCCACGGTGTGAGGCCGGCCATGGCGTTGAAGGGGCTGAAGATACTCAGCCAGGAGGATTCGGTGAGCTGCGGCAGGACCGTGCCGGCGGTGACGTGGGCGACGACGGCGCCGCCGAAGAGCAGGATGGCGGCGGCGCGGCCGCTGCGTGCGACGCAGGAGATGCCGAGGGCTGCGCCAACGGCCAAGAGGGACCACAGCGCACCGAAGGCCAAGCCGGCAAGGGGCGCCCAGGTCCAGCCATCGGGCTGCTGGTCGAAGAAGCCGTAGGCGGCAACCGTGTAGATGAGAATCGAGCCAGCGAACATGGACATGCAGAGACCGAGCAAGGCGACGGCCTTGCCGCCCAGGTATTCCCAGCGCGTGAGCGGCCGTGCCATGTAGAGTTCCAAGGCGCCTCGGCGGGCGTCGTCAAGGATGGAGGGGGCTCCGATGACGGCTGCGGCGGCGAGGACGAACCAGAGGAGTTGGTTCATCATGGCGACGAAGGCGTCGAGGTTGTGCGCATCGCCGGCGTTGCGGAACTGGTAGAGTTGGACGGCGGATGCGATTCCCCAGGTGAGGCCTGCGGCCACGACGAAGAACCCCCACGAGTTGGTGCGCAGGCGACGAAGTTCGTCTCCCGCAACGGCCCACAGTCGGGTGCCCGTGGCGAGGGTGCCATTCCACCGCACGTAGGCGGCGGTGCCTTCGGTCACTGTGCACCCCGGGCAACGGCCTGCTGGAATGCTTCCTGCAAGCTCATCTCAAGGGGCGCCAAGTGTCGCACAGTTGCGCCGGACTTCTGCGCGTGCTCCAAAACAGTGCGTGCCTCGATGCGGCGGACGACGAGATCCTTCTGCCGGAGTTCGCATTCGAAGCCATCGGTTTCCAGGCTGGTCCGCAAGGCGTCGAGACCGTCGGCACGGACGGAGAAGCCGTGCGTGGTGGCGGTCTTCAGGCTGGCGAGGGTGCCTTTCGCCGCGACTTGGCCTTTATCGAGGACGACGACGCTGTCGGCGACGGCTTCGGCGTCCGAAAGCAGGTGGGTGGAGAAGAGGATGGGAATGCCATGGTTGTGGGCAAGGTCCCGCATGAGGTTGAGGAGGTCGGTGCGCGCTTCCGGGTCGACGGCTTCCGTCGGCTCGTCTAGGATGAGCGCTTGGGGGTCGTGCACGAGGGCTTGCGCCAGTTTCAGGCGTTGCCGCATGCCGGCGCTGTAGGTGGCTACCGGGCGGTAGCGTTCCTCGCGCAATCCGACGTAGTCGAGCACTTGGTGCGTGCGCTGGATGGCTGCGGCAGGCGGCATGCCGGAGAGACGCCCGGCATATGCGACGGCCTCGGCACCGGAGAGTCCAGGGAACAGGGCTTCGCCCTCGGGGGCGTATCCGAGGAGTTGGCGGACGCCCTTGTCGCCGTGGCCGACGGTTTGGCCGAGGACAGTGACTTCGCCGGCTTGTGGTCGGGCAAGCCCAAGGAGAATCCGCATGAGCGTTGATTTTCCAGCGCCGTTGGGGCCGACAAGGGCAACGCAGCCCCGTTCAACCCGGAGGTCAAGCGGGCCCAATGCGGAGGTGGCACCGTACGACTTGCTCGTCCCGCGCAACTCGAAGAAAGACGGTTCTACAGAAGGCACTGACTCCGTTTTGGCCAGGCTTGCAGAGTCATGCGCCTCGGCGCCGTGCCCGCCATCAAAGGCATCCGTGTCCCGCTCCATCGGCGGCGACTAGCGGGCCGAGCATTTCAAGCAAGTCCTAACCGAGCACCTGGAACTTACTAAGCTGGCATCCAGGCCAGAAACGGGACTTCACGATGCCCGGCGAGTACGTCGCGCACGAATCCCCGCCCATTTCCGGTGCGACATGGTTCGCAGGGCCGGCACGACCAATTGCGTCGGGAACAGGAGTCTGGCCTTCTCCCGGACGGTGACGCGAATGAGTCCCGCCGCCTCGAGATGCGGCATTACTCGCCAATAACGGGACCGTGGGGCGCCGAGGGCGGAGGCCGCTTCGCCTAGGTGTTGGCCAGGTCGCCGCAGGACGTGCTGCATCAATTCTCGCGCCGGGACGGAATGCAGGACGCGCGTCGCTTTGGCCAGGAGGGCCCCGCCGTTGTTGGCCCGGCGGTACCGCGGCGGGTTCGATCCGGGTTGCAGTTCGACGAGTCCGCCGGCAATGAGTTTCTGGAGGTGATGGAGAAGAGTGGATTTGGGCTGACTCGTTTGGCGGGCAATCTCGGTCAGTCCCATGGGCGAGGATTCCAGCACCTGGTAGACCCTGGCCCGAGTGGGCTGCAAGAGCAGTCGGCAATCCTCGACGCGGCCCGACATGGCTTGAACCTCAGCGTTTGCCGAAGAGGCGGCTCAGCAGGCCCGGCTTGGCCGGGTGCTTGTGGTCGTGGCCGTCATGGTCGTGCCCGGCGTGGTCGTGGCCGTCGTGCTTGTGGTCCTTGGCGTGGTCGTGGGCCTTGCCTTTAGCGGGCATAGCGAGTCGAATCTGCGCCGTGGCTTGAAGGCTATGCTAAGATTGAGGGGTGGTCTTAGGAGCCGAGGGCGGTGACACTGACGCGGACTTCCTTGACGCGGCTGAGGGCATCCAGGAGGCCGTGCAGGGCATCCGCATCACCGTGGGTGACGAGGACATCGACGCACTGCTTGCCGAAGTGGTTGTGCAGGCTCGTGCGAATCAGGGGCTGGTGGTTGTGGATGACCTCATTGAGGCGGTCCGAGCCATGGTCGGCGGCGTAGACCAAGGTAAGGACGAGGCTGAGGTCGCCCTTGTTGAACTTCATGCGGTGCTGGCTGATGAAGTGGTACAAGGCGTCTCGGACGGCCCGGCTGCGTGAGCCGTAGCCGAAGTGTTCGACGAGGGCGTCAAAGTCCGCCAGTTCTTTGCCGCTGAGCGAGACGGAGATGACGACCATGGCATTCAGTGGCCGCGCTCGGCCCATTGCCGACGCAAGGCAATCCCTCATCTAGTTTGTCCTAAGAATGATGCATTTGCTTAGGAGTCGTTCGTGGTGCCGTGAACCGGCGTTTCGAGCGGCGTCTCGGCCGAACGGGCCCATCCCCGCATGACGCGCGCGAAGAGTTCAATGGCGCGCAGATGCAGCTCGCTCAAATTGTAGAGGTTCAGGATGTCTGGGGCGTTCAGGGGCGGCAATGGGTGGGTGCTTCCCAATGCGTCGCTGTTCCAGAACTGCACGAACCCGTCCGTGCCCACTTCGAAATTCCCGTGGGCGATGGATTGGCGGTACAGCCACGTTTCGGTCCCCGGGGTCGAAGCAGGACCTGTAGACGATTGGATCGTGAGAAGGAAATCGATGGCGTCGCCCTGTTCCTGCTCCGAGAGGCCCTGACCCCAGTGTCCGACCCACTCCTTCACGAGGTCGTCAAGCACGTGCCAACGCACGGCGTGCCCAAACAGCGCCAAGAGCAGAGTCGCCTGGTGGTGCCGAGTGCCTGAGAGTTGTTGCAGGGCATCGTGGATGGGTGGAAGCGTGCGCTCCATGCGCCGCACCGTTGGGTCGAGCGCAGGTGCCTCGAGTCCCCGTTTTACCAAACGTCCTCGGCGGGCCTTCGGCAACCCACCAAACGCCGCCATCATGACGCCTTGCATCCGTTCGAACGTCGGGGCCACGAGCGGACACTTGACCAGAGTTTCCTTCTCCAATCGTGCGAGGAATGTCTTCAACTCCATCCACGTGAGCGGCGTCGCGGATTCAACGTCGGCCCGCATGGCCTGAACCGTTGCCGCAGTTTCATGCAGCCCCATGCTCTGCAGCAGGTCGGCCGCCACCCGCAGATCGTTTCGACCGTCCCTGGCCACATTGAGTCCAAGGTTCGGTCGGGTGATGAAATGCCCGGGTACCGGCGGGATGCAAAGCCGGTGATTCAGGTTGACGAGCAAAGAGTTGGACAATTGGTCTTGGCGGGATCGGCCCCCGACGCGTACCGTTCGCCCGTGTAGCCCACAGGAACGCGAAATTGAATCGTGACCGCCTCGTCGTTGGTGTTGCGCCAAACGAGGGAAGGGATGTTCGGATGGCGCGCCGTCACCTCATTGGCATCCCGCGACGCGTTCATCGTGTAGAGCACTTCTTCCCCGGAGGATTTGGTGCGGTAGACCGTGAATTGCACCATTTTCCCTTCGTGGACGAGCCACTCAAACGGCAGGGCTGTAGTGTTGTAGAGACTGTAATTGAGCCACACGGACCCGCCGGCCTCGATGGTGGCGTTCTCCCATGGAACGCTGTCCAAGGCATTGGTAGGAATGTCCTCCTTCGACTCGTTGGATGAGCACCCTGCCAAAAGGAGGGCCGCAACGATGAGGCTAGCCCGACGCAAGGTCAGGCACCAACGGAAGTTGCGGGTCAGGGGCCCCGGTGATGTGGTGGCCTGCCATGCCGCCCGCTTCGCCGCCTTCGGGTTCGTCGAGCCAGGGAATCGTCGCCTCGGCGCCAATGCCGACACCGAAGGAGACTCCGGCGGCGACTAAGCCGGCGACTACAAGAATCGCCACAAGGGGAACCGGGTTGACATCGGGGCTGCGCCATTGGATCCCTTGCCGGATGCCGTGCCAAGCCAGGAGAACGGCGCCCAAGGTTTCGCCCATGAAGGTGGCGGCACCGATGATATCGACCCCTTCCGCCTCATCGCCGAACGGAGCGGCGACGAAGCGCGTCACTGCATAGAGGACGGACGGCATGATGGTCATCACGGTCATGCCGATGAGGTACGAACGCGGAGAGGGGTTGCGAAGCACCGTAGCGCCCCAGCCGATTTGCAGGAAGCCCAGCGCCAGGAAGAACAGGCCTTGCCCGCGGGCCTCGGCGAGGTGGATGGGGGCGTAGACGAAGTGGAGGGCACCAGCGCCCATGACGAACGCCGCCGCCCCAATGAGTTGCCAAGTCAAGGGGTAGTGGACAATGTTGGGCTGCCCAGGTTCGGCCGCTGCCGGCGCCTTCGTCGATTGGGCCGGTTTTGTCGGCATTCGAACAGAGCGAGAAAAAGGGTGTCAATGTAGGTTGTGCTAAACTTCGGGCCTACCTTTCACATGTCGTAAAGGGCAGACCACAGGTCGGAGAACGCTTGCAGGAGGTCCGGTGTGGGCTGAAACCGGGCAAGGGTCCGATGGATGAGGCGTTGGTCGGTGACCACGAAGGTCCCCTCGGCCGTCTTGCGCACGATGTCGGCGGCCTCGAGTTTTCGAAGATAGAAGCTAACCTTGGACTTGGACAAAGCGGAGGCTTCGGCAAGCTCGCCATGTTTGGTTGGGCGGCCAAACCGGAGGAGGATGAGTGTCAGATGCAGGTTCAGCCGATTGCGAAGGACCCCGAGGATTCGGCGCTCCTCAGTGGTGGGCCCGGCCGGCATTGCGCGCGCGTACATCCGCACGGTGCCGTCCCCGCGCTCGAGGCGCAGGAGGCCATTCTGGTCGAGGATGACCCGGTGGAAGTTGACTAGGGCCTGGCTGGTCCGGAGTTGCCGGGCGGCTTCGCGCTCATGTAGGCCAGGGTAGTCCTGGATGAGCTGGAACAGCCGTCTGCGAACCTCCAGGTCAAGGAGGTGGTCAGGCCTTTGCGGCATTGGAGCGAATCAGGAAAGGCGCCACGAGCAGGGAGACCACGGCTAGGTCGAACATGCTGCCAATGGCCTCCAAATCCTCATGGTGGAGGAATTCCGTCGTGATGGAATAGGCGGTCAGCAAGGACTTGATGGCGAAGAGCAGGAATGCAGAGCCCACGAACAGGAGCCGCCGGTTACCCGTGCGCCGCCACCCGGCGAAGGCCAAGACGGTCAGGATGAGGCTGATGAAGTGGACGGCCACGATGAAGGCCGTGACGACTGCTTGGCTTGGATGCATCTGGACTCCTATTCGACGATGCCTTGGCCGGGGAGGAATGCGCTAAGCATGGATTTTCTCATGGCGGGGTCGAGATGCCGCCCATCATTGCCTTGATCTGCGCTTCCGTGTATTGGCCGTAGGCGATGAGGAGCTTCTCGCCGTTAGCGAGTTGCCGGCCGCCGAGCTTGCTCCACGTCGTCTCCTCCATCTCGCCGTCCCTCACTTGCACGAAGTACCGCAGCGTCTTGTTGCCATCGTTCTCGTACGATCCTGCAAGGGGGCCATGGTCGTCGCCGATGGTCATCTTTGTGGCGCCGAGATCAACGTCGACAATCTCGAACGTATCCTTGGTGCCCAGGCATTCGGGCTGCGCGGGCTCGAAGTGCAGGATTTCCTGGCTGGGGGTGTGCATGTGCAGGCTCATGGGCAGCTTACCCTGCGGCGCCATGAGGTAGGGCGGCTGGGGGAAGGGGACGCGCTCGCCTTCGACGAAGATCTGGAAGGTGGCGTGCCAGTGACCGGGGCATTCGCGTCGGGTCTCTGCGCTCTGCTGGAAAGCGTAGACGACGCCGGCGATGGCCACGACGACGATGGCGACGATGAGGAGGCGCTTGCCGGCCTTGGCCGGAAGGGCCTTGCGGCGTTGGGCAGCTGCGCGTTCTTGGCGCACTTTTCGAACGTCTTCGCTGGCCATGGGGTGAGGACGGATGCGAGAGCCCTGCCCCCAAAGAGATTGTCCTAAGTTGCGAGCTCGTTCTTAGTAGAACCCTGCTATGGTTCCACAACCCCTAAGCCCGTGCTCGGAACTCAGTCTGCATGCGCAGCATCGCCATCCTCGCCAGCCTGGGTCTCGTCGTCCTGTCCCTCTCTGGGTGCATGAACCTCTTCGGCCAAGGGGAAGAGACTGTGAAAGGCCAGGTCCGTGAGTTCACCCTGGTCGTCCCGGCGCAATCGAGCGACACCATCGAGTTGTACGAACTCAACAACGGGAACAAGATGAAGGTCGTCTCCATCGGCTTCGAAGCGGTCGACCAAGAGACGCGCATGGTGCCCAACCCTGAGATTCGTGTGAAGGAGGGCGACACGGTGATTATCCGCCTCATCAACCAGAATCCGTTGGCGCACACCTTGCACGTCCACGGCAACCTCGATGACTGGGAGGACGACGGCGTGGACTACATGACGCAGTACCCCGTCATGGCGGGCCAAGAGTACGTCTACACGTTCGAGGACGTCAAGGCCGGCACCTACTGGTACCACTGCCATGTCGATGGCGCCCACCACATCGACCTCGGCATGTACGGCGCCTTCATCGTGGAGGAACGCGACCCGCCCATCCCCTACGACCGTGACTTTGTCGTGATGCTGGACGAGTGGGACAACTGCCATGTCCACGGCAACACCGACCCGTTGAACCCCAGTTCGACGGAGCAGAACGGCGAGTACTCCGAGCGCGCCGAATGCGTGCAGCGCTTCCTCAACGACTACCTCTACCAGAATCGCGTCGCCACTACGGTTGGGCAAAGCGTCCCCGAACCGGTGAGAGACGCGATGTGTCCTGCCATCGAGATGCTGCCCGAGGACACGCCGGAGCAGAAGACTGCCAAGGCGCAGCTTGAGACGCTGTACGGTTGCGCGGGGGCACACGAGCACGGAACTCCCCCCATCCAGCAGACGCCGAAGCAGTGGTGGCCGGACACCCCGCCCGTGTACAATCCAACGTACAACACGTACCTGGTCAACGGCAAGGCGTTCCCCGACAACGAGCCGTACCCGGTGCGTGAAGGCGAGACGGTGCGCTTCCGCCTCATCAACGTCGGCAACCAGATGCACAGCTTCCACCTGCACGGCCACACCATGCTCGTGACGCACCGCGATGGCTACGAACTCGATTCGCCGTTCAAGGTCGACACGCTGTCCATCGGACCGGGCGAGCGCTATGACTTCATCGTCGAGGCCAACAACCCTGGCCTCTGGATGATCCACGACCAGAACGGCATCGCCATGACCAATGACGACCAGAGCCCCGGCGGCATGATGGGCTGCATGGCGTACGACGGTTTCGAGGGAGTCGACGCGTTTGCCATGACGCGCTCCCTCGACTGCCACACGGAAGCCATGAAGATCCTCGACGCCCGCGCCGAGCACGGCGGCCATGGCGGTGGCGCGGACGCCAACGGCGAGACCCACATGATGTTCCAGGGCAAGGATTCGCCGGGACTGGGCATGGGCCACTGATGGAGTACGAACGCCCCCGCCTTCCAATGGCGTTGGTGCTGGCTTGCCCGGCGTGCGCTGGGGGCTTCGTCTTGGCCATCGGGGCGCTGCTCGGAGCGACTGCGCTCGCCATCAAGGGTGCTCTCCTTGCCGCAGGCGCCGTGCTTGTGGGAGGTCTATGGCTGCGCAATGCCTGGAGGCGCCGAAATGAGGCTTGACGGTCCAAGTGCAGCGGTGGCTCTAGGATTCGCCTTGCTTGCCTTGGCGGGTTGCTCGGGCGACAAAGGGGCGCCTGAAATCGAGGTCCCGACGACGGGTTCGATCGCGGGCTTTGTCGTCACCGAGGCCATCGCACCCATTCCGGGCGCGAACATCACTGTGTCCGACAACCGGACGACGACCAATGCCACGGGCGGATTCGTGTTCGAAGGATTGCTGCCCGGTCTCTACGTCGTCGAAGCGGAGGCCGCTACGTTCCTTGACCGTCAGACCACGGTCCAGGTGAACGCAGGAAACGTGACGGAGGTTCGCTTGGTTCTGCCAGTCAACGCGTCGGCGTTGGCGTTCCATCAGACGTTCACGTTCAAGGGATTCGTGGACGCGCACGGCGGCACCAATTCTCCGGAACTCGGGGAATGCCGGTGCGACTTCAACATGCCCTTGGACGGCTCATGGCTGACCATCATCGTCGAGGCCGAATGGGCCGACCCCGTCAGTCCGCCCGTGGGAGAAACGGAGTACGCGTGGAGCATCGCAAGCGAATCCGGGTCGGTCAACGGAACAGGGCCGTCGCCGCTGCTTGGACGAGTCGATGCTGGCGGGCTTCCGGCCGGCGGTTCGGAGGCGGACATCCGGGTCGAACCGTTTTCGGACTGGGTGTTTGCAAGTCAATCGTTCGATGTGCTGGTGACAATCTGGTACGGTGAGGCGGCACCACCCGGCTTCCAAAGCTTCGGTTAGCGTTCCAGGGCTCCACGGGCTGGGATTCTAGCCACCGGCCGCTCCACAATGCTCTTCGGCGGGGGGTGTGTCCCACGGTCATGCCCGGGCGAACCGTTGGCTTCGTGATCCTCGTGCTCGCAGCGGTAGCCCCTGCCGCCTCGGCGCACGGGAACCTCGTCGTCAACGAGCTCGAGACGTACGCCATCAGCGACTTCGAGGGCCAGGAGGACAGCTTCGCTTGGGAAGGCTGGGAGATTTGGGACGTCTACGTCGGCGAGGGCTACAGCCAGGTCCACGACTCGGATGGCGTCTACTTCAAGGTCAATCTCGCCGGGGACGGCACGGCGCGCCCGACAGCCGGCCAGGTGTGGACCGTGACGTTCACCTTCAACATCGGCAACGAGGCCTTTGAGAAGGAAATCGCGCACGACGGCGCCGAGGTTACATCGGACTTCGAGGAGCTCGAATGGCAGATTGCTGACGGCAACGTCTTCCAGGTCAGGGCCTGGGTCCCGGTAGCAGACTGGGTGGGGCAGAGCGTCACCGACATCGTCCTCGTCTCTTCGGTCGACGGCGAGGCACGCGACACTGCGCCCGGCGGCATCCACGACCCCGCGACTGGCACCGAGATTCCGGTCGAAGGTCCTGCGACTCCTGTCTTCCCGGCCCTGGGTGAGGGTCGCATCGTCGAGTCCGTCCCGCTCACCGGTCCCGGGAGGTTCCTCAACGTCTCGGTCGAAACCTTGCCCGACGGGGCCTTCGAATTCACGATCGCGAACCCGCTCAAGGAGCAAGGCCAGCACGCCATGCTCGGCCCAAGTGAGACGGCGGCATGGAGCGTGACCCCGAGCGAATGGAACGCCAACCTGGAGGCTGGCAAGTCGGCAACGCTGCGCGTCGTGCTCTCGCCCAACGCCGCCGATGGGTCGTTGGTCGAGCCGCTGCGCTTGGATCTCCTCACCGACATCGGCGGCCGCCAATCCTACTTTGCCTTCATCGACGGGGGCCAGGTCACGCTCGTGGACAACGCGGCCACCGCACAAGCTGGCACGTTGGGCAAGGCAGACCAGGAGGCGCCCGCCATCTCCTTCGCCCCCCTTGTCGCTGCCCTCGCGGTAGCCTTTGGCTTGCGCTCGGCGACGGGCCGTCGCCGCTGAACCCGCCGAAAGTGCGTTTGCCCTGATTGACCCAGTAGGGCCGTCGGCAGTCGGCCCTCAGAGTCTCGCCATAATCTCAGGCCTCTCGCGGTTGCGCGCAGTGTAGTCGGGCGGCCCCAAGCGCGGACCTCTGCGGTCCCGCAGGTAGCCAAGTAGCTACTTCTGCTACATGTTCAACGTGCTGCCCGCAGTTCGCGGTAGACGATTGGTTTGGCGGGCTTGAGGCCGATTTTGACGCCGGGCTGATCCATGAGCCAACCAAGGTAGTGCTTGGCGTCTCGCAGCGAGCCGCTTGCCTTGTCCGCTTGCAGCTTCTCGCGCAGCAGGACAGTCTCAGAGGCCGGGCCGCGGCCGCGGCGCTTGCCGCCCTTGGATACCTGCCGTTTCAGGCCCTTTTGGCGCCCGAGGCTCTTGCCGAAGACGCGTTTGGCTTCGCGGTTGATGATCAGGCCACCGCTGTTGTCTGACCCCTTGTGGCCTGCTGCACGGAGCACCTCGAGGTACTCAATGCGCGAGCGCTGCTTGTCTGCGGCGGCGTCGGCTTGCATGGCGGCAACAACGACCTGGGTTGCGGCGCTGGGCTTGCGACCGGGGCGTCCAGGCGGGGCGGCGTTGCTGGAGGTCGGGCTGGGGCCGGTGCCGGCAGGGCTTAGCGTGAGTCGGAATCCATTTCCCCAATCCAACGTGATGGGGCCCGTGACTTTCAGAATCCTTGGGGCGTCGGCAGCTTTGACCATTGCCTTGTCCAGCAAGGGGCGCGTTATGACGGCTTCGACGACGAATGTCGGTAGTTGGTGACCCGAGCGCTGAGAATATGCATGTTTATTGATGCCGGGGCGGGGTGAAAACCTATGCCCTTGTCGGGTCGCGGCTAACCCCCGAGATGTCCGGGTCTTGGACTGCCAAGCGGCACCCCGTTCAAGGGTTCGCCAGGGGGCGATCGGCCTTCGAGGAGTTTTTCGCCGGGGTCTTCGTTCCCGGGCGGCTGACGCAGGTACTCTTCGGATGCTAGGGCCGAACGCGCACCGGTGAAGAACCCGTAGACGGCGGCTTGGCAGCGCTCGATGGTTGACCAGTATAGGCGTTCGCTGCCGCGTCCATGGGTTTGGTCGCGCACGAGCGTGTTGAAGTCAAGGCGCTTAGCATCGAACTTGGAGCGAAGTGCAAGATTCCAAGGCTCGCGTTCGCCGCGTTGGTAGGATTGGGCGGCGTTCTGGAGAGCATGCGAGAAGTCGACCATAGCCTCAAATTCCACATCATGAAGCCAGACGAGATGGCTCGGCAAATGGTCGATGAAGTGCCATGTGGCCAGTCGCGCGGCTTCGTCCTGCGTGCGGCCAGCCGTCGGTCGAACAAGCATGCGCCCTAGCACGCTGCTCGTCGAATCCTTGTGATAGAAGTGCACGTAGCCGGCCACGAGCTTGCGGATTATCTCGTTGCTCTGGGTGACGGGGTCCGAGTTGGCGGGCTTCTTGATTTCCTCGAGCTCCACGGCCTGCTGCAAAACTTCGAGGTGGTCGTGCGGGAACAGGATGGACCGGCGGTCCTTGTCTCGGCGGGCGGACAAGCGTCAGGGGGTGCGCACCCCCCTTAATGAAGCAGCGCCCGGGAAGGTTGACTGCGCACCCCCATGTGCTGGGCTCCTGAGGACCTTGCTCACGCCAGGAGGAAAACCGGTTCACGAGCGGCCTAGAATGCGACGGCCGTGGGGTGCGCAGTTACAGTCTTGTCAACCACGCCCTACCGGCTGTCGCCGTCGACCCGTTCAGCAGGGCGGCGGTCACTACGTGATGCATCCATGCCGCAGCCAAGGAAACTCGACCACGGAATGTACGGGACCATCCGGCTCCCGCAGTCGGTGATTCGCCGCATCTTAAAGCAGACCGGGGCCGGCACGCCGTACGCCAACGCGACGCAGTGGACGCGCGCCATCGTGGTGCAGAAGCTGGACGACATCGAGAACCGGAAGTGATCCAAAGACGACCATCAACCGCCAAGCTCGACTTGGCCCGATAGAAAGGAAAACGAAACGCAAACTCCGGCACCGGGATCCCACAATTCTACCCGCGGATTCCAGGCGCCGGAGCGCTTGCAAGCACCGACGTGCTCGACGATTTCTCGTAGGACTCGTCGCCGTCATAACAGTTGCCTCCAGAAGCAGCAACGAAGCTGCATGGAAGCAGCAAGCGGGTGGACTAGGACGCCCAGTTGACCGCAACGACCCCCAGCAGTGACCCGAAGACGGGGCCCACCACGGCGCCACCGCCGGCCGCGCGCTTCGTCACGGTCCTGCCCAAGGGCCGCCAAGCCGGCAAGCTGCCCGCTGCCGGCATCAAGTTCACGGTGGCGGCCTGGGAGCGCATCGAGACCGCCGTCGAGCACGACTCCAACTTCCTGGTCGACGCCCCGAAGCACTGGAAGGTCCGCTTCGGATCGGACGACATGTGGACCGAGTTCCGCATCGACGGCAAGGCCTGGACCCAATGGGAGCCACGCCAGCCAGAGAACCTCGACGCCCTCGTGCTCCTGCTGCACTACCACGAGGCCATCACGGTTGAACTGCCGCCCCTGGAATCTACGCGCCAGATCACGCAGGAGGACCGCGACTCACTGCGCAAGGGGCCCGGTCAGCCGCCGGACATGCGCAGCCGACGCCAACGCCTCGAACACCTGGCTGAGCTGGAATTCATGTCGGAGGACAAGGCGTGACGTCGGCCGTGGCGCAGGCACCGTCGTGCGGTTGCCCGCCGCCCGAGGTCGTCGAGTTGCCAGACGGCACACGCAAGCAGCAAGCCGGCTGCCACGCTTGCCATTCGTTCCACTTCCCCCCGCGCGGCCAAACATCCAGCCAAACGGCGGCCTTCGTGCCGACGCCGGCCGCCTCGGTCAAGCCGAAGCAGCGCAAGCGGCTGTGGGTCGCCGCCAAGCTGGCCGCCTTCATCGTGCAAGAGTTCCAGTTGGGTGTGACGTATGAGCAGCTCATCGAGGCCTACAGTCGGCTGTGCGGGATGCCGTTGACACGCCAGTCGACGCCGGCGGACTTCGCGGCCGCATTGAATTGCCTGTACAACCGCCTGCCCAGCATCAACGCTGAGCTGCAGAACCTGGACCCGCCCTACCGCTTGGCTCCGGAGACGTATGCCTCAAAGGACCGTTTCCTGAACGAACTCGACGAATCCGGCAAGCCCAAGAAGGCGCCACAGGGCTCCTATGCGCGCCTCATCAAGATCCTGGAAGGAAAAGCCTCGGAATCGTGAACCCCATGACATACCCCACCGAAAAAGTCGCCAACCAATTGATCTCCCGCATCAAGGCGCATGACTTGACTGGCCCCATCCAGGCCATTCTGGACCCGCTGCTGAGCGAGCGCAAGGACGGTAAGACCTGGGACCGCGCCGTCCACGTCTTGATGGAGGTCATCGCCGCGACGGGCGGCACCATCAACGGCGTCCGGGAAACCCACCTCACGACGCTGCGGCGCTGGGGCGCCAAAAAGCCCCGCGTTCCCTCCATTCGCACCGTCGGCCGAGCCCTCAAGCCGTACGGCCGCGCCACCAAGGACCACGCCATCGAGGAAGAGGACACGGACGAGGAGGATGGTGACAAATCATGACCACGAAGAAACTCGACTACGACCCCAAGGAGTTCATCGAGGATTTCGACGCCGCACACGAGGCGACGTTCCTGGCAGCCATCGACCTCGCCGACCTCGAGGACCGCGATTTCTACGTCACCATGGACGGCACCAGCCGCCCGTTCTACGGCAAGGCCTACAAGTACGGCAAGAACGCGCCGCCCGTCGACCCTGATGACCTCTCCACGGCGGCTTCGTGGACGGAGCCGGCGTTCAAGCGCATCAAGAAGAAGACCCAGTCGTTCACCCAGCCGGAGTACCGTGGAACGACGGCGAAGCACCCGTACTTCATGATGAATTCCCATCTGTATGACTCCATGGAATCCATCCCTCTCGCCGTGCGGCGGGGGAAGGTCACGGCGCGCCGCATCGAGGACTTCATCCAGGTTCTCGACGGCTTGCGCATCAAGCCCGCCTTCCTATTTGCCGACAAAGAATTCTGCAACGACCCAAAAACCCGCGAATTGCGCAAGTGGTGCGACGCAAACAAGGTCGCCATGATGCTGCCGTTCCCCAAGAACAGCGCCGTGCAGAGAATCGTCCAGGAGGACTGGAACGGTGGCACGGCCAAGCTCGTCAAGGGCGCGTCGCAACTGATGTACTGGAGTGTTCGCAAGCGCTCCTGGGACAAGAAAGGCGCCTTGCCCTACAACCTACTCATGTTGTACTTCGAGGGCGACCCACGCAAAGACCTCAGTGACGAAGGCCACGAAATCATGCGTCTCCCCAACGGCATGTTCTGCGTCTGCTTCTACACGAACCTCAAGGTCACCGCCAAGAACGTGCTCTGGCTGAGCCGACAATACTCCTTCCGGTGGGCCTGCGAAAACCTGCACAAGCGCTGGAAGGCGCTGTGCGGGCGCAGTGGCGCCCCGACCATGTTCATGCGCGACCTCGTCTTCGAGGTCAGCATGCTCATGCTTGCCAGCTACGCCTTGTGGCGCATCGAGAAGATGCGCAGCGAGGGATTGGAGCTACACGACAAGAAGCTGTCCATTGTGAGCTACTTCGGCACCCTGCGGCACGAGTGCACGCGCAGGATCTGGTCGCCCTACTTCGACCTCGTCCCACGCCCGCCCCGGCCGCCCAGCATGCCCAAGCCGCCCGCGCCACCGGCACCCCCGGCGCCGCCGGCCCCACAACGCCTCGAGCCGCCTCCGGAGCCGCCGTCGGCTTGAAGTGCCTCCGGGACCGCCTTAAATAATCCCGCGGCCAAACCAAACGATGACGAACGTTAGGTTTGGACGCCCTCCAGGAGAACCGAACCTAACGATGCTTCATTAGTTGCCTGTTATCTGCGCGCGGCGGCGTCCTGTCTCAGGAGGCCGGCTAGGCCGTTCGAGCTGCTGCCGGACGGCGCGGCGTGTGGATGTGAGGCCATAGCCAGACCAGGCCGGCCAGCCCGACCAGCGGCACGGCGGCTCCCCAGGCAAAGGCCGCCGAGATGCCGGCGTTGTCCCAGAGCAAGCCGGCGGCGATGCCCCCCAAGAGCGTGGCGAAACCGGTGATGGCCTGGTACTCGCCGAGGCGGCCGATGCGGCCCAACGAGCCTGACAAGCCGGCGGCCAAGGCGCGGCCGGTGCCTTCGACGCAGGCCAGGGCCAAGCCCAGCAGGACGATGCCCACGGCAAGGCCGACGACGTGCGTCGAGAGGATGAACACCACGGGCGCGATGGAGAAGAGCAGGAACCCAACGGCCAGGATGGTGGATTTTCCGATGCGGTCGGCGGTGCGGCCCCACTGTACGGCACTGGCGGCCTGCGTCACGATGAACAGGAGGTAGAACAGGATCCCCACGCGGACTTCGCCGTAGAGTTGCAGGACGCGGACGATGTAGAACATGTAGCTCAGCCGGCCCAGGCTGAACAGGGCGGACACGGCCAGGAAGGCGCCGTAGTGCGGCGAGGGTGGCTCATCGGCCCCCTCCGCCCCGCCGTTCGTCGGCAGGCGGTCGCGGACCCAAAACAGTGGCACGATGGCGAAGAGGCCGATGGCTGAGCCCACCAGGACCGTGGTCTGCGTGCTCAGGCCGAGGACCGGGATGAACAGGAGGACAAGGAGGACGCCGAGGACGCCGCCCATGGTGTCGCCGGCCAGATGCAGGCCGTAGGCCCGGGCGCGTTGCCCCGATTCGATGAGGCGTGCCAGCATGGCGTCGCGCGGCGCGGTCCGCATCCCCTTGCCGACGCGGTCGAGGCTGCGGAAGGCCAGGGTGGCGGGCCACGTGGCGGCGAAGGCGACGCCGAAGCGGCCGAGGGCCGCCACCATGTACCCGGAGCCGATGAGCAGGCGTTGCCGCTTGGTTCGCGCGCCGACCTGGGCACCGATGTACTTGAAGAGGTGCCCGACCCCCTCGGTGACGCCGTCCACGAGGCCGATGCCAAGGCCGGTTGCGCCCTGGGCAACGAGCAGGATGGGCAGGAGGGCCAGGACCATCTCGCCGGAGATGTCGGCGATGAGGCTCACCAGGGCCAGCAGCCAAACGTCGCGCCAGCCACCGGCAGACATGCGCGCGAAGGTGCCCCTCCGGGTTTGCGGCGGGCCCCCCTTCATCCAGGCGAGTCAAGCCCCGGCCATGGAAAACCTTACATCAATACTCAACCTATTGGTATAGCATGGACCTGGACCGGACGTTCTCCGCCCTGGCCGACCCGACGCGCCGCACCCTGTTGGCAAGCCTGGAGTCTGGCGAGCGGACGCTGAGCGACCTGGCGGCTCCGCTCCCCATCACGCTGATGGCGGTGCAGAAGCACGTCCGCGTCCTTGAGGAGGCGGGACTCGTGGCGACACGGAAACTTGGGCGAAGCCGGCACGTCCGGCTGCGAGCGCACGGCCTGCACCGCGCGTCGGACTGGCTCAAGGAATCCGAAGCCCGCTGGAACGCCGCCTTCGACCGCCTCGCCGAACTCCTGGAGGAAGACGACTCATGAGCCCGAAAGCCAAGAGCACACCCCGCCCGCAGACCGCCGCCGCCAAGGCCCCGCAACTCAAGCTTGAGCGCGTGTTCAACGCGACGCCTGAGCGGCTGTGGGCCCATTGGACCGACCCCAAGCTGTACGCGAAGTGGCTCAACCCCGGCAAGCACGACCTGAAGATCCTGAAGTTCGACGTGCGGGTGGGCGGCGAGTGCTCATTCATCATGCAACTCGACGACGGCACGGAGCGACCCGACGGCGGCGTCTTCTTCGTGCTCGACAAGCCACGGCGCATCGTCTCAGGCTCACCCGACAAGTCGTTCCTTCTCGAAGTCACGTTCACGCCCGTAGACGCCAAGCGCACCCGCATGAACGTCGTGGTGGACGGCGTTCCCTCCGAGTACCACGCGATGGCCACCGAGGGTTGGGGCAAGAGTCTCGGCAAGCTCGCCAAACTCGCGGAGGCCTGACCATGCCCGCCAAGACGCACCGCCAGGAGGTTGTCCGCGGCATCAGTGGGCCCGCCAAGGGCCATGTGAAGGATGGCATCGTCCACGTCGAGCGCTGGTTCAAGGCCTCGCCCGAGACCGTGTTCAAGGCCTGGTCGGACCCGGCGATGCTGCCGAAATTCTTCTGGCCCGTCGGCACCGGAAAGGTCGACCACCTGGAGTTCAAGGTCGGCGGCCAGCTTCGCATGAGCCACGCCACCGAGCCTTGGACGGCCAACTGGACATTCGTCGAAATCGTGCCCAACAAACGCATCGTCACGCGCGACCCTTGGCCCGACGGCTCCGGCACCCAGTCCACCGGTACCCTGGAGTTCATCGCCAAGGACGGCGGCTGCCTCCTGCGCATCACGGACGGGCCGTTCCCCGATACGTGGGGCCCGACCGAAGGCGCGGCCCTCGGCTTCAGCATGGCGACCGACCGCCTCGCCGAGGAACTTGAGGTCCCCGCCGACGGCGAGGGGTTCCGCATCGTGCGCTACTTCAACGCGCCGACCTCGAAGGTCTACCAGCTGTGGACGACGAAGGAAGGCTTGGCCAAATGGTGGGGCCCATCGGCCAACGCCATGGGCTACAAGTTCGGGGTGGACAAGCTCGACGTGCGCGTCGGCGGCGAGTACGACATCGTCATGTCAAACAAGAAGCATGGCGAGCTCCACAACCACGGCGTCTACACGGAGATCGTGCCGAACAAGCGCCTCGCGCAGCGCTGGGACTTCGACATTTTCCTCGGCCCTGGCGAGAAGCCGTACCCCATCTCGATTGTCGTCGAGTTCGAGGAGGTCCCCACCGTCACGGGTGCCACGGGCACCAGGATGACCTTCACGCAGGGGCCGATGGCCAAGGCCGACTTCACCGAAGGCAGCCGGCAAGGCGTCATCCAGAACTTCACCCACCTCGGCAAAGCGCTCGGAGAATGAAGAGGAGCCCAGCCTGGACGCCTTTTTCTATGCTTAACCAAATGGTTAAATGATGGCGATGCCCATAGGGATTTCCCCGATGGCCAAGGAACGTCCCGTGGACCTTGCCGGCGAGCGCCCGACGGCGCTCGGCGGCTCTAGCGGGCCTAGCGCCCGCGAGCTTGACGCGGTCTTCTCCGCCCTCGCCCATCCGATTCGGCGCGCCATGCTGGAGCGCCTGTCGGAGGGCGACTGCGCGGTGGGAGACCTCGCCGGTCCGCATGGCGTGAGCCTGCCTGCCATCTCCAAGCACCTGCGCGTGCTGGAGGAGGCAGGGCTGCTGGAGCAGACCCCGGACGGCCGCATCCGCCGCTGCGCCCTCAAGGCCAAGCCCTTGAGCACCGCGTTCGGGTGGATCGTGCAGTACCGCCTGTTCTGGGAGAACACGCTCGACGCCTTGGCCAAACACCTGGAAGACCCGGGCACGAATCCCCAAGGAGACCGAACACGATGAGCAACACCAAACAGACCGCGAAGCCCGCCGCCTCCGCCAAGAGCCTGACCCTCGGCAAGACCAGCGCCACCGTCAATCCGCAGGCCAACGGCACAACCACGCTCCGCCTCGTGCGCATCATCAAGGCCCCGGCCGAACGCATCTACCAATGCTTCCTCGACCCTGACGCCTATGCCAAGTGGATTCCGCCTCACGGCTTCACGGGCAAGGTGCACCACATGGAGCCGAAAGTCGGCGGCACGTACCGCATGAGCTTCTCCACCATCAACAAGAGCTGGACGCACGCCTTCGGCGGCACCTACGTCGAACTCGTGCCCAACAAGCGGATCGTGCACACCGACAAGTTCGAGGACGAGTCGATGGGCGAAGGCACGATGACCGTCACCATCGACCTCAAGCCCGTGAAGGATGGCACGGAAGTCACCATTGTGCAAAGCGGCATCCCGAAGGGACCCGCCGGCGAAGGCGCCCCTTACGGCTGGAGCCAGAGCCTGGACAACCTTGCGACGCTGTGCGAACAGGAGCTACCGTTCTAGGGTGGAGTCATGGCACGCTCGACGCTAGCCAAGAGGTCCGGCAAAGCGGCCAAGTCTCGCCCGCGCACGGCGTCGCAAGGCAAGGTCGCAAAGCCACTGCCCGGCGCGAGGACCGGCAAGGTGAGCTCCGCAAACCTTGCCATCGGTGACGCTCCCGTCAAGGCGTACATCGCGACCCTGCCGCCCGCGCAGAAAGCCATCGCCAAACGCTTCGACACGCTCGTCGCACGCACGATGCCCGAGATCCAGCGCTGCATCAAGTGGGGCATGCCGTTCTACGGCACCGAAGTCGGTTGGTTCGTGTCGTGCGGCGGCTTCGTCGACCACGTCAAGGTCACGTTCCTGCATGGAACGAAACTCAAGCCCGTGCCGCCCGTCGGGACTGGCAAGTACACGCGCGGCGTAGATCTCGAAACGGTTGCCGACTTGGATGAGCCGCAATTGGCCGCGTGGATCGTCCAAGCCTCGAAGTTCCCCGGACTGGGGGCAAAATCAACGTGAACCCCGCCAACTCGCATCACAGTCCCGCCTCGACGCCGGCGGCCTCCGCCGCTGCGCCGCCTCCCGCAACAACTTTTTCGCTCGCCGGCTCTGCGAATTCCGGAGCCCGCCCATGACCACGCGCATCATCCGAGGCAAGGACGCACCGGCGAAGGCCAAGAAGGTCGATCCGAGTCGGAAGACCGCGGGAAAAGTCAGCAGCAACGGCAGCGCGGACGTGGACGCCCAGTTGGCGAAAGTTCGGTATCCGCTCAAGGCCGAAGTGCAGGCCCTGCGCGCCATCATCAAGGACGTGCACCCGGGGATCACGGAGCAGTGGAAGTGGAACGCGCCGTCCTTCAGCTACAAGGACTACATGGTGACCTTCAACCTGCGCGACACCAAACAGGTTCGCCTCATCTTCCACAACGGCGCAATTCTCAACGACCAGGGCGGCCTGTTGCAAGGCGACTACGTCGACCGCCGCATTGCTTCGTTCGTCAACATGGCCGACGTCCGCGCCAAAAAGCCGGCTCTCGTAGGCGCCATCAAGGAATGGATTGCGGTGATGGACAAATGATGCGTCTCAAGGATCCGAAGGCGCGCAACCCAAAGGTACAGGCCCTGTTGGAGTCGGGCGAGGGCGACGCAGCCGACGCCGGCCGCTGGTTGGCCGGCCTAGTGCGCTCCACCGTCAAGAACCCCCAGGAGGACATTTACCACCAGATGCCCACGTGGGCTGTGCCCGACGGGCCGTTCTTCGCCCACGTTTCCGTGTACAGCAAGCACGCATCCCTCGGGTTCTCGCGCGGCGCCCGTATGGACGACAAGGACGATCTGTTCGCCGCGAGCACCAGTCGAACCTACCGCGCCGTCAAGGTCACGGCACCCGGCGCAATCGCCAAAACAAAACTGGTGCGGCTCATCAAGCAGGCCGCAGCAATCGCAAGGAGGGATTCCGAATGACGGACTTTGTCACATCCAAGGACGGCACCCAGATTGGCTACGACAAGCTCGGTCAAGGTCCGCCGTTGGTCATCGTGAACGGCGCCCTCAGCGTCCGCACGTTCGTTTTCGCCCGCAAGATGGCGGAAGCGATTGCCCAGCAGTTCACAGTCTACAACTACGATCGGCGCGGTCGTGGCGACTCGTCCGATACGCAACCGTATTCGGTGCAACGCGAGGTCGAGGATGTCGCCGCGGTCTGCAAAGCCGCCGGTGGCAAGCCCTTGGTCGTCGGGTTCTCCTCGGGCGCGGCGCTTGCCATCGAGGCCGCCGCATCCGGCGTGCCGATGGCGGGCCTCTTCGCGTACGAGCCGCCGTACGTCGGCGTCGACCCCGCCGACAAGACCGACCCAGAATTCCGGCAGAAACTCGACACGTTCATCGCCGCGGGGAAACGCGACGAAGCGGTGGCCTTCTTCATGCGAACCGTCGGCGTCCCCGGCTTCGGCGTCGCCATCATGAAACTGCTGCCGATGTGGAAGGTCATGCGCGGCGTGGCGCACACGTTGCCCTACGACGCTCGCGTCATGGACGGATTCAAGCTGCCCGACAACCGTCTGGCGCTGGTCAAGATCCCTACGGTGCTGGCGGCCGGCGCGAAGACTACGCCGGCGCTCAAGGCGGGAGTGTTGGCGGCCTCGAACGCCGTGCCCAAGGCCCGACACGTCCTGGTCCCCAAGGCGAATCATGGCATCAAACCCGCCGCCCTCGTTCCGGTCCTCGTGGACCTCTACGCGCCCCACTCGGCGACGCGGGAGGCATGAGCATGGCATCCGTCGACGGCTGAGCCACGGCCTTCACTCTCCCCCGCAGTCCCGTCTTCACCCTTCTTCAACCTGCAATCATCAACCCCGCCATTCGGAGACCATTTCCTTGACCCTCGACAACCGCAAGCGTTGGCTCGCCTTCATCGTCCTCTGCCTCGGGACACTCATGATTGTGCTGGACACCACCATCGTGAACGTCGCCCTTGGCTTCATCCAGGATGACCTCGCCTTCGCCGACGCGCAGTTGGCGTGGGTCATCAACGCCTACATGCTCACCTTCGGCGGCTTCCTCCTGCTCGGCGGTCGCCTGGGCGACCTGTACGGCCCGCGCCGCCTGTTCCTCATCGGCCTTGCCGCCTTCACGCTCTCCTCGGTCGCCTGCGGGCTGGCCACGACGCGCGAGATGCTCATCGTCGCCCGCGCCGTGCAAGGCGTGGGGGGCGCCATCGTGTCCGCCGTCTCGCTTTCGCTCATCATGGACCTCTTCCGTGAACCGGCGGAACGGGCCAAGGCGATGGGGTTCTTCGGCTTCGTCGCCTCGGGCGGTGGCGCCATCGGCGGCCCGCTCGGCGGCCTCCTGACCGAAGCGTTCGGATGGAACTCCATTTTCCTTGTCAATGTCCCCATCGGCATCGCCGTCGCCATCGCGACCGTGGCCCTGTTGCCCAAGACCGCCGGCCATGCCAGCGGCCAACGTCTCGACGTCGCAGGAGCGGTCACAATCACGGCAGCCCTTGTCATCGCGGTCTTTGCAGTCGTGAACGGCAACCGCTCCGGCTGGACCTCGTGGCCCATTGTCGGACTGCTCGGTGTGTCCGCTTTCCTCATCGCGCTCTTCATCGCCATTGAGTCGAAGGTCAAGGACCCGCTCGTCCCGTTGGGCATTTTCCGCATCCGCAACGTGAGCACGGCCAACGTCATCGGTGTGCTGTGGGCGGCCGCCATGTTCGCGTGGTTCTTCCTCTCCGCCTTGTACATGCAGATCGTCCTTGGCTTCGACGCCCTGACCGTCGGTTTGGCATTCCTGCCGGCAAACGTCATCATGGCGGTGTTCTCAGTCGGCCTCTCGGCGCGCCTGGTCAACCGGTTCGGCATCCAGAAACCGCTTGTCCTCGGGCTGCTTATTGCGGCGTCCGGACTCGTCCTTTTCGCCCGAGCCCCCGTGGACGGGACCCTGTTCATGGACGTCGTCCCAGGCATGGTGCTGCTGGGAATCGGCGCCGGCATGGCGTTCAACCCCATGCTCCTCGCGGCCATGAGCGACGCAAAACCCAGTGAATCGGGCTTGGCGTCGGGCATTGTCAACACGTCATTCATGATGGGCGGCGCCCTCGGATTGGCCGTTCTGGCAAGTCTCGCCGCTGCGCGCACAACGAGCCTTGCGGCCAAGGGCGTGGAGGCCGTCGCCGCCCTCAATGGCGGATACCATTGGGCCTTCCTGGCGGGGGCGCTCTTCGCCGCGACGGCCGCCACCCTCGGCGCCGCCTTGCTGCGACCGGCATCGGCGCCAACGCCCGCCGGAACGGCCATGGCTCACTGAAGAGTTCAACGGACTTTCTTCGTCCGGTCTTCAGGGCGGAACTCCATTGCCGCGCCAAGAATGCGAACCGGCCCCTTGGCAGTCTGGAACTCGAATGCCGACTCGCGCTTGCCCACGCGCACGATGCGCCCGTCCGCGCGTCGCAGGCTCAGGGTTCGCAGTGTTTCGTCCACGACCTCGCCAGTTAGACCGACGAGACCGTTGTCCGTGGATTCTACGACGGTGGCTGCGAGGCCGATGAGTTCGCCGCGCGCGACGGCCTTGGCGGGCCCTTCGACGCGCGGGACGGTCCTCTTCACGCGGGTAGCAATCCGACGCCGTGGAAAAAATGGCTGGCGCCGCTAGGGTTATGTGCCAAGGCAACCGGTCGGCGCCCATGCGCAAGGGCATGTCGTGGCTGTCCGGGATCAGTTTCTTGGCCGTCGTGCTGGCGGGATGCTCTGGAACCGATGGATCTCCCGCCGACGATCCGCTGGCAGACGGCGCGGCTGAGCTGGAGCTCGAGGCCACGGCGTCGACCGGCGTCATCCGCGGCATTGTCGTGACCGAGGCCATCCAGCCCATCGAAGGGGCCACCGTCACGCTCAAGGGCGCGCAAACGGGCGAGACGAAGACCAACGAAGGCGGCGCCTTCGGCTTCGATGACCTGGCCCCCGGCACCTACTTCCTCATCATCCACAAGCTGGGCCACACCGACTCGCAGCAGAGCGCCGAGGTCGTGGCCGGCGTCGCCGACCCCGCGATCATCAAGGTCCTTCTGGTGGCCAATCTCGGCGAGCTGCCCAGCTACGACATGTTCCACTTCGCGGGCTTCCTGGAATGCAATGTCGTCGTGGTCATTGTCTTCTTTCCCTGCGCAATCCCCTTCGTCGGGCCCGTCGGCAATGACAACTTCGACGAGGCCTACAACCTGACGGGCAATGTCTCGTGGATCCACACGAGTCTGGTCTGGGAGCCGACCCAGCCGGTTGGGACGGAACTCTACATGAACGTCGGAACGCCCGAGACCGAGATTGTCGGCTACGCGGGTGGACCGT
Source organism: Thermoplasmatota archaeon (assembly GCA_041659985.1). Classification (GTDB taxonomy): domain Archaea; phylum Thermoplasmatota; class E2; order JACPAO01; family JAHFTW01; genus JAHFTW01. Next base: position 16,272 of record JBAZXE010000009.1, on the reverse strand, counting down.
CGCCCATCACGGTGGACGTCAGCGGAGGCGACCTTGAGGAATTCCAGGGCAACGCCGTGGTCATCGAGGTCTCCGGCAATGGGGAACAGGGCATCGCGGGCGCCGAACTGCAGCAGTCGTTCGACGCCTACATCGTCGTGTTCCACAACTTCCTGCCGCCCGAGGGCTACGCCTACCACTCCGACGGCGACCCCGTCCTGCCCCAGTAGTCGGGCCCCGCGACGTCGGGTTCAGATATCCAGGAGGACCCACAGCCCCCAGGCACCGTCCGCCTGGCGGCCGAAGCGCAACCCATGGTAGGTCACGGCCTTCACCTCGACGCCGCGGCCGTGGTGCACGGGGTGGTGCACCGCCGCGTTGCCGTGGGCATCGAGGCGCAGCGTGCCGTCCGCCAGGTCCGTGACGGCGACGCCGCCGCCCAGCCAAAGCAGGTCCTCCGATTCGTGCAGCCACAGGAGTTCCGAGAGGAAGGCGACGACGAGCGCCGCCGCGTCGGGGGCGTCGACGCGGAAGGAGACCTCGCGGTCGGGTCGCGTTCCGTCGTGCACGCGCGGCCGGCCCGTCAGCACGGCCGTCATTCCTAGCGCAGCCTCTTCCAGGACCGCTTCGCGGGTGGCGGCCTCGGCCTCGATGGCGAGGTCGGCCGTGTGGTCGACGAGGCGGAACATGCTAGACCGTCTCCGGGAACAGAAGGGCGGTCGCGAGGAGCGTGAAGTCGTAGAGGACGTGCGCCGTGATCATCGTCCACAGCGACCAGCCGCGCTTGACGAGGTGACCGAACAGGATGCCGAGCCCGAGGGCGAAGACGATTTGCGGAATGTAGCCCCCGGTGGCGTGCGCCAGGCCGAAGAGGACCGCCTGCCCCCAAGGCCCGACCCAGCGTTGCATCAGGCCGCGGAAGAAGATCTCCTCGCCGATGCCGGCGCACAGCGCGACCAGGGCCGCGAGCGGCCAGGTCAGGTTGTCCAGGATGTCCTGGAGGGCCGGGTTCACGTCCTCCTCCGGGTTGGTGAGTCCGTCGACGCCTTCGGTGGCCACGGTGTAGCCGACCGAGAGAATGACCACGCCCACCAGCAAGGGAATGGTGAGAAGGACGCCGCGCAGGATTCCCTTGGCCGGCTCGTGCAGGTGCAGGAATCGTTTGGCGCCTTCCAGCGGGACTCGCCGCGTCCCCAGGACCCACAGCAGCGGGATGACCCCGAACGAGACGAACGCCGCGAGAGTGTTCACCACGAGGTCCGCGCTGGTGCCGCCCTCCAACTGGCTGCGCACCCAGTCCGCCGACGAGGAATCGGGGGCGAAGACAAGGACGATGCCGAAGGCGATGGCGGCCAGGATACTGATGCCCAGCAGCGCGAGGTCGAATCCCAGCAGGATGGACCACAGGAGGTAGCCGACTCCTTTTCTCGCAGCATCGGGGGCATCCGCCGATGACGACGCTGGCGGCGGAACGGGAGCCGGCAGCCAGGCGCCCGTGGCGGGGTCGAATGCGTGCGCCTGCAAAGCCGCAGGCGGCGCCACAACAGGCGTCCAGGCGGCAGCCGGCGCAGCCGGGGCGGCGGTCCATTGTGCGGTGGCCTTCCGGGGAGCCGTTGGTTTGGCAATTGGTTTGGCCGCTGTCTTGACCGGGTTGGCCGGCGGTCGCGGCGCGTTCTTCGCGGGCGATTTCGCCTTCGTTGCACGTTTGGCGGCCCCCATCGGCGCCTTGGGGGTCTTGCGCGGCTTGGCGGCGGCCACTCAGCCCCACCGGTGCCACGCCGGGTGGCCTTCCTTCACGGCAACGAACAAGCCGTCGCAGGTGGCCGTGACCTTGCCGTCGCACAGGACCTCGCAGTGGATCTGCGCGCGGTCCTCGGTGATGGTCTCGACCTTGGCCTCGAGGCGCAACGGTTTGCCGAAGGGCGTCGGGCGGCGCAGCTTGACGTGGAAGTCGGCGGTCACCGTGCATTGCGGCGCGGACCAGCCGTGCGTGTGCATGAGCGCCGTGGCGGCGCACCAGTTGCTGTGGCAGTCCAGCAGGGTGCCGAGGATGCCGCCGTTGATGACGCCGGGGAACGCCTGGTGGTGCTCCTCGGGCGTGAAGGCCATCACGAACCGCCCGCCGCCGTCGCCGACCTTCTTCGGGTCCCCTTCCCAGTGACTTTTGATGTGCAGGCCTTTCTTGTTGGCGGGTCCGCAGCCGAAGCAGATGGAGTGCGGGGCATAGCGGTCTTGGTCGGCCTGCGGGCTCACGCCCAGGGCAGCGTCCCGGCCAGGAAAGGGTTTCCCCCGGCCAACCCCATTGTCCGGGTTGTCCGTCGCGAGCGCCGCAAACGCCATGCGGCCTCGGGTCGTCAACGACTCCGTGGCAGGACCGGATGCGACGGCGCTCAGGCGGCACCTGTTGCGCTGGTACCGGCAGGAGGCGCGCGATCTTCCGTGGCGACGGAGCAAGGACCCCTATTCGGTGTGGGTCTCCGAGATCATGCTGCAGCAGACGCGCGTCGACGTTGCCACACCGTACTACCTGCGCTGGATGGCGCGTTTCCCCACCGTCCATGCCCTGGCGGCCGCCGACTTGGAGCAGGTCCTCCAGCTCTGGTCGGGGCTGGGCTACTATTCCCGCGCCCGCAATCTCCACTCCGCCGCCAACGAGGTGGCTCGCCAGGGCATGCCGACGGACGCCGCTGGATTGCACGACTTGCCCGGCGTCGGGACCTACACCGCCGGCGCCATCGCGTCCATCGCGTTCGGTGAGCGCGTGCCGGCGGTCGACGGCAACGTCGTCCGCGTCCTCGCCCGCCTCCATGCCTGGCCGGGCTCGGCTTCGTCACCTGCCCTCAAGGCAAAGGTCGCGAAGGCGGCCGCTGCGTTTGTGCCCGCTGCGTCGCCAGGCGACTGGAACCAGGCCTTGATGGACCTCGGCGCGACCGTGTGCACGCCGCGCAATCCGCGCTGCGGCGAGTGCCCGGTCGCCGCCCATTGCCAAGCCCAGGCCAAGGGTCTGCAGGACCGGATTCCGGCCGCGAAACAGGCAAAGGCTCCGAGGATTGAGCGCCATGCCTTCGCCGTCGTGCAAAGCGACGGTCGCGTGCTGCTCGTCCGCAACCCCGCCCGCGGCCTTCTGGCCGGCTTGTGGTCCTTGCCCGGGGGGACCGCCGACCGGCCGCTTCCCGAGCTGGTGCTTGAACAGACCGGACTCGTCGTGCGCGCGAGAGGAAAGGCGCAGCCGGCGCGCCACCAATTCTCCCACCGGACCTGGGAAATGGCCGTCCAACCCGCCCGCCTCGTGCGCACGGGTGGCGGCGGCACGTCGGAGGCCGCCTGGGTCGCCATCAAGGACCTGGACGCGCAAGCGTTGCCCAGCGCAATGCGGACCGCCCTAGCCGTCGCCGGAGTGGGAAAGCCAAAGAGGCGCCAGGAGTCCAGCCCGTCGTGAAGGCGGTGTCGGGTCTTGCGTGGGCGGCCCTTCTTGTCGCGTCCGTGGCCCTCCTCCCGTCCGCCGTCGCCGACGAGCCGGAAGGGGTCGGCCTCACCGTTCTCCTGTTCCATCCCGATGACGGCGTCGACCCGCTCGGGATCGCCTATCAAGGCTCCGACCCCTTCGCCGTGCGATACTCCCCCCTGGTGGCCGAAAAGGGCCGCTTCGATTTCCCCTTCTTCGTCGCGGATGGCGTCCTGCCCATCGAAAGCATCCCGGATCCCGCCCAGCCCTACGCCTCGGCGCGTTCGGCGTACGACCAGGCCATCGCGGCACGAATGCCCGAAGAAGCCCCCGTCGCCCTGACCCTCCGGTCGCTCGTCGCCGGCCGGCAAGTCGTCGCGTCCGTCTCCATCCAGCCGCAAGCCCAACTTGCCGGCGAGGACCTGCACCTGTGGCTCGCCGTCGCCGAAGACCACGTCGAGTACCAGCCTCCGCCGGGCTTGACCAACGGCGTCACCGACCACCGCTTCACAGTCCGCGCCGTGCGCGACCTCGGGACCGTGGACCTCTCGGGGCCCCTCAACCTCACGGCCACGTTCGCCCTCGACGACGCCTGGCAACGCAGCGAACTCTCCATCGCGGCGTGGCTGCAGCAGGATGCCCCGTCGCCGCGCTTCGACGCGCGCGAAGTGGTCCAGGCCACCCACGCGCCCCTTGGCGCAACACAAGTCCAGACCGTCAAGGGCGTCCTCGCCGAAATGCTCTCCGCCACGTGGTGCGACCCGTGCCTCTACGGCGACAAGGCCATCGAGGACATCGCCGTCGTCCGCGGCATCGCCGAGCCCGGTGAACCTGAACCCACGTCGCGGTACCTCGAGTGGGCGACGCGCGATGGGCTGCCCGTCGGCCTCGCAGCAGCGGCGGGCCTAGCCTTGGCCATGCTGGCTCGGAGGCTGCCATGAGCGTTGCCGCGTGGGACGCCGCGCTTTGGCTGGCCTGTGCCTGCATGCTGGCCGCAGCGGGTGCAGCCGCCCGCGACCGCGCGCAGGCATGGCCGGCGGCAGCCCGCATCGGACGCGGGCTGATGGCCGGTGCCGCAGCCATCGTCGTCATTGCCTTCCTCTGGCTGCTGGGTCGCTTCATTGCGGCGGACGTCTCGATCCAGTACGTCTTCCTCTACACCAGCACGTCCCTTCCCTTGCATTGGCGCATCGCGGGGACCTGGGCGGGCCGTGAAGGAAGCCTCCTGCTGTGGTCCGCGCTGGTCGCTTCCGTTGCTGCCTTGATGGCCTGGCGCCATTCCGTCATCCCCGCCAAGGATGCGGAGGAAGAGCGCGGCCGCACCTGGACGCGGTTGTTCATGGCCCTGTTCGCTGCGGCATTCCTGGCCGCCGTCGCCGCGCAGAAGACATTTGCTCCGACGCCGGAGTTTTTCCTGCAAGGACGCCCGGGCGGCAACGGCCTCAACCCGACCCTGAAGTCGGCGTTCATCCTCATCCACCCGCCGTTGATGTTCACGGCGTACGCGTTGGCGACCGTGCCCGCCGCCGCCGTCCTGGGCCATCTCGCCTCGGGCACCGACCGCTGGAGCCGCATCGGCCTCGTCTGGACGCGCGTCGACTGGCTCCTCTACACCTTCGCGATGGGCCTGGGTGGATTGTGGGCTTACTACACGTTGGGCTTCGGTGGCTACTGGGCGTGGGATCCCGTCGAGGTGGCCAATCTGCTGCCGTGGCTGGCCTTGACGGTTTTCCTGCATGCGCAACTCCACCACGCGCGCTTCGGCGGCTACCGCATCGTTGGTCCGTTCCTCGGCCTTCTGCCGTTCCTCCTCACCCTCTTCTCGACTGTGAGCACGCGCAGCGGACTGTGGGTCTCGGTGCACGCCTTTACCGACCCGACCAACACCTTCGACCCCGATGCGCCGGCGCGCTTCCTCGACATCCTCGCCGTCGAGCCGGGCTTGCTGGTCTACGTGCGGCTCTTCCTCGCCACGGTTGGACTCGGCCTCGCGTTGTGGTGCATCCGTCTGGCTCGCGAACACAAGACCCTGCAACGCGCCAGCCTCGCCATCGCCGCCGCGCTGGGCGCCTTCGCGACCCTCGCCGCCATCGCTCCGCGCCTTGCTCTTGCCATGCTGTTCGAAGCATCGTGGCGCCTCACGGGCGGCCGCACCGGACTCGGCCTGCTGGCCCTGCTCTTCATCGCCTGCATCGCCGCAGCCTTGCCCGCCCTCATGGCTAAGGAAGAGGCATCGACTCGCAAACGCCGCCTCGACCTGCGCAGCCTGGCCGCCTACTCCGTCCTTGTCCTCGGCCTCTCGCTCCTGGTCTTCTTCCTCGTCCACGTCGCCTCCGCCAACGGCTGGGACACCACGTTCTACGAAAACCGGCTGCCCCTCCTGGCCACGCCGGCAATCCTCGGTCTCTTCGTGTTGCAGTCGCACGCCCTTGTCGGCCGCCGCACCAGCCTGTGGCTGACCGCCGGCGTGTGGGCGGCCGGCGGACTCGCCGCCCTCGCGGTCCCAAACCACCGCGAAGGCGCCTACCTCCTCGTCCTGTCGGCCGCGCTCGTCGCGGTCAGCCTGCTTCGCGTCCGCGACGCCGCCTTGGCGCCCGGCATCGGCAAAGCGCAACGGCGCGGCCCGACCTTGCTGGCGTTGGCCGGCCTGCTCGACCTCCTGTTCTGGCTCAACCCGCCCAGCCGCATCGGCTACGGCGCATGGGTCTGGCATCCGGTCTTCCCGGCCCAACTGGTCTTCGGGCTTGCCTCGGCCGTCGTGTTGTGGATTGCCATGCGGAGCCTTGCCGGCGCCTCACCCAAACGGCCTGGCCTGGCCTACGCGTTGGCCGCCCTGCTCGGCGGATTCGGCATCGCCCCCATATTGGCCTTGGCGGGCTGGCTTGCGATGCGCCGCGCGCCCCTCTCGTCGGGACCAGTGGACGCAAAGACCTGGGCGCGGCTGCGCCAGGTCGGACTCTACGGCGCACATCTTGCGGTCGCCATGGCGCTTCTCGGCTACGCGCCCAGCACGTACTGGAAGGAGACCGCGACGGCCGACCTCGCCGTCGGCGATGCCCTCTCCATCGGACCGGTGGACCTGCGCCTGACCGGCGTGGACATCGTGGCGGACGGACCCTTCGCGGACAAGATTCTCCCCCGGTTTGAGCGAACCGATGCAGCAGGCCAGGTGTCCGGTGTCCTGGGCTGGGAGAGCCAAGTTGGCGCGCACTTCCCGCTCCCGGCGACGTTGCGGGCTTGGAACGGCGACGTCTACCTCAACGTGGATTCCGTGCATGTGGCCAGCAGTGGCTGCAGCGACAACCGGACCATTGAAGCCTACCAGGCCGCCAACCCGCCGCGCGCCTGCGCCACCGACACCGTCGACCGCGTCGTCGTCGCCGTGGCGTGGCTGCCCGGACTCGGTGTGGTGTGGACGGCGCTTGCGCTGTTCGTCTTCTCGATGGCGCTCATCCTGCGCGCCGACGCGGCCCGGCCCAATCAGTAGTCGCGCTGGCAGGCCAAGTTGTCGGCCGGTCCGACGGTCGTTGCATCGTCGGCGCACCAGTGGACTTCGTAGTCCGCACTGGCGCCACTCTCGAGCTGCACGGACGCCGTCCAGTCGCCCACCTCGGGCAAGTTGAACGCCATGGCCGGCCGGTTTCCGGGCAGGGCGTAAAGCAGCGGCCCAGTGCTGACTTCAGCGCTGCGGCCGGCCGGGCCGGTGACGTTGAGGACGAGAGAGGTCTCGGGGACGTTGCTCACCAGCACGAGGATGACGGCCAAGCGCTCGTGCCCGAGGCTGTGCAACGCGATGGCTTGGCTGGCGGTGGTGCCGAGGGCGGTGACCTGTCCGGTCAACACGCCCGACTCCGCCGCGGTCGATGCGTCCCCATCACCCAATGCGGCGTTTCCGTCATCGGGGTCGGAGGCCGCGCAGCCGGACAAGAGAAGGACCAGCGTGACGGCAAGAATCGCCCGACGCACACCCATCGACTGGGGCGTCGCCATTTGGCGCTTGCGGGCAACAACCCTTTTGCGTCCGGTCCCCAACGGAGGCCCATGCGTGCCTGGGTCGGCTTCCTCGTCGTCTTGGCGACGCTGGCCCTCGGTCTCCCCGCGACGGCCCATCCGGAATCGGCCGCGCCGCAGTTGCGCGCCGACGTCTTGGGCGCAGGGCACGACCCAGTCGTGGTGGCGGCGCACACGCAGTGGCAAGGCTTCCTTGCATTGGCGCCGGGCAGCAACGTCACGGCGGCCTTCTACCAGGTCTGCCGCGTCGGCCAAGCCTGCTTCGCGCCGCCCGCGCCCGCCGAGAAAACTGGCGACACGTTCCGCTTTGACACCTCGGCCTACCTCGCCAACGGCAGGCCCGTGGATTACGAACCTGGCTGGCGCCTTGGCGTCACGTGGCTGCTGGAGGAACGCCTCCCCAACGGGACGACGCAGACCGTGCGGTTCCCCGTCGGGCCCGACGTGCTGGCCCCTGAATGCCAAGGCGAGGCTGCCTTGGCCTGCGCCGAGGCGCACTACCTGGCCTTTGACATCGCCGCCGAGCCGCGCGAATCACCCGGCCTGCCGGGCGCCATGCTCCTGCTGGTGGTCGCGGCCTTGGCCGCAACCGTTTGGCGGCGCCCATAGCAGCCCAAGGCTTATCGCCGCCGTCCCCTGGAAACCGTCGTGGCCGGACCGGGACCGCAGGCAGAGGTTGCCCATCGCTCCTCGCGGCGGACCCTCGACCTGTGGCTTGCGCTTGCGCTTGTCCTCGCGGTCGCCACCGGCGCCACGCTCGCCTCGGCTTGGCGGACGCAGGGTCCCGCACCGGACTTCGCGCTTGCCTCTACGGGCTACGAAAATGGTACGCAGGGCGAGCCGCAGCCTTTCCGTCTCTCCGACTACCGCGGCAAGACCGTCGTGCTCGACTTCATGGCGGTGGCATGCACGACGTGCCGCACGGTGACGGAGGACGTGCTCAAGCCGCTGGCCGCCGCAAACCCAGACGTCGTCATCCTCTCCATCGACACGTGGAGCGACCCCGGCTCGGGCAACGCCTTCGGCGGCGAATCCGACGCCGACCTCGTCAAGCTGCAGCAACGGACGGACGTGCCGTGGCGGCACGCCCGAGACACTGACCAGGTGTACGTCAAGTACGCCGCGGTCAGCCTGCCGAAGCTGGCTGTCGTGGACCGCGACGGCCAACTGGTCTACGCCCGCGAAGGCCTGCAAGGCGCGGACGGCGTGGCCGACGCCGTGCAAGCGGCCGAACTCGGGGCCGCCGCCCCCATCCCCGCCATCCGCGTCGGCCTCCTCGGTCTCGCCTTCATCGCCGGCCTCGCCTGCGCCTTCACGCCGTGCGGCATCGGACTCTTACCCGCCTACGTCGGCCTGCTGCTGGAGCGCGGGTCGTCTGCCGCCGGGCCAGTCCGCGTGGTGCGCGCCCTGGGCGGCGGCGTGCAGGCAGCACTTGGCATCGTCGCCGTCTACGCTGCACTGGCCGTGTTGTTCTGGGCCTTCGGTGCGGCGCTGCGGCCTCTCCTGCCCTGGCTGGCCCCCGTGCTCGGGCTCGGCCTCGCGGTGCTCGGCGTGCTCGCCCTTCGCGGGACCAACTGGGGCTTCCTGCGGCCGCCCGCCTCGCTGGCCGGTTTCGACGAGCGGGCCGGCTTCACGGCCTTCGGCGCCGCCTACGGCCTGGCGGGCTTTGCCTGCACCGGTCCGCTGTTCCTTCCCATCCTCCTGGCGGGCTTCGTCGAGTCCCCGCGCGTGGGGCTCACGGCGTTCGCGCTCTACACTGTCGCCGTGGCAGGCGTGGTCGTGGCCATCGCCGCACTCGTGGCGCTCGGCCAGCAGACCCGCCTCGGCGCCATCCTGGCAGGGGCACGGTGGCTGCACAAGGCCAGCGCGGCCATTCTCGTCGTCGGCGGCCTGCTCGTGGCGTGGTACGGGGCAAACGCCTACGGACTCATCTAGGCACGAAACGCCCGTCGCTTTTCGGGTTCAGGGCCCTTGCTTCGGCTCGGGCGCCGCCAGCCAGGTCGACTTGTCAGGGATTGCCGCGGCGATGCAACAACGCTTTTCCAGAGGTCCGCACAGCGCCTGTCGTGCGCCTGACGCCCCTTCTGCTTGCCCTGCCCCTGGCTGTGGCCCTGTTCTCCGGCTGCCTCGACGGCGATTCCGGCTCCAATCCCGAGTCCACGACGGACTCCAACTACACCTACACCGGTGTGCGCCCAGCCAGCGTCTGGCCCGCCATCCAGGACCTCATGGCGGACGTGCCATGCGAGGCCCCCGTCGGCGACGACACCTCCACGAACCTCGTGCAGCTCGCCAACATCAGCTACCCGGAAGCCAGCGGAATGCATGCCGAGATTGACATCCGCGGCACCCTGGCCGTCCACGCCCGCTACGGCACCGGCGGCTTCGAGATCATCGACATCACGAACCCCCTGCAGCTCCGTCATCTCGGCAACTTCACGCTTGACCAGAATGAAGGCGCCCTCGATGTCAAGTTCAGCCCCGACAACGCCACCGTCCTCTACGGCGCCGATGGCGGCATCGTCATGGTCGACATTCGCGATCCCCTCAACCCGACGTTTGCCGGGCGCTGGAACTTCACCGACGCCGCCGTGACCACGGACCCGCTGCCGCGCGTGAGCGAGAACTCGCACATGCTCTACACCAAGCGCATCGCGGACCAGGACTGGGTCTTCCTTGCGCCCAACAGCAACACCGGCGTCTGGATCCTCAAGCTCGAGGGCCCGCCCGAGGCCCGCACCCTCACCTACGTCACGCAGACCCTGCCCGTCGAGGGCGGCCCCCTCGGCCCGCACGACATGTTCGTGACGCAGGACGAGGTTGACGGCAACTGGTACCTCTACTCCGCCGACGGCTTCCACGGCTGGACCGTCTTCAACGTCAACGATCCCGCCAACCCCGCCCTCGCCGGCGGCATCGCCAACCCCGTGGAAGGCGCCTACACGCACACCATCCAGGCCCAGTGGATCAACGGCCGCCGCCTGGTCGCCACCATCGGTGAGGTCGGCGCCAACGCCCTCAAGGTCTACGACGCCACCCTCCTCGAGGCCCCCTTGCTGCTGGCCGTCTACCAGGCCGAGCCCGGCCCCGGCTCCACGGCCCCTGAGCACAACTTCAACATGGTCGGCGGCAAGCTCTACCTGAGCTACTACACGCTCGGCGTGTACGTCTTCGACCTGACGCAGCTCTCCGGAATCCCCGTCGTCGGCACCGCGGAGCTCAGCCCCGTCGCCCACTACGGCAACAACCCGGAATCCGCCCCGACGGCGCTGGCCTTCGCCGAGATCTGGGACACCGTTCTGCAGGACGGCCTGCTCTACCTGTCCAACATCGACGGCGGCCTCTTCGTCGTCGGCTACGGCTGCAACGTCGTGCCCGACGCGACGCTGACCAGCACGGGCTAAACGAAAATCAGTGGGACCGCCCGGATTTGCGCCCGGAGCGCCGCAGCGCTCAGGGCAAGCGATGGCCAGCGAGCGGAGAATCCGGGCGGGCGCCCCGCTGATGAGCGAAGCGAATTCCAGTGGGCCCGCCCGGATTTGAACCGAGGTCTCCAGGTCCCAAACCTGGAAGTCTACCAAACTAGCCTACGAGCCCGTTGGCGCCGCGACTTGGCGTATCGTGATAAGGCCGACGGGCGGTGCGCCGGCATGGCCGTCTGGAGTGACTCGGACTTCCTCGCCGCGGTTGGCGCGGGCACGTTCAAGGCCGAGCCGTGGCACGCGCAGGACCTGACGCCCAACGGCCTCGACCTGCGCATCGCGCACGTGCTGGTCCCCTCCGTCTCCGCCGAACCGGTCTCCTCCGGGACCGCCATCGTCCCCCCTATGACCCGCTTCATCGTCGGCACCGAGGCCATGCTCACGATGCCACGCGAGGCGGTCGGCTCCCTGTGGATCCGCTCGAGCTACTCGCGCAAAGGAGTCATCGCCGCCTTCGGCAAGGTCGACGCAGGGTTCCATGGCAACCTCACCGTCGGTGCCTTCAATGCCGGCAATGAGGCCCTCTCCATCCCCATCGGCGACCGCTTCTGCCAAGTCGTCCTCGAAATGCTGCACTCAGCCCCGACGCGCGACTACGGTGCAACGGGCCGTTATCAGGGGCAGCGTGGCATCACGTTGGCCCGCACCGGCGACGCGACGAAGTCCTGACATGCCCATCCCGCCCCCGCCTCCACCGTCGGCGTTGCCGTCGATTCCCGTCAAGGCCGGCGTGCCGTGCATCGAGAAGCAGTGCAGCCTGTGCTGCCACGACATCGAGATGCTGCTCACCAACGACGACCTGCGCCGCCTCGCCCAACACCGCCCGGGGGAAACCTTCTGGTTCGAGGCGGACGACGGCTACCTGCAGCTCAAGACACGCGACGGCCCCGCAGCTCGCGGCGGCGCCGGACGCCCCTGCTGGTTCTTGCGCGACGACGGGTTGTGCAGTGTGCACGATGTGCGGCCCGAAGGGTGCCGCCTCTACCCCGCCGTGTGGGCCGAGGACCTGCGGACCACCATCTTCGATGATGAATACTGCCCCCATACGGAGGGATTCCTGCTTCCGCCGCGCACCGGCGACGCCGTGAAACGCCTGGTCGAGCGGCTGCAGGCCGAACGACGGCAACGCCTGGCGACCTGACAAGCTTGCCCAGTCCGCGCCGCGTCGAGCGCGTCCAGGCGGACGGTTTATCGCTTGGAGCGCGGCTCGTCCGGCGATGAGCTGGATCGCGAACTTGGCCGTGGGGGCCGCAGTGCTTCTGGGCGGCGTGGCCACCCTCCTCTTCGTCGTGGGCCTCGTCTCCTATGTGCGTTTGCGGCATGGCCGCCTCCTCTGGGTGGGCTTCGCCTTCCTGCTGTTGGCGATCCAGGGCATCTTCCTGACCAAGCTGGCGTACGACGACCGCGCCGCCATCGAGGGCGGGGACTTTGGGCTGGCGGGATTGTCCGTTCTCGGCCTCGGCATCGTGCTCGCGCTCTACTTGGCCGTCATGAAGCGGTGACTGGGGCCGGAACCCGAGGAGCCCTGAGTTGCCCCCGCCGCCGCCCACGCCGGACACCGTCCTCGACCTCGAGGCGCGCCGGCGCATCGTCCGTTTCGTGCAGGAGTCGCCTGGCCTGCACATGCGCGAGTTGGCCGCGCGGCTGGAGATGCCGGTCTCGACGCTGGAGTACCACTGCTACCAACTGGTCAAGCACGGCCAACTGGTGACGCGTGAATCAGCGGGCTTCAAGGCGTTCTACCCCGGCGAGGGCATGGACCGCCGCGACAAGGACATCCTTTACCTGGTGCGCCACGACGCGCCGCGCCGCATCTGCAGCCATCTGCTGCTCAACCCGGGAGCCTCGCCAAAAGACCTGCGCGAAGTCATCGGCGTGACTGGCCCAACGCTGAGTTTCCACCTCAACAAGCTAAGGGCCGCCAACATCCTGCGCGAGGAGCCGGACGGCCGCACCAAGCGCCTCTACGTCGAGGCCCCCGAACGCGTCGCCAACCTGCTGGTGACGTATCGCCGCTCGTTCCTCGACGCGGCCGTGGACCGCTTCGCCGACGCGTGGCTGGCGCTGGGACCGCCGGTGGTCAAGAAACCCGAAAGCGGGGCTGCATCGGACTCGTCTCCGTCTGAGGCCGTTATGGATTCGACGCGCGAACCAGGTACGGTCGCCGAGGATTTCGAGGGCGAGGCGCCACCGCCGAAGTGAGCCGTTATGCACGTGGCCGGCGGCGCCCGAACAGGAATTACGAGACTTCCCTGGAATATCTGAAAGGCAAAATTCCCGTCCTTCCCGAAATTCCTGTTTGGTCGCCTAGTCGTCTTCCGGCTTGCGCGGCCAGAACATGACGGCCGCGGCCACGACGCTGCCGGCGACGCCGATGGCGAGGCCGGCCAGGACGTTGGGGCTGGTGATGAGGGCGAGGCTGCCGACAGTGATGGCGTGCGCCGACCAGTGCGGAATGGTGAACATGGCCTGTAGGCCGTTGGCGTCCTCGACGACCCAGTACTCCGGCTGGCCGAGGTCGTCCGTCGGGTCGAGGATGTCCTGCAGGCTCGAGGCCATGCGGATGACGACCTCGGTCTCGACGACCGAGCCGTCCGCCTGCGCGTGCAGGTCGAAGTAGCGCAGGACCAGGGAATCGGGGTCGAGGTTCTCCAGCAGGGAACGGTTGAGGTTGAGAACGATGGTGCGGCCTTCGTCCAGTTCGGCGCTGACCTCGATACGGATGGGGGCGTCGGGGGTCGCGATTTGGCCGGAGGGGAGCTGGACCTGGACCTCGACGTCGTCGTAGGCCAGGACTTCGACGCTGCCGTTGCCGTCGGACAGGGCCGCCATGGCCGGGGGGCCGCGCAGAGTGATCTCGGCGCCGACTTTGCGGTCCTCGATCGCGTCTTGCATCTTCTCTTCGCGGTCCTCGCGTTCGGCGTCATCGGGGCGGCCTACGGGCTCGGCCGGTGGCACCAGGAGGGCGCCGAAGCCGGTCATGAGGACGGTGCGGTTGTCGAGCCAGGTGGCGTTCTCGGAACGCAAGTGGGCGATGCGGCCGTCGGGCAACTGGATGCGGGCGACCGCGCCGTCTTGGGAGGGGTCAACGACGGACCCTTCGGCCAGAACGAGGGTGAGAGAGCCATCGTCGCCCTTGAAGCGGACGAGGCCGGTCGGGTCGTCGTGGAGGATGAGTTCGCTGTCCTCGTCGCCGACGCGGACGGTGGATCCAGCGCGGTGGACGGTCAGGTTGTCCGAGCCGGTCTCGAGATGGATGGCGTCCAGGACGAGGCCCTCGGCGACCGTGTAGTTGAGAATCGTAGAGTTGGCAGCGTCGACCTGGAAGGAGATCCAGTGGCCATCGCCCTCCGACGTGGATTCGAAGTCATCGAGGGCCTGGCGGCAGCGTTCGCGCTGCGCATCCTCGCGGGCCTCGTCACGGCACCAGCGTTCCCAGCCGGCTGGCGGGCGGGGGCCGTCCTCGGCCTCGTCGCCTTGATCGCAGCGGGCGTCGTCCCGGTTCTCTTCACAGTAGCGCTCCTTGCAGGCATCGAGTTCGGTCTGGTTGTCCGGGCGTTCGCGCGGCAGGGGGCAGCCGTCCCCCTCGCGGGGCTCAGGGGGCGGAGTCGTGCTGGATTGGGACTCGGACTCGGGCCGGTCGGACTCCGAAGAGCTCGACGAAGACTCCGAGTGCGAGGAGGTGCTCGATTTGCTCTCGCTGCCCTCGCCGCCCTGGGCCGCCGCCAGGGGGGCCAGCAAGAACAGGATGGTGAGCAGCGTGGCCAAGCCTCGCATGACAGGGTGGACTCCCCCGTCCAAGCTTATAATGACCCTCGGACAGGACTCGAAGGGTGGCAGGATTGGGCCGGACAGGGGTCGGTAGCCCTCGCCTGAGCCATTTTTATCCTCCCGGACAATGCAGGCGCATGACGCGCTCCGCCGCCTCCGCCCTTCTGGCCGCGACCCTTTCCCTGGCCTTCCTCCTCGCCGGCTGCTCCTCCTCAGGCGGGGACGGCTCGGCGAGCGTCTACGTCAAGGACGCGCCCACCGACGAATTCGACGAAATCCATGTCGTCTTCACCAAGGTCGAGGTTCACGCGGCCGGCGACGATGGGGACGACGCAGACGATTCCGAGGACAGCACGACCGACGACAACGAGACCGACGGCGACGACGACAACAGCACGGCGGGCTGGCGCACCCTCTTCGAGGACTCCGCCGGCGTCGATGTCGACCTGCTCAACGCCAGCGGGACGCACGCCGCCTTCCTTGGCGAGGCGGATCTGCCCGCTGGCAAGTACACCCAACTGCGCATCACCGTGACCGAGGCCTACGGCATCGACAACGGCACACGCGTCCCCATCACCGTATCGAGCGGGACCCTGAAGCTCAACCACCCGTTCGACGTCGAGGAGGCCGCCGAGACGCGCATCGTCCTGGACATCGACCTTGACCGCTCCCTCCACCAACAGGGCGGCGGGGCCTGGCGCATGACCCCGGTCGTCGGCTCGGTCGAGGCCGAGGAAGTCGACGACGAAGAGTCGGGCGAGGATGCCAGCGAGGAAGGCGAGATCGAGGATCTCGAGGACGACGCGTAGGCCTTCCGCCCTCCTTTCCCCTTCTCCCCACGCTTTTCTACGAGACCCTGCTGGCCGACGCCAAGGAGGGCCATCTTGGCGACCGTTGCCGACCAAATCAAAGAGATTGAGGCAGAGATCTTCAAGACCCAGAAGAACAAGGCCACCGAGTTCCACATCGGGAAGCTCAAAGCCAAGATTGCCGCCCTCCGCGCAGCCCAGGAGAAACAGGCCTCGATGGGCGGGGGCGGCGGCCTCTCCTTCGCCGTCAAGAAATCCGGCAACGCCACCGTCGGCCTCGTCGGCCTTCCGTCGGTCGGGAAATCGACCATCCTGAACGCCCTCACCGGCCAGGAGACCTCGGCCATGGCGGCCTACGAGTTCACGACTCTGACCGTCATCCCCGGCATGGTGACGCACCGCGGCGCCGACATCCAAGTCCTCGACATGCCCGGCATCATCGCCGGCGCCCACCTCAACAAGGGCCGTGGCCGCGAGGTCATCGCCGCCGCCCGCAACTCGGACATGATCTTGGTCACGCTGGACTGCACAAAGGCGCACCAGCACCTGCCCATCATCATCCGCGAATTGGAGCAGTCGGCCATCCGCCTCAACCGCCGGCCGATGGACATCGCCGTCTACTACACGGACCGGGGCGGCGTCGACGTCCAGATCACCAAGAAGCAGACGCATCTCACCGCCGAGGAGATTGCGGAGATCATCAAGCAGTTCAAGGTCAACAACGCCAACGTCGTCATCCGCGACGACATCACGGCCGACGACCTCGTCGACCACA
>JBAZXE010000008.1:0-54375 GCA_041659985.1 Thermoplasmatota archaeon | reverse complement strand
CGCGGAACGTACTTGCCAGAGACCTTCTCCTTCTCGCCGACGACGACGATGAGCGGAATCCAGTCCTTCTCGGCTTCGGCGATCTTGCGGCCCACGCCGTGACCGGAATCGTCGACGTCAGCCCGGAATCCTTCTCCGTTCAACTCATCGGCCAGGCGCACGCATTCAGCGGTGAACTGGTCGTTGAGCGGCAGGAAGCGCACCTGCGTCGGGCTCAGCCAGAACGGCAGCATGGGTTTCTGGCCGGCCTTGGCGACGGTGGACTGGTGCTCCAGGATGGCGCACAGGTTGCGGTCGATGGCGCCGGACAGGCTGGCGTGGAGGAGGTACGGGTGCTTGCGCGAGCCGTCGGAGGCGGTGTACTGGATGCCGAAGTTCTCCGGGTTCTGCGTGTCAATCTGCACGGTGCTCAGCGCGAAGGCCTTGTTGACGGTGTCGTTGAAGTTGAACTCGAACTTCATGACGAAGTAGAACGACTGTTGCTCCCACATCTCGACGAGGACCGGTTGGTTGACGGTCTTGGCCAGGGACACGGCGAACTCCTTGTTCTCCTCGTAGAAGCCTTTGACGAAGCGCACCGCGGTCTCGTAGGGAATCTCGAGGGCGTCCATCCAGGCCTTGCTGCGGTCGAACTGAGCCTTGAACTCGCCGCGCGCCTGCTCGAGGTCGGCGACGAGGGTGTGCATGTCGGGCATGGTGAAGCAGCGCAGGCGCTTGATGCCGGCCGTCTCGCCCGACTGTTCACGGCGGAAGGAGTAGTGTGTGAGCTCGTAGATGCGCGCCGGGAGATGCTTGTACGACAACGTGGCGCGGCCCATGGTGAGGTACATGCCGAAGCACGCGGCGAAGCGCAGGAAGAGTTCCTTCTCGTCGCTTTGGATGCGGTACTGCCGGGCGGGGAACTTGTTGAGGTACTTGTTGAGCGCCGGGTGGTTGACGTCGTACATGATCGGCGTCTCAATCTGCAGGCCGCCGGCGGCGCGGCAGACGCGGTTGATCTTTTCCTCGAGCAGGCGCTTGATGAGTTGGCCCTTGGGGAACCAGCGCATGTTGCCGGAGTCGGAGCCCGGTTCGTAGTCGACGAGCTCCATCTGCTGCATGAGCGGGATGTGCGCCGGCTCGGAGTCCGCCTTGCGGCTGCCGCCGTTCTCGTACGCGTAGAACTTGGCCAGGCCGGGCCACTTCGAGAAGTCGAACGACGCGGCGGGCACCATCGACCCGTCGGGGGACAGGACGTACCAGGAGGACCGCAGGGTCTTCTCGGCCTTGAGCGCCTGGTTCTGCTCGTCGGATGCGAGCGAACCGCTTCCCGTTTTCGCGGGTTCGCTGGGAGCGCCGGCCTTCGCCGACGACTTGGCCTGCGCCTGCGCGGCGACGACCGAGATGCCGGCCCCGGAGCCGCAGCAGCCGTCGGCGTGCACGTGCTCGTCGGGCAGGACGTGGCGGCTCAGTTCGGAGAGCGGGTGGCCCTTGCACGAGATGCTGAAGGCCTTGTACCAGCCGAAGGGGGACTGCTTGACCTCGTAGTCAGCGGGCAAAGCAGCCTTGAGTGCCGGAAGGGCCTGCATGGCGACGGGGGGCGCGGCCAGCGAGTTGGAGAGGTGCGCGTATGGGTAGAGCATGACGCGCTTGGTCTTGACTTGGTCCGCGACCTTGACGATCTCGGCGGCGGCCTTGCGCACGGCGCTGTCAAGGCCCGCTTCGTCGGCCTTCTCGACGGAGACGAAGGCGCACAGGCACTCCTCCATGCGGCCCGCCATGTCGGCCTCGGCCAATTCCGGCGCGGACTTCAGGGCCTTCTTGGTGGCCTTGTACTCGATGAAGTCCGAGTGAACCAGCAGGAGTTTCATTTCGGAGCGGGGACTTTTAAGGCGCTGAAAAGGGTGGCGGGCTCTTTCGGGCCGGGTGCGGCGCTGATTCTTCCAGTCCCCGACCAGACTCCTTTTCTCCTTCGAGGCCCCCAGTAGGGGTGAATGCGTTGGAGTCTGGCCTTGGGCCTTCTCCTGTTGGCCCCGGTGCTGGCCGGATGCCTGGCCCAGCCTGCGGACGAGCCGACCGGCTCGCCGTCGCCGAGCGCCAGTGCCACGTCCTCGCGCAGCACGACCTCGGGACCTCCTCCCTCGACGGG
The DNA here is from genome assembly GCA_041659985.1 of Thermoplasmatota archaeon. Taxonomy (GTDB): domain Archaea; phylum Thermoplasmatota; class E2; order JACPAO01; family JAHFTW01; genus JAHFTW01. The sequence continues at coordinate 52,247 of JBAZXE010000008.1, read as the reverse complement.
CCCAGGCGGAGGCGTGGGCGGCAACGGCTCCGTCGGCGGGGGCGGGAACCTCACCCCCAACGCCACCGGCCCCCCGCGTGAATGGGCCGCCTTGGGGGTGGCAACGAGTCGCCCCGGCGTGCAGATCATCGCGGCGGGCAGCCAATGCACAAGCAATTTCCTCTTCACCAGCCCGGACAACGCGACGGTCTACCTCGGCTTCGCGGCGCACTGCGTCACGAAAAACGACCCGAACAACGCCGACGACGGCTGCGACCCGGCCTCGGAACCGCTGGCCCTGGGGACCAAGATCGAGGTCGAGGGGGCGGACCACGCCGCAATCCTGGCCTATACCAGCTGGGGCACCATGCAGGCCAAGGGCGGCGCCAGCGACGATGAGTGCCTGTACAACGACTTCGCCTTCGCGGCCCTCGACCCGCGCGACGCCGAGAAGGCCAACCCCGCGATGCTGTTCTTCGGCGGCCCCACCGCCGTGGCCGACCCGGCAGCCGTCGCCACCCTCGACAAGGTGCTGACCTACGGTGACTCGGGTCTCCGCCAGGGCATCTCCGCGCTGTCGCCGCATGAGGGCTACGTCGTCTTCACGCCAAGCAACGGCGACTGGACCAGCGAGGTCTACACCCTGCCGCAGGGAATCCCCGGCGACTCCGGCTCCGGCGTCCTGCTGGCCGGGGACGGCTCGGCCCTGGGTGTGCTGGTGACCATCAGCTACGCCGGCGGCTCCAACGGCGTCACGACTCTGGCCAACGCCATGGCCTACGCCGGTGAATCGGGCGGAGTGCCGCTGCGGTTGGCCACGGCTTCCCTGCTGGATTCGGGCACCTTGCCGCCAATCTAGCACAGGCGCGGCGCAGGCCAACACCGCTTGACCCGCCGGGGACTGTTCGTCGGTGGTCGGCTCGATCGATCATCACGGGCCGCCGACGCGCCGTCGCCCGGCCCGCGCTGTTTGTGGCCCCTGCCCCCCACCCCCCACTTTTTTCCACTTCCTCTCCTGGTTTCTCGCTGTTTTCTTAAACGGCCCGGTTGGCGTACCTTTCAAATAGCTCCCCTCCTCGGCGCATCCGTGAAGGTTGCAGTAGTCCTGCACGGCGAAGAGCCGGGCCCTGACGACCTGAAACTGCTGTCGGCCTGCGACGCCATCGTGTGCGCCGACGGCGCAGCCCAGTGCCTGCTCAAGTCCAACCACCCGCCCACCGTCATCGTCGGCGACATGGATTCCCTTAAGCCGGACGCGTACAAGTGGGCCGACGCGCTCGACATCCCGATGGAGCGGCACAAGCCGGACAAGGACCAGACCGACGGCGACCTCGCCCTCGAGAAGGCCTTCGCCCTCGGCGCCAAATCTATCCTGTTCCTGGGCGGGCACGGCGGCCGGTCCGCCATGTTCCTGGCCAACCTCAAGCTCCTGCGCCGCTGCCACGACAAGGGCGTCGACGCCAGCATGGTGGGCCGCGGCGAATCCATCCGCTACATCGGCGCCGGCCAGGAGCACGTCTGGGCCGGCCGCACGGGCTCCGCCCTGAACCTGCTCTCCATCGACGGAGACGCCGTCATCAGCCTCGAAGGGACCGCCTTCGACCTCGACAACTCGACCCTGGAACGCAAGAGCTCGCGCGGCGTGTCGAACAAGATTGTCAAGGACGCGGCGAAGCTGCGCGTCCATTCCGGCGTCGTGCTTGCGGTCGTCGAGCGCAAGAAACAGGAATACTACGTGCTGTAGGCGCCAATCGTCTCGGGTGAACCCCGGCAAGTCATGGCGTGATGGGTACTGCTGGCCCGGCCTGGGAACGAACCCACCGCCTGTGCGCCGTGTACAGGCACAGCCCGCCCAGGATTGTCATGGCGATGGAGAACAGGTAGCTCACCTGGTACGGGTAGACGCGCAGCAGGACGAACGTGACCAGAGCACCGAGCAGGGTGCCGGTCCCCACGGCGGCGTGGTACGTCCCGACCCCTTGGCCGCGGCCGCCGGGATGGACTTGGGCCAGGAGGATGGGTCCATTGACCTGGATGAGCGCGAAGCTCAACCCCATCACGGCATGCAGGACCATGAGGGCCGGCAACGAACGGGCCCCGATTCCGACGACGAGAACGCACATCAGGGGAATGGCGGCGGTGCGCAGCAGACTCCCGCGCACCACTCCGAGGGATTCGCCGATGCGGATGCCGTGACGGCCGGCCCATGGGTACGTCAAGGGCGTCATGAGGTGGCTCGGCGCCTGCGCCAAGAGCACCAGGCCTGCCGGCACCAGCAACTCGTTGGCCAGAACGCCAGGATAGCTCGTGGAGAACGCCACGGATCCCATGAACGTCAGCATGTAGCCCAACGGCCACAGGCGGGCCGGATCGCGCAAGGCCCCGACGACGCCCGCCAAGCTGGGAATGTGGCGCAATCGGCCAGGGAAATAGACCGAACGCTCGAATCGGCGGACGCCTTCGCGCACGACCTTCGCGTCGTAGTCGGTGTCGTGCGGCAGCGGCGGCTGGTAGACGGGAAGGGTCCGCCAGGCGATGAGGGCCGCCATCACCCCGGTCGAGGCCGACGCCGCGAACATCGCCGACAGGTCCAGGTGGTGGGTAAGGCCGAGCACGATGGACGCCGTCATGCCGGTGACGAACGCCGACCCGGTCCGGCGCGACAGGGCCCCGGTGTGCAGGCTCCAGCGACTGCGCTCCACACCTTGCAGGACCATCGTCGATGCCGCCGGCGAGGTGGCGACGCCGAAGACGGTGTAAAGAATCCCACCCACCACGAAGAGTGGGAATATTGGCACGAAGGCCAAGAGCACCATCGCCGCAGACGCGACCGCGAAGCCGGCGACGACCAGGCTGCGTCGGTCGATGCCGCGGTCGACCAGCGTGCCCCACAGGAACGCGGCCGGAACGCCGGCCAAATTCATGGCCGCCGTCGTGAGCGCCAACGCCCACAGAGGCAACTCGTAGTGCAGAACGACGGCCAGGGGGATGAGGGCCGACGACGCGCCGTCGCCGAAGCGGAAGGCGACGTACGCCCAGCTCCACGCCGGCAACGTGGCGCGGTCGCGGGCTTGTCCCATGGCGGCGCGGACACCGGCCTGCTTTGAGGGTTTTGGGTCGAGGCTCAGCCTAGCACCGACCATCCCGCGGTGGAGCTACGGTCCGCGGCGGAACGTGTAGCCGTTGGGCGTTGCCCTTTGCGCCGACGAGCCTGCAAGGATTCAGCCGAGGAGGGTGGGTCCGCGCGCAGCGGAACGCCGGGCTTCCCAAACGGGAAGGCCGGCGCTAGGCCGAGAGCCGCAAGGCCGTCTCCCCAGCGATTTCGAAAGGGCGCAGCCCTTTCGTGCGAAACGCTTTGCGCGACGACGCCATCCCCGCTGCGTGACGGACCTGCTGGTGCTCGTGGCCGCGCTGGGGGCGGCCCTGGCCGCCGCCGGCTGGCTCGCGCACCGGCTGAGCCTGCCGCCGCCTCTCGGGTACCTGGCCGTCGGCATCGCCACGTCGCCCCTGGCGCTGTCGGAGCAGGGGATCCCGCCGCACCTGTTGCAGGCCGCCTCTTCCATCGGCGTCCTCTTCATCCTGTTCCTGATCGGCCTCGAGCTCGACCTGAAGCGGTTGCGCGAATCCCTGTCACGGACAGCGCTGACCCTGCCGTTCGATCTCCTCGTCCCGGCGGTCCTGGCCTACGCCCTGGGGCGCGTGGCGGGCTGGAGCGTGGTGGAATCCGCGGCGCTTGGCCTGGCGGCGTGCCTGTCCTCGACCATCTTCGGCGAACGCTTGTCCTCCGGACCCGGCATGGGGGAGGTCCGCAAGCGCGCGCTCGGGGTCCTTTTGGCCCAGGACGTCATGGCCGGCGCCCTCCTCGCCATCATCGCCGTCCTCGGCGGCGGGGAAGCCGGCCTCCTGAGCCCCGTGGCCACAGTGCTGCGCCTACTGTTCCTCTTCATCCTCCTCACCGGCCTGGCGCTCCTGGTCATCCCGCGCCTGCTCGACGCCGTGGCCCGCCGGCACTCCAACGAACTTCTGGTCCTGACTGGCGGCGCTTTGGTCGTCGCCTTCGGGGCGGCCGGCACATGGGCAGGGTCCTCCGAACTCGGCGCCCTGGTGGCCGGCGTGGCGGCGGCGGAGGCCGGATCGCGGTTCGTGCTGCGCAACTCCGTGCAGAGCGTCCGCGACATCGGCCTGGCCCTGTTCTTCTTCACCTCGGGTCTCCTGGTCGACCTCCACACCGTGACGGGCGCGCTTGCCCTGGGCGCGGCGTTGGCCGGCCTGTTCCTCGTCGCCAAGCTCGTCGTGCATGTCCCAGCCAGCCTGGGCCACGGCTTGGGGTTGGAGGCCTCGCTACGCACCGGCTTGAGCCTGGGGACGCTCGGCGAGTTCAGCCTCATCCTGGTGGCGGCCGCGCAAGCGCACGGCATCGCACACCCCGACCTCGGGCCCACCATCATCGCGGCCATGATCGTCCTCCTCGCGGTGACCCCGGTCCTGTCCAGCCAGGCACCGGCCCTCGCCCGTGCGGCTCTGCGGGCCCCCGCGACGATGCGGCGCCCCATCGAACGCCTCGTCCAAGGCATCCGCAGCGCCCCGGTCGAGGCAAAAGGCGGCTCGCTGCGGCGCACCGCCGGCCTTCTGCTGGCCTCGAACCTAATTCTCTTGCTGGCCTGGGGCCTGGTCGCCTTCTACGGCGGACGCTGGGCCTACGAACGCTTCCCCACGCCGCGAGGCCTCCTGGTGCCAATCTTGGCCTTCGGCGTCGCGGCCGCCGTGGCTGCCCCCCTCGTGCTCCGAGCGTACCGTGCCTACCGCGACTTCGTCTGGATGCTGGTCGGCCTCGAACCAGACCAGCGCAGCGGCGCCGGACGGGTGCGCGCCCGCCTCGTCGACGCATGGGTGGCGGCGACGGTCGCCTTGCTCCTGGTCCCCGTCTCCCTCATCGTTCCCTCGACGCTGCCGGTGCTCATCGGCGGCCTCGTCGTCGCCGTCGCCATCGTCGCCTTGGCCTGGCGCCAGCTCTCCGGGTTCCAGCGCGCCTTGGAATCCACCATCACCCGCGTCCTCGGACATGACCCGCGGGCCGCCGCCATGCTGGATTCCGTGATGAGCAAGTACCCATGGGGCGTGCGTTTCGCGGCGGGGACCGTCGCCGCCGACTCACCGGTGGCCGGACGGACCCTGGCCGAGAGCCGCCTGCACGAACTCACCGGCGCCCTGGTGGCGGTCCTGGAAAGCCGAGGTAACGAGACGGTGAACCCCGGCCCGGCCACGCGTCTACAAGCCGGCGACACGGTCGTCCTGGTGGGCGAAGCGGATGAGTTGACGAAAGCCGAGGCCCTCCTCGTCGCGCACGGCGAGGCCTTGCGCGCCAGCGTGCAGAGCAAGCTCGCGGAGATCGTGGAGGTCCCGGTCGCCGCCGGCAGCTCGCTCGTCGGTCGCACGTTGGGCCAAGCCGATTTGCGCACCATCACTGGTGCCCTGGTCGTCGGCCTTTGGCCGCATGGCACGCAGCACCCGTTGCCCTTCCGGCCCGACCTCCTTATCGAGGCCCAAGATCAGCTCATCCTGCTGGGGGCACCGCTCCAGGTTGAACGCGCGCGGCGGCTGGCCACTGGGGAATCCCCGTTGACCTAGGTCGGCCACGTCCAACACGCCGAGGCCAGCACCAGCGGAAGCAACCAGGCCGCGTGGCGCAGAAAGGCGAGGAAGCGGACTTCGACGCCGAGCTTGCGTGCCTGGTCCGCCGCGATGAGGCTTGCTGCGGACCCGGTGAGAAGGAGCGCCCCCGACAGCGTGCTCGTGGCCGCCAGGAACGCGGCCCGGTCGACGACCCATGCCTCGTCGAGGCGCAGCAGGACCAGGACGGCCGCAACGTTGCCGAAGGCGTTTGAGAGGACGGCGACGAGGCCGAGCGAGGTCCACGGTCCCTGCATGGCGGCCGTCGGAACCCAGGCGGACGGGAACCAGACCCCCAGGCCCCCCGTGAGGAGATAGAGCCCGACGAACAGGAGGAGAACGTTGGCATCGATTGTGCGCAGCACGGCTTGGTCGGCGGCCCGGCCCGCCAACGGACGGATGCCGACATAGGCGACGGCGAAGGCCAGGACGGCTAGGGTGCCCAGGCCCCACTGGGGCACTGCCGCCGCCATCGCGGCGAAGCCCAGGATGCAGGCAATCAGCCACGGCCGTCCGCGGTGCGCCAACGGCTCCACCGATGGGGCTGGCACGGGACGCGCGCGACGACCCAAGAACCAGCACGGCACAGCGAGCAGAGCAAGACCCGCTGCGACCAGAGGCCCCTGCACCGCCAGAAACTCCACGGGGCCAAGACCGGCGGCGCTGGCCAGCACGGCGTCCTGCGGATTTCCGTACGGCGTCAGCAAGCTGCCGAGGTTGGCCGCCACGGCCAAGAGCGCCACGACCGGCACGGCCGGCAATCCCCGCGCCAACAGGACAGGGATGAGCAAGGGAACGAGGACGACGACCGCCGCGTCGTTGAGCAAAGCGGCGCTGGCAACGGCCATCACCGCAAGAGCCCACCACAAGGCCAAGCCCGGGCGCAGGGCGCCGAGCCGTCGGCGCAGGCCGGCGAAGAGGCCGGCCCCTTGCGCAAGTCCGGCCAGCCCCATGAGGCCCGCAAGGAGCAGGAGAACTTGCAGGTCGACGACGCGCCAGGAGACGTTGAGCAGGATTGCCGTGAGCAAGCCGCCCAGCAAGGCCACCGGGCCGCGTGGCAGGTTGACCCGACCGAAGCGGCCTAGCCCCAAGAACAGGAACGTGATGGCGAAAAGGGCTGCTGCGACGCCGGCTCGGACATCCATGTCACACGGCCTTGCGCATGCGGACGGCGGGCCGGCCGCCGACGTAGAAGTGCGGCATGCGCTCGACAATCGTGTAGCCCTGGGCTTGGTACCAGGCGATGAGCGGCTTGTCCTTGGCGTCGGCTTCGAGGCGGACGTCCTCGCAGCCGGCCTTCCGGGCCAACCCCTCGGTGTGCTGCATCAACTGGAAACCAAGGCCTTGCCCGCGCACGTCGGCGTGCGTGGCGACGTCGTAGACGCGCAACCGTTTGGCGTGGTGCCAGAGGATGAGCAGGGCGGCAGCCTGCCCGCGCCGGGTCGGATGGTCGATGATCCACACCGACTGACGAGGCGAGGCCAGGCTTCGGCGCAGGCTCTTGCGGCTGGCGCGCCGCCATGGCTGGAACGCGGAATCCTCCAACGCCCGCAAGGCGTCATGGTCCCGCAGCGTGGCGCGGCGGATGCGCGGCGCGGTGCGCCTAGTGGCCGGCACGGGGGCCCTCGCGGGCAAGCTTGTCGAGAATCTGGCCGAAAACGGGGGAGCCCACCGGAAGTTCGCCACCGGGGTCGATGTTGGGGTTGTCGTTGACCTCGATGACGACGACGGAGCCGTCCTCCCGCTGCTTGAGGTCGACGCCATAGAGTCCGTTGCCGACGAGGCGGCAGGCGGCCAGCGCGGTGTCCATGACGGCGGCGGGGACCTTGCCCAGGGGCACGCGTTCAATCTTGGCCCACTGCTTGCGCTGCTCGCCTTCCGGCGTGTCGTGGATGCGCCAGGCGCCCTTCGGGATGTGGTAGCGCGCCGCGTAGAGCGGGTCGCCGCACAGGACGCCGACGCGCCAATCGAAGGGGCTCGGCGTGTAACGCTGCAGGAGGATGACGTCGCTTTGCGCGGAGAAGCGCCGGACCAGGGACTTGAGGTCCTCGGCGGTGTGCGCCTTCTCGACGGCGCTGCTGAACGCGCCGGACGGGGCCTTGACGACGATGGGCGTCCCGAGTTCCGCGAACATCGCCTCGGCGTCGAGGTGGTCGCGCCCCTCCTTGGTGAGGAGGACCGTCTCCGGCGTGGGGACGCCGCCGTGCTCGAGGAGCTGCTGCACGTGCGCCTTGTTCATGCAGGTCAGCATGGAGCGCGGGTCGTCGACCACACGCAGGCCCAGCTTCCACGCGTAGCGGCTGGCGGCGAAGGGAAGCCCCAGGACGGAGGTGTCGAGGCGCAGCAACGCGGCGTCGAACTCCTGCAGGCGGTGAAAGTCCGCGACGTCGATGATCTCCGCCGTGTGGCCATGGTCAGGCGCCTGCGCGAGGTAGGTCTTCATGGCGTCCATCTCCGGGCCGCGGGCGCGACTGAGGGCGTCCGTGACGATGGCGATGCTGGCCACTATTTGGCCTCCGGCGCGTGGAACATGAGGGGCCGTTGAGAGATTTCCTCGTACAGGCGCAACTCGCGCTCGGAGACTTCGTGCAAAGGCAGCGGGTCGAGGCCGAGGAAGAGCGGCTTGGACCCCGTCGGGCCGTCGGGGTCGCCGGCCTCGAGGTACCAAATCGTCGCAAGCGGGACGCCGAAGGTGCGCCACACGTCCCAGGCCAACTGGTAGTTCTCGTGGCTGGTGACGCCGACAATCATGCGCATGGAGCGCAGGTCGCCGTTGAGCTTAACGGCCAGGGCGGCGCGCGTGCCGTTCTGCGTGGCACTGCGCCACTGCGCGGCGCGGCTGCGCGCCGACTTGACCTCGTAGTGCGCATCCGTCAGGCCCGAGCACGGCACGAGCAGCGCCGGCGGCTCGACGTCCTGCGCCGTGCGGGCGACCTTCCACTCGACGGTCTCGATGCCGGCCTGGCGCGCCACGAGCAGGCATGCTGCTGCGTTCTGCGCCGTGATGGCCTGCATCGGACTGGGGCTTGATGCGATGCCGTTGAGTTCAGCGTCGACGAGGGCCCAGTAGCCGGCGCGCAGGAAGCGGTAGTCACCGCACAGGTTGATGAACGGCCGTTGCCGCAACGCTTGCTCGGCTTGCGGTGAGGCGGCCTCCCACGGAGGACTGGTGCGAGGTGCCGGAGCGGCCGGGGCAGTGGCCGGGGAACGCCGGGGCAACCGCCGCACCGGCTGCAGGGCGGGCGGCGCGGGGCGCTGCGCGGGAGCGCGGGGGGCCGACGGGGCCGGGGGGGCGGGCGGGGGCGGGCTGGTCACGGGAGCGGCTGCGCCGACGCACGAAGCGCCCTCTTGAAGCCATCGGCCAGGGGGCCGCGGCTTCGACTGATTCATCAGGAGGCGGCCGGTGGGGTCGGCCGTGGAGACGCTGACGCTGGCCTTCCTGGTCACGGCCGGCTTCGTGGCGTCGTTCATCGACTCCCAAGTGGGCGGAGGGGGCGTCATCACCTTGCCAGCCCTGCTGGCGGCAGGCCTTCCCCCCGCCGCCGCCTCGGCGACAAACAAGCTCGGCGGCACCTCGAGCGCCCTCTTCGCCTCCATCAACTACCTGCGCTCCGGCCTCGTGCCGATGCGCCGGGTCTGGCTGCTCGCGCCGTTGTCCCTGGTGGGCGGGGGAATCGGGGTGTGGGCCTTCCTGCATTCCGACACAGGGTGGCTCGTCCCCGCCGTGCTGGCGGTCATGGCGACCATGGCAGTGTACGTCCTGGTGCGGCCGAAATTCGGCGCCGACGACCTCCCCCGCGTCGGCCTGCTGCCCATGGTCGCGATGGGATTGGCCGCCCTGGACATCGGGACCTACGACGGCCTGATGGGCCCCGGCACCGGCTCGTTCCTGCTCTTCGCCCTGGTTAGCCTGCTGGGCTACGGATTCCGTCGCGCCGCGGCCCTCGGCCGTGTGCTGAACCTCGCCAGCAACCTGAGCGCCCTTGCCTACTGGATCTTCGCTGGCCACGTGGTGTGGGCTGTCGGCATCCCCATGGCGGTGAGCATGGCCGCCGGGGGGTGGATTGGTTCGCACGTGACCCTCAAGCACGGCGACCGCTACCTCAAGCCACTGTTCGTCGCCATCACGGCCGCGCTCATGGTTCGGCTCGCCGGGCGGTTGCTGGGCTGGTGGGGCTGACCTCCAGGGGAAAAACGTTCAAGCACCGGCCCCGTCCCCCGCCTGAGCCCCATGGCCGTCAAGCACACCCCCGACGAGGAGTACTCCTGGTCGAAGCCGGACTTCTTCACGAACCCCGTGACCCAGATCCAGCCCACCAAGGACCTCGTCAAGCTCGTCGACATGATGCGCGACTCGTCCGCCCAGGGACGCCAGATTGGCCTGGTATGCGACATCCTGCGCCGCGCCCTCGAGGACCCTGACCGCCCCACCGTCGTCATCGCCACGGCGGGCACCCTCATCTCCACCGGCATGCGCGACCTCTTCGTCAAGATGGTCGAAGCCGGCTTCATCGACGCCTGGGTCAGCACGGGCGGCTGCATCGACGACGACCTCTACATCTCGCTCGGCGGACCCGTCGGCATCGGCCGCCCGTCCATCGACAACCTGCTCCTGCGCGAGCACATGATTGACCGCCTGTACGACTCCTACATCGACGAGGACTTCCTGCGCGCGTGCGACGGCTACATCTCGTACATGGCCGACGACAAGCGCCTCGTGGGCCCCAAGACCTCGCGCCAGTTCATCGACCTGCTCGGGAAGAACATCCGCGACCGCAAGGAGTACAACGGCCTGACACCGGTCAACGAGGGCGTCATCGCCGCCGTCAACCGCTGCGAGGTCCCGCTGTGGATTCCGGCCTTGACTGACTGCTCGATGGGCATCGGCCTGTGCATCAACCACTGGCGCCACACCCGCGCCGGCACCAAGAAGACGTTCTTCCACGACCCCGTCGCCGACAACTGGGAGATCACCCAGATGAAGGGCAACAGCAAGAAATCGTGCGTCATCTACCTCGGCGGCGGCGTGCCGAAGAACTTCGTCAACGACTGCGAAGTCGTGTGCGAGACCACCGAGTACACGGACCGCGAAGGCCACGAGTACGCCGTCAACATCACGATGGACCGCCCCGAGTTCAACGGCCTCTCCGGCAGCACGCTGGAGGAGGCTCAGGCGTGGGGCAAGATCCACAAGGACGCCACCAAGGCGACCTGCTACGCCGACGTCCTCCTGGCCTGGCCCATCGTCGCCAACTACCTCCTGGCCACCTGCAAGCCGCGCAAGCTGCTGCGCCCGAAGTGGCAAGACAACGAGTTGGTCGAACTCGGCGGCAAGAAAATCGCCCGCCGCGACGGCGCCTACGACGAGGCCCCTGCCCCGTTCCTGCCCGCCACCGGCAAGAAGGTCAAGGCCGCCAAGAAATCCGTGAAAGGCAAAAAGGCCCTCGTCACGGTCAAGGCGAAGTAGGGCCGCATGGCCGTCCGCAAAGCGACGTGGGGCGCCATCCTCCTCGGCGTCTTCGCGCTGACGCTAGGCTCCCCCATCCGGGACATCCCGGCCCTGCACCGCGTCCTTGGCCTTGCCAGCCTCGGCGGCTACCTGTTGGTGTCCTACGACCCCCCCGTGGCCGGACCGCTCCAGCGCAAGCTCGTGCTGGCCGGCGTCGGCGCCGCGGTCGTGACGTTCCTGCTGGCTTTCGCGCCCCTGCCGACGGTCGTCAGCCCGTTCATCCGGGTCCTGGCCGTCGCCACCGTGGCGCTGCCGGTCTGGTTGGTGGCGCGACCGCCGCAGTTCGCCTTCGTGGCGGCGGCGGCCCTCGCCTTGGCGACCGCCATCCCCGTCCTCAGCAACGCCGGCGGCTACGCCACGAGCACGCACGCCTACGTCGCAGCGGCCGGCGCCTTCTGGATGGCGTGGGCCATCCATACGCCATGGGCCATTCCGGGCCAGGCCCGCAAGCCGCCACGGCGGGTCGTCGCCAGCAACATCGTCACGCTTTCCCCGGCGGAGAAGACCGCCGCCCTGGCCCGCATCGAGAAACGCTACCGCGATGGCGAGATTCCTGAGCACAAATACTGGGACCTTCGGCAAGAGATTGAGTCCCGTTGATTTGACGGATTTCGGTTGATTCGAAGGAGGATGCGAATCCGGCGAATCAAGGAGAATCCGGCCAATCAGATTACGCCACCCTTTTCCCCTTCCCCGGAGGTCTTGTCGCCAGTGCCAGGCGCGAAGGCCGTCCCCGACGGCCCCCAACTCACCGACCTGCCGATGATCAAGCAGGGCAGGGCCGACCGGCTGCGCGCCGCCGGGGTGGACACGGTCGAGAAGCTGTGGAAAGCCGACCTGGCCGACCTGGCCAAGCACCCCGCCTTCGCCATCGACGACGGCCTGCTCAAGCAGCTGCCTCTCCTGCAAGGCTACGCCAAAGCCCACGCCACGGGGACGCCCGTCGTCTACGCGTCCGACGAGCGCCTGTTCAGCCTCAAGGAGCCCGTCCTCCACATCGACTTGGAGTTCGACGGCCCCGCCGCCGAGATTTTCCTGTACGGCTGGCTCGACCACAAGTCCACCAAGGTCGAGCAGTGGTTTGACCACACGCGCCCTGGCCAGGAACGCCTGCTCAAGGACATGATCAAGCGCGTGAAAGACGAGGACCCGACCGTCGTCACGTGGGGCGGCGCATCCTCCGATTTGGTGCAACTGCGTCGCGCCTGCGAGAAGTACAAGATCGACACCAAGTGGATTCGCCAGGTGCGCTGGCTCGACCTGCAAACGGACGTCGTCTACACTGGCAACGCGGAGACGCAGCGCATCTACCTGCCCGTGAAGAACTTCAGCAGCGACACGGTGGCGAAGTTCTTCGGCTACCAGAAGCCGCGCCTCAAGGTCAAGGACGGCTACCAATGCCTGAAGCTCTACCAGGCCTACCGACGCGCTCCTCGCGACGGCATCAAACGCGACCTCTGCGAGTACAACGCCGAGGACGTCATCCACACGCAGCTCATCCTCGACGGCGTCCGCAACCTCATGCGGGGACACCGTTAGGCAACGACGGCGCGCCCGGCCGCGAGCCGCCACACGGCGTCGCCCAGCCGCCGGGCCTCAGCTTCGTCGTGCGTGACCCACAGCGCCGGAACGCCTTGCGCGGCCAGGAGGTCCTTCAGACGAATCCCGAGATCGAGGCGCAACTCGGCGTCGAGGCCCGAGAGCGGCTCGTCGAGCAGCACTGCCTTAGGCCGCGCTGCCAGCGTGCGCGCCAACGCGACGCGCGAGCGTTGCCCGCCTGAGAGCTCGTCAACGGCAGCGTCCGCCCGGTCGGACAATCCGACGAGGCGAAGCCAGTGCAGAGCCTGGTCGCGGCGTTGGCTGCGCGGAACGCCTTGATGGGGCAGGCCGAACGCGACGTTCTGGCCGACGGTGAGGTGAGGGAAAAGCGCAGGCTCCTGGAACATGAACCCGACGGCGCGCTGGTGCGGTGCTAGGTTCTCCAGGGGTTGCCCATCGAGCAGGACGCGGCCAGCGTAGCCCCGTTCCAGCCCGGCGATGCAGCGCAACAGCGTCGATTTGCCCGATCCACTCGGGCCAAGCAGGAATCCCGATTTCCCGGCGGGGACCTCGAGGGAGAGGCCGGACAACGTGGGCGGCCAGCCCGGGTAGGTGAAGGACAGCCCCTCGATGCGCAGGCTCATGCCTGCCTCCGCGCCGGTCTGCTGCGGACGAGTTCGACTGCGACGAGCGCCGTGGCGGCCAGCACGGCGAGAAGGCCTGCCAAGGCGACGGCCTGCGCATGCGCCAGCGGATCGAATGGCCGATCATGGCGCAGCGTCCACACGGCCAACGACATCGTGCTCGGCCGCATGAGCAGGAGACTGGCGCCGTAGTCGCCAAGGCTGAGCGCTGCGGCGAAGCCCGCGGCCGCGGCCAACGGAGCAGCCAAGAGAGGGCGGTGCACGCGCCAGGCCACGGCGACTGGCGAGGCCCCCAGAGACGCGGCGGCCTCGTCGAGTCGGGTGTCGATGGTCCGCAGGGCCGGCAGGAGGACGCGCGCCGTGAAGGGGAACGCGACGAGCGTGTGCGCCGCGACGACGAGGCCCGGCCAGGCTCGCAGGTCGACGGCGGAGCCTGCGCCGAAGGTGAGGAGGAACCCGAGGCCGACGAGGAGGCTGCTGCCCCCGAGTGGCAATCCGGCCAGGGCGTCGGCGACGGCGCGGGCGCGGCCAAGGCGGCGGGCGGCGTACGCGAGCAGGACGGTGAGGAGGAGCGCCAACGTGACCGTGGCCAGCGCATAACCGAGGCTGACCGCGAGGGCGTGGGCCAGCGAAAAGCCGGCCAAGTGGCTGGGGTGGCCGGCCTGGGTCAGCGCGCGCCAGGGCTCCAAGCTCCAGCGGCCGCCGAAGCGGAAGCCTCCGATGAGGACGGCCAGCGCCGGCGCGAGGCCGAGGGCGACCGTAGCCCAGGAAATGGTGCGACGCGCACCCGACGCCAGTGGGGGGGTGCGCTGCGGTTCGGCGGGCAGCCGGACTTTGCGCTGCAAGGCGGCGTAGCCTAACAGGAGCAATCCGTTGAGCCCAAGCTGCAAGGTCCCCAGGGCTGCGGCGCGGTCGGTGTGCGGGAAGACGCCGCCAAGCTGTTGATAGACGAGAGTTTCCGTCGAACTCACTTCGCCTCCACCGAGCAGGAGGACGGTGCCGAAGCTCGCGAAGGCGAACAGGAACACGAGGACGGCGATGCCAAGGATGGCGGGACCAAGCAGGATGGCTGTGGTGCGCAGGAACGCCACTGTTGGAGGCGCACCAAGGACGGCGGCGGCCTCCTCGAGGCGATGCGGGCGTCGTTCCATGGTGGCATGGAGCAGGCGGGTGGCGAAGCCGTAGTTGTAGTACGCGTGCGCCAGGACGACGGTCCCGAACGGGCCCAACGCGCCCAAGAGGTTCACGCCGGTTGCGGCATCCAACCATCCGCCCGCGCCCAACGTCTGCTGCAGTCCGTAGACCACGACGAAGACTGGGAGGACGAACGGTGCCGCGTGCAAGGCCAGCTGCAAGCGCGAAGCGGGGACGCGGCGGCTGTGGTGCAGCCAGGCCAGCGGAATGGCGAGGGCCAGTGTGACAACGACGCTGACGGCCGCCTGTGCGGCGGCCACGCGCAACCGGGACAGGGTGTAGTCGGAGCCGACCCAGGCCCATCCTTGCGCCGAGGCCGAACCGAGGACGTTGAGCAACGGCCAGGCAAACCCGACCGCGAGGGCGGCTACGGGTAAGGCCAAGAGGAGGACCGTCGCGGTCATCCTTCGGCCTCGCGTTGTGTTCATGTCACCGGCAGTCGTTGGCTTCGCACAGCGCCGTCCATTCGTTGAGCCAGCGCTCCAGGTTGGCGCCGAGTTGGCGATAGCCGTACCGCGTCGGTTCGAAACTGCCCGGTGCGGGGTCGAGGCCGCCGTACGTGGCGGCGACGTCGATGCCGGCGACGACGGGGTAGACGGCGTTGCCCGGCGCGGCGAGTTCCTGGAAGGCGTCGGTGAGCGTGAACTCAATCCACGCCTGCGCGGCGGCGAGGTTGTCCGTGCCGTCGAGGATGGCCATCGTCTGGATCTGCTGGAACGTGCTGCTGGGGGAGAGGACGACGGCCGCAAGCTGGTCGGCAGGGCGGCCGTAGTACGCCTCGTATGCAGGGGATTCCGTGTAGCTGGCGACGATGGGCTTGTCGCCGGCGCCGCCGATGGAGGGACCGTACCCGCCCGAGAAGTGCTGCTCGTAGGCCTCCGACCAGCCGGCGGTCACGAGGACGCCACCGTCGAAGAGGTCCTCCCAGTAGGCCTGCCAGCCGTTCGTGCCCTCGCCGTAGGTGCCGATGGTGGCAAGGAGGAAGCCGAGGCCGACGCTCGAGGTGTTGGGGTCCTCGGTGACGAACTGGTCGGCGTGGTCGCGCACGTCGTCCAGGGTCGTGATGCTCTGGTTGGCGAGGCTTGCGTGGGCTAGGTCGGCGTTGACGGCGATGTAGCCGTGGTCGACCGGTGTCGCGGGCCACTCGGCCGGCGCGCCGAAGAAGACGAAGGCCTCCGGGACGCGCGTGGACAGAAGGGGCGTGTAAGGTTGCAGGATGCCGCTCTCCTCGGCGCGCGACAGCAGGACGTTGTCGAGGCCGTAGAGTACGTCAGCGCTCGGGGCGCCCTTGTCGAGGATGGCTCGGTTGAGCGCGGAGCCGGCGTCGTTGGCCTCGATGTGCTCCACGTGGGCGCCGGTGAGGATTTCGAACTGCGCCGCAGCGTCGTCGAAGGCGGAAAACGCGCCGTGGTCAAGGACCGTCAGGGTGACGCCGTCGAGGTCGGGCCAGGCGGCGGCCAGGCGGCCCGTGGTGTCGCTCCCGTCGAAGCCCAGTTCGGCGTACGATTGGTCATCGTCCGAGCCGCCTGGCATGGTGCAGCCGGAGGCGAGGACTGCGAAGGTCAAGGCAAGAATGGGCAGGCGGGAGTTCACGGGTTCACCAGGGCGTCGTGGAGTTCGAGGATGCGGGCTGCGGCCGCTGAAGCGTCCGGGGCGACGATGTAAAGGCACGGCTCCAGGCCGATGGCGCCGGGGTCGTGCAGGACGGTCGCCTTGGGGGACGACCGCGCCGCGGCGAGCACCGGGGCTTCGCCGGATCCGGATTTTCCCCGCGAGACGACGGCCACGGCCCAGGCAAGGCGTTTGGCGGCGGCCAGGACATCCGGACCGGCGCGGACGTTGGCCAAGGCCAGAAGGCGCGGCTGTCCTTCGCGGCGGGCCAGAAGGACGCGGGCGAGATGCCCGGAGCCGCCGAAGACGGGCGGGGCCGGGTTGAGGATGCGGCCGCCGGCCTCGATGAGGCGGCCCGGGAAGGCCAGCACGTCTTCGGGCGATTGCGCGTCGGGCAGGGCGCGCGCCACGTTGAGACCGACTTGCGGCATGAGGCGCACCGGGTTGCCGCTGCGCAGGGCGCGTTCGGCGGCCAGCAGGTCGCGCAGGGCCGCGTCGCCGCCGGGGCGCTCCTGGCCAATGGTAAGCGTGGCGCACCACTCCGAAGGTCCATGCGCGGCGGTCTGCGGGGCGACGAGGGACTGCACGAGGTCCTCGGCGAGGCGGACGGCGACTGCGTCACCGGGTTCGTCGGCCGCGAGGTGGCGGCTGACCATGGCCTGCGATAGGCCGACGGCCTCGCCGGCGCGCGTTTGGCTCCAGCCGAGCGCAACCAGGCGGCGGGCGGCGATGGCGCGCACCCTGGGGAAGACCTCGTCGGCGAGACGAAGGCAGGCGGGGACCGTCATCGCGGCGGCGATGCCCAGGCCATATTACTAACTGCTTGAAGTCTATGAATGAGTAATTGGTGGGGCCCTGGCCCGCGGTGGGTGGAACGATTCCGCACCGGTGACTAACGAGCGTGCGACGGGACGAGCAGGCGCTCTTCGTCGCGGACGACGGCGCGGTTGGGCGTGTTGGGGCGGGCGCCCACGGTGCGCGCCAGGGGCTTCATGAGGAAGTAGCGCGCATGGTTTCCTTCCTGGATGACGCGGACGAGGCCGGCGGATTCCAGTTTGCGCAGGTGCCAGCGCACGGTGCCCGGGTTCATGCCCAATCCCTCGGAGAAGGCGCGCTGGTTGCAGCCGGCGTTGGCGGCGAGGAACTCGGTGACGCGCTCGGCGTTGGGGTTGCGCAACGCAGCATTCTCGATGGCCTTGGTGCGCGACTCCTGGCCGCCCTGCGCGGGGTAGTAGAGGCGACGGCCCTGGACCTTCTGGGTCTTGACGAGGGCGGCCTGCTCCAGTTTGCGCAGGTGCCACTGCGTGTTGGTGACCGCAGTGTCATGGGCGCTGGCCAACTCGCGCAGGTGGATGCCGGGGCGCTCCTGGATGGCGCGCAGCAACTGTTGGCGCATGGGGTGCTCGAGCACGTTCTCGCGGTCGACGTGGCGCAGGCCACCGACGCCCAGAACATAGAGCGCACCAAGCAACACGGCCAAGCCGGCGCTGCCCAGCCCGATGCCCCAGACGAGGCCGTCATGGAAGAGCGAGCCGCCGCCATTGGAGAGCGGATCGGCCGGCGGCTCCGCCGGGAGTGCGGCCGAGGCCAGGGGCGCGGCGGCGGCAACGAACAGGGCGACGGCGAGGATTCGCATGGGGTCACTCCACCGAGACGGCGACGGGAGCAGAAAGCGGGCGCAGCGCAGCGTCGACGGGGGCTCCGACGAGGGTCTGCAGGGCCTTGCGGCCGAGCGGTGTCGCGAAGACCTGCGAGCCGTCGTCGCGCACCAGTTCCTCGATGAGGCCGAACTCGCGCAGCTTGCGCAGGTGCCAGCGCACGGTGCCGGCGTGGATGGAAAGGCGGGTGGAGAGCTGGCTGGGCGACACGCCCCCGCGGCGTTCCAGGGTCTCGAACAGGATGCGCGCGTTGGCGTTCTGCAGCGCGGTGATGGCGCGACTGACGCGCTTCATCTCGATACCGCCCTCGACGGGGTAGAACACACGGAAGCCGTTGGCGCGTTCGGAGTGCACGAGTTCGGCGGACTCGAGCTTGCGGATGTGCCAGAGGATGGAGGAGGTCTTCATGGCGAACTCCTCGCTGAGTTTCTTGAGGTGCACGCCGGGGTTGCCGCGCACGAAGCCATACAGCATGGCGCGTTGCGGGTTCCTCAGGGCCTCCTTGGGTGAGATGTAGCGCGTCACAAGCGCGAAGGAGCCGAGGCCGATGACGGAGGCCAAGACAGTGGCGAAGCCAGCGACGAGGGCGGTGTCATCGAACGCAGCGGCGATGCGATCGGCGAAGCCGGGGTCGCGCTGGTCCTTGGGGCCGCCGGGCGCCTCGCCCGATTCGTCTCCCGGTTCTAGGATCGTGGTGACGACTTGGTTGGGGTCCTGCACGGCGGCGTTGGGGTCGCTCACCGTGTTCTCGATGGCCTTGCGGGCTTGGCCGACCACGTGGATGGGGTCGACATCGGAGGCGGTGGCGGGCGCAGCCAAGGCGGCGACGGCGAGAGCGACCGACAGGAAGGCCATGGCTGTCCGTGGGACCAGCAGCATCAGGGACCGTTTCCCTCCTGATGATAAGAAGCTTTCCGAGGGGGCCCGGTGGGCCGTTCCAGGAGAGAATCGCTGCAGTTCCGTTCCTGCGCGGTGGATAATATTTGGACTCATTCCCCGCCGTTTTGCCGCGTGAACCAGGCTAGGGTTCGGCGGCGTCGAGTCCGTGCGCGCCGATGCGGAAGCGCGCCGAGCGGCCTTCCTCGATGCTGCGGTGCTTCAGGATCGTCGCCTTGCGCGCGCCGTCCGGTCGCTTCTCGAACCGCATGAGCGCCTTGACGAGATGCTCCATGACGCGGCGCGCGAAGGGTTGCGTGGCGTCCTCCCCGCCATACACCTGCCCCGTCACGAGGACGGGGACCTGGTTTTGCCGCGCGAAGCCGGTGAGGTGGTGCAGTTGCTTGTAGAGACTGCGCGAAGCTTCCGCCTCCGCGTCGCCGCCGGTGTCGATGTGTAGGCGGTAGTGCATGTTGATGGAGTCCACGACAAGCAGGCCGAGATCGGGGACCCGCGTCGCGTTGGCCACCAGCCGTTCCTGCTCCTCGATCGTGTACGGCGTGAAGAAGAGCACCTTGGACTCGAGGTCGCGCAGGCTGGGCTGGGCCGAGGCGAGGTCGACCAGCGCGTCGCCGCCCTCGGTGTCGGGCATGGGAGCCGCCAGCAGGGGCGTCGCCGAGAAGACTTGCCGCAGGCGAATCGACGAGACTCCTTCCGTGTCGACGTAGCCGACGCGTTTGCCGGCCAGAGCGACCTGCCTGGCGCACTGCAGGGCGAGGTTGGTCTTGCCGGAGCCGCCTTCCCCGAAGACCAGCGTGATGGCATCGGACTCCAGGCCGCCGTCGAGGAGCTCGTCGAGGGGCGCGCAGCCGGTGGCCAGGTGGTCCACGCCAGGCACAGCGGGTGGCCGCTCATGAATCCGGTGGCGCACGGATTGGCCGAACCGCCGGGCCGCTGGCGTCGGGGCTGCACGGTCTACAGGTGCAGTTCTGCGAGGTCGTCGGGATGCAGCCAACGCGCTTTCGTGGCGATGAAGGCGCGGCGGCCGGCTGGTTCGGCGTCGGCGCACACCACGAGGGCGAGATCGACGTCGAGGTCCCGGCTGGCCTTGAGGATCTGCGTGGCGACCTCGGCGGTCAGCCGGTCGGGCAGGCGCACGATGACGCGTTGGATGTCGCCCTCGCTGCGCTCCCCGGCCAGGTCGACGAGGTGCTTGGCTTTGGGGCGCACCAGGACATCGAAGCCGGCCTCCTCCAGGCGGGACTTGGCGGCCTCGAAGAGGGGCGGCAGCGATGGTTGGAGGGAGGCGGGCGTGGTGGCGCCCGGTTCGGCACCGGATTCCTCGATGCGCTTGAGGGGAGCATAGGCCACGCGGGGCGGGGTCGGCGCCGGGCTCTCGGCCTGTTTGGCGACCAGACGGCCGGCCATCGCGTGGCGTTCTTGTTCCTCGGCGACGCGGGTGCGCAAGTCTTGGAAGAACAAGTCGCCGTCGAGGCGGACGTCGTCCTTGCGGGCGATGAGGTAGACGGCGCGCACGCCGGCGAACTTGCCGGACTGCAGGGACGGGCCCAAGTCGGTGGCCCAGCGGGCGAAATCGGCGTCGCCGAGGTTCTGCGCTGTGTCGTGCGGCACGCGGATGGCCAGGCGCAGCACCTTGCGCGGGTCGGCAGGGTGCCGGTAGACGAGGTGGCCCGTGTCGGACGTGATGCGGCGGCGCAGCTCCTGGCACTGTTCATGATCCCCTTGGACGCGGCGCGCCATGAGATCAGCGAAGGGCTGGGTGGGAACTGCGTGTGTGCGCGTGGTCCCGACGAGGAGCGCGGCAGTGAGGTCCTGGGTATCACTCGGGCTGAGGTACTCGACGGCTTCCTCGATGTCGTTGACGATGTCCGGCTCCGGACGCGGGACTCGCACGACGAGAATTCGCGCTCCAGCCCCCTCCCACACCTGTCCTCCGTAGTGGGGAGCCAGGGTGGACTTGAGTTTGTCCAACTCGGCCTGCGGCAAGGGCAGGGTGCTGACGCGGCGGGCGGTCGCCATGGACGCTGGGCCACTCTTCTCCTGGAGGAAAATGGTTCCCATCTGGTTCAAGCGACCTTGGACGAACAAATCGACCCCCAACCATCATCCAAGCGCCCATCTCGTGCACACGAATTCCTGGTCCAGTGGATGCCGAATAATCCGCTTCTAAGGGGGGACCCCCTCATTGCTGCTGGAACCAGTAAATTGGATATGGACTATCTTTTTTCCCTTCTTATGGAGACAACAGACCCTAGAAGTTATATTGCTATGAGATGATGAAGTTGTCTGCGAAAAAACGGGTCAGGGGAAGCCATTTTTCCATCAAGGCCAAGGAGAAAGGGGCTCCATCCGAACTTATGGGGTCCCCCATGGTGAGATGGAGAAGTCGTTGGCCTGGGGACTTAGGGGTGTGACCATCGAATCAAGGCGTCGCTGCTTTGAACCGCGACACGCCGGCCGTGACTGTTTCGGTGACACGCCAGTCGGTCGGGGGTCCCTGCAATTCGCCTGACAAGACCACAAGGTCTGCTGGAGTTCCTTCATCCAGTCGCCCCAACGTCTCCCAGTGGAGGCTCCAAGCGGCCATCCAGGTGTAGTGCCAGGCCGCTTCGAGAGGGGACAACCGTTGCGTCGAATCCGGGTGGGCAGCCGCTGCTTGGATTCCCACCAAGGGACCGAATGGCATGCCATCGGATCCGAAGGCCAAAGCCAATCCAGTTTCCTTGAAGGTGCGGAACCGGTTGTTCAGGAGGAACCGGTCGCCCAGCCTGTCGTGATACATGCCTCCTTTGGCGGACCATTCTCCGACGAAGTTGGGTTGGCTGCTCGACACCAAACCCAGCTCGGCGGCCGCCACGATTTGGTCGTCGTGGGCAATCTCGAAGTGCTCGAAGCGGTGCCGCAAGGCGTTGCCGGCCCACCCGTGTCCCTCAAGGTCGTCCCGCGCCGCAAGGCGGTGGAAGGCGGCGAGGCCCTGGTCGATGGCGCCGTCTCCGATGGCATGGGTGTGCAGTTGCACTCCGGCCCCGTGTGCTGCTGCCATGTGGCGGTCCAGCTCCTCGTCGCTCCAGATGCGCGACCCGCGCGGGCCGGGGCCGTTGCCGGGGGCATGCCCGTGTCCTTCGTGCCCCGTCTGCGTTGCATCGGCAGGCGAGACGGGGGAGGCCCAATCCAGGTAGGGCTCGCGAAGCAGCGCCGTGTGCCCGCCCAGGCTTCCATCCAGGAACACCTTGAGGCCGCCATCCCGCAGCCACTCGGAGGTCCCGCCGGCCGCCTTGTCGCCTCCAGAGAGTCCGGGTAAGACTCCATCATGTCCGGTCCAGGCGTTTGGCGCGACCCGCAAGTCCTCGGGGGCCAATCCGGGGCGCCCGGTGCGGAACCCGGTGGCCGTTTCGGCCGCGAGCTGCTGCACGTAGATGGAAGATGAAACTCGGACTGTGAGGGCCCCTCGCGCCGCGGCGCGCTGCAGGGCGGCCCGGTACGGCGCCTGCGAATAGTCCCCCAAGGCCGTGACGCCAAGGCGATGGGCCTCGCGGCACGCCTCCCGCACGGCGCGGTCGAGCTGCTGCGGGGACGAGGGCAGGACCTCGTTCAAGTAGAGTGACGGGGCCTCGATGAGGAGGCCCGAATTGCGGTCGACCGCCGCATCGTCATCCCACCGAGCGCGGATGAGGGGCAAGGCCCCCGAACTGGCGACGGCGATGTGGCCGCAGATCCGCCGCAGCACTACCGGCCGGTCGAGCGGGCCATGTCCGGCCTTGGCCGCCGCCGCGACGAGGCCATCCACATCGTCGTGAGTCGGGCGGCCGGAGTCGCCCCACTCGGATTCGTCCCAGCCCTCGGCGATGACGGGGTCGGAGCCCGGGTGGGCCGCAAGCCAGGCAGCGACACGGGCCAAGGCTTCGCGCAGGCTTTTTGCGCCTCGCAAGTCGGGGCGCGTCGTCTTGACCCCGACATGGAGGAAATGCGTGTGGGCGTCGACGAAGCCAGGCAGCACGAGGCGGCCGTCCATGGATTCGGCCTCAAGGCCCAGGCGGCGCGCCTCGGCGCGGATGGCCCCCGTCGTGCCGACGAGGCGGATGCGGTTCCCCCACCAGAGCACGCCCTGGGCGTGTTCGGTCCAGCCGCTTGGTCCCATGGGCACGACGGTCGCCTCCACTAGGGCGCGTCCAGGAGGGGGCACCGTCGGTTCGACCCCCTTGTTTCCTGTGGCCGACTGTGTCCGTTGCACCGGGTCCTTGGAGGCCGGAGGCGCCACGGCACCGTTCATGCGGCTTTGGCGGATGGAGTTGTGGGCGGCCCTCGGTTTCTATCGGCGCCGAAAAATCCTGCCCGCGTTACGGTCCGGGCGATGCGCGAGAATTCACGGATACCACCCCCCCTGTTGCTTCCGGTGCACGCCAACAGAGTCATTGTTACCCATTCACACTTCAAGTAAAGCTCCTTGAAGCAGAATTCAATCGCCGACCAACGTAGCGTTATCAACGTCCTTCTAAACGGGACGTTGTTGGTTCGGTTCCCGGCGTGGCCTGGAAACCACGCGGGGTCTGGCCTCACGGCCAGAGGGTTGGGATGCACAAGGAGAATGATCCGGGGTTTCGGTGACCTTTGGGCGTGCCCACCCAGTCCCCCATTGGGACAAAGCGGAGACGAACACACAAGGGGAAGGGGATATGAGCGTCAACATCCAATTCGATGAGAAGGTCATGCGAAAGACGGAGGAGCCTCGGCTCGCCAACCCAGCCGAGGCCCGCCAAGGCCTGCACGTAGGCCGCCATTACACCAAGACCGGGGTCGACCCCTTCGACGCCGTCGAGTGGACTACGCGCAAGTCCGTCATCAAGGAGCCCGACGGCTCCGTCGTCTTCCAGGTCGACCGCTGTGAGGTCCCCAAGGAGTGGTCGCAGTTGGCCACCGACATCATCGTCTCCAAGTACTTCCGCAAGGCCGGCGTCCCCCAGGCCGACGGAACCCTCGGCTCCGAGACCTCCGCCGGCCAGGTCGTCCACCGCATCGCCTCCTCCATCCGCTGGTGGGGCGAGACGCACGGCTACTTCGCCGCCCGCGAGGATGCCGACTCCTTTGAGGCCGAGCTGCGCCACATGCTGATTTCGCAGAAGGGCGCCTTCAACAGCCCCGTCTGGTTCAACTGCGGCCACCACCACGCCTACGGCATCCAGGGCTCGGGCGGCAACTGGGCCTTCAACGAGGAGACCGGCTCCATCGAGCAGGTCAAGCACAACTACTCGAGGCCGCAGTGCAGCGCCTGCTTCATCCAGCGCGTCGAGGACAACCTCGTCGAGAAGAAGGGCATCTTCGAGCTCCTCGCAGCCGAGGCCCGTCTCTTCAAGTACGGCTCTGGCACGGGCAGCAACTTCAGCCGCCTGCGCTCGAAGTACGAGAAGCTCTCCGGCGGCGGCACCAGCTCCGGACTGATGTCGTTCCTCAAGGTCCTGGACGCCGGCGCCGGCGCCACCAAGTCGGGCGGAACGACCCGCCGCGCGGCCAAGATGGTCAGCCTCGACATGGACCACCCGGAGATTGAGGATTTCATCAACTGGAAAGTCCGTGAAGAGAAGAAAGTCGCCGCCCTCATCGCGCAGGGCTACGACTCCGACTTCAACGGCGAGGCCTACGGCACCGTCGGCGGCCAGAACAGCAACAACTCCGTGCGCATCACGGACGAGTTCATGGCGGCCGTCAAGGCCGACGGCGACTGGAACACCACCAGCCGCATGATGCCCGGCCAGGTCGTCAAGACCTACAAGGCCAAGGCCCTGTGGGACCAGATTGCCTTCGCGGCCTGGGCGTGCGCCGACCCCGGCACACAGTACGATTCCACCATCAACACGTGGCACACCTGCAAGGCGACGGACCGCATCTACGGCTCCAACCCCTGCTCGGAGTACATGTTCCTCGATGACACGGCGTGCAACCTTGCCTCGTTGAACCTGATGAAGTTCCTCAAGGCGGACGGCACCTTCGACCTCCCCGCCTACCGTCACGCCACGCGCGTTTTCTTCATCGCGCAGGAAATCCTCGTCGGATACTCATCGTACCCGACCAAGGACATCGCGAAGAACTCCGAGGACTACCGCCCGCTCGGCCTCGGCTACGCCAACCTCGGCACCCTGCTCATGGTCACCGGCCACGCCTACGATTCGCCGGAGGGCCGCGCCATCGCCGGCGCCCTCACCGCCATCCTCACCGGGCACGCCTACCGCGTCTCGGCCGAAATGGCCGCCGTCAAGGGCCCCTTCCGCGGCATGGCCGTGACGGATGCCAGCGGCAAGTCGAACAAGGAGTACATGGCCGACGTCGTCGCCATGCACTTGGCCGCCGCGCGCCGCCTGCGCAGCACCGGTTCGCCGCTGGTCCAAATGGACGGCGTGGACCTCAAGCGCCACAACCTCATCGACCTGTCCGCCTCGCAGCTCAAGGCGACGAAGGAACGCTCCTTCGCCATCTACGCCGACCTCTTCGACGCGGCCGTCGAGGACTGGGAAGCCGCCCTCGATCTGGGTCGCCAGAACGGCTGGCGCAACGCCCAGGCCACGGTCTTGGCCCCGACGGGCACCATCGGCCTCCTGATGGACTGCGATACCACGGGTGTTGAGCCTGACTTCTCGCTGGTGAAGTTCAAGAAGCTGGCCGGCGGCGGCTACTTCAAGATCATCAACCAGAGCGTCCCGCTGGCTCTGAAGAACCTCGGCTACACCGACGAGCAGATCAAGGCCGTCGAGAAGTTCGCCATCGGCCACGGCACCCTCGAGGGCGCCCCGGTCAGCAAGGAGACCTTCAAGGCGAAGGGCTTCACCGAGGAAGAGTACCAGGAAGCGTACGACTCCGTCGCCGTGGCCAAGTCGTTCAACGACTACACTCCGAAGCTCAACCCGACCACGATGCGCGAGAAGGGCTTCACGCGCCAGGCCATCGATGCCTTGGCCGCCTACGTCGAGGGCCATCAGACCGTCGAGGGCAGCCTCGTCAAGCCGGAGCACCTGGCCATCTTCGACTGCGCCAACAAGTGCGGCGACGGCACGCGCTTCATCCACCACACCGGCCACATCCGCATGATGGCTGCGACGCAGCCGTTCCTCTCAGGCGCCATCTCGAAGACCATCAACATGCCCCACGAGGTCTCGGTCGGCGACGTCGCCGACGCCTACGAGATGGGCTGGGTCCTGCAGCTCAAGGCCGTCGCCCTGTACCGCGACGGCTGCAAGCTCAGCCAGCCGCTCTCCACCGGTTCCAAGGACAAGAAGACCAAGGACAAGGAGGCCGCCGAGGACAAGGCCGACGCCGCCAGCGCCGCCGCGTCGCGCGCCGTCCCCGGCCTCAAGCATGGCGACATCGAGAAGCCGCCGCAGGACAACGACCAGGGCTTCAAGCGCACCGTGACCATTTTCACGGCGCGCGGCGCCGAGAAGGTCGACGTCCAGGTCTGGGAATACGAGGACGGTCGCCCCTGCGAGGTGTTCGTCGGCGCCCGCAAGTCGGGCACCACCGTCGACAGCTTCCTCAAGGAGATCGGCAAGAACTACAGCCGCCTGCTGCAGTTGGGCATGAGCCTCGACGAGATGACGAAGAAGCTCATCAACGAGAACGGCCCGCTCGCCGGCCAGACCGACCACAAATACATCAAATCGGCCCTCGGCATCCAGGACCTCATCGGCAAGCTGCTTCGCTACGAGTACTTCGGCGAGACGGACTTCCTGTCCGTGAAGCCGGACCCGACGGCGCCGGACTACGTGCTGACCCGCAAGGAGTACCTCGAGACCCTGCGCATCGCCAAGCAGCGCCCGAAGAACGAGTCGACGCTCATGGAGTTCGAGTCGGTGGCCCCGGCCCAAGCCCTGCCCACATTGGACAGCAAGCTGGGCAAGACCTCGTCCTCGGACCCCAACGACTTCCTGGCTGGCCTCGGCGGCGACGCCCCGGACTGCGACCAGTGCGGGCACACGACGGTGCGCAACGGCGCCTGCTACAAGTGCCTCAACTGCGGGAATTCGATGGGCTGCAGCTGACCAAACCACCCAACGGCCCCACCAAACGAAATCGTTGAGCTTGAGGGCGTCCAAGCAGCACTGCTAGGCCTCCGCGGTTGCGAGGCAACCGGTTCGATTCTGACCTCGAATCCGTCCTTCGACGCCTAGCCGAGCATTCCGTTTCGTGCGCTGTCCAAGTCGTTCCTAGCCTCGATGAAACGGCGCAAGCCAAGGCCTATCCTATCGGGCTGAACTCTGCTGTTCCTTTGTGGGTTTCGTCTCGCAAGAGCGAGGCAAGTGAACCCTATGAGAACGAAAACAAACTATCTGGTGTTGGGCATCCTGGGATTGGCACTTCTGACCCTAACAGTCAACACCAGTGCAAACAGCGGGCCCGGCAACTGCAGCAACGAAAACTACGGTGTGCAGGTCAACACCTACATCATCGCCAAATGCGACGGCGACAACTACGAAAACGTCCAGTTCTGCAATCAGAAGACCGGGGCTGGCGCCGGCGCTGGCTCGGGAGCCGTCGGCGTCGGACCTGATTCGGATCCCAGTTCGGCCGCCGCCGCA
The DNA here is from genome assembly GCA_041659985.1 of Thermoplasmatota archaeon. Classification (GTDB taxonomy): domain Archaea; phylum Thermoplasmatota; class E2; order JACPAO01; family JAHFTW01; genus JAHFTW01. The sequence goes on along the minus strand of JBAZXE010000008.1, from coordinate 24,982 downwards.
AGCGGCACCGCCGGAACGAATTGCCACTACGAACAAGGGAACGAGGAGTCCTCGACAGAGTTCGTGGAACTCCCGACCTGACCATTTAGCCGATTATTTTCCACCTTTTTCTTCCCCCCCCCCCGGAGACGCGTCCATGAAATTCCAACTTACTTTTGCTGTCCTCTTCATGACCTTGGTCTCGCAGCCACCGCCCGTACAAGGCGAGATGCTGCCCGACTGCCGTGCGCCGGACTGCCAGCCTCCTGCCTGTGGAATGGTGACCGAACCACAATGCTGGGCCGTCTACTTCACTTGTTATTGGGTCCGCGGTCCGCTCTATGCCATCGCCCCCACAACCTACTGCCCGGTCCAACCAGACTGTTGCGGCAACGGCACCGAAGCAAACACGCAAACCAGCTCGGCCAGGCTTGTTACGCTGCCAGATCCGCCCTGCAGGAACTACGGCATTCAAGTGAACATAGTCGCTATTGCCGAGGCTTGCGGCGGGAATTGCAAGAACTACGGCCTTGAAGTGAATGTCGTGATTTCGGGAAGCCGTTGCGAGGGGTACTGCGAAAACTATGGGGTATCCGTCTCCATCGGGCACAGCTGCGACCAAACAGGCGTCGTGGTCTGCGTGGAGGCCTTCTGCTACCCGGGGAGTTGCCGGAGTTGTTTCGTGCTGGCCTTCCAGGCAACTGGCCCACAGTCTTGCGACTGGTCAAAACCAACAGTCGTCGTCATGGACGGTTGCGAGGGGCAGTGCGTGAACCATTCCATTGGCTTGGTGGTTGGAATCTGGGACTGCGACTCCTGCGCAAATGCCGGGATTGTCATCGTGGTCGGGTTCTATTGCGACAGGGGGGGCGTTGGGGTCTGCATTCCGCAAAATTGCAAGTGGGTCGTTGACCGTAGCGAACCCGCGGATCCGCAAGGCCAATCTTTGAACCAGGCCTTATTCATGCCAATCGGACCGTTCGAGGTGTAGTATGCGCGTTTTGATTGCCATCGCTGTCTTTGCGTTAGCAGGGTGTTCCGGGCCGTCACCTATACCTGTGCCAACCGATTTGAATCATACAGAAGCTCCGACAATCGGCGAAGAAACCGGGCGGGACTTTGATGTCCAGTTGCAATCTCAAGGTGAACGCACGGGGACGGCCAGGTTCACATTGGAGGCGCCCACTAGGTCCTTGTCGCTTCTCGTTGAAATGGAGACTGGCGCGTTCAGCGGGCTGCTGTTACGCGGTCCGGGCGATTGCGCTGCCGGCCTTGACCAGTACGCCGGTTCGGCAGTCCTGGTCGGGCCGGTCAGAACCTATGTCAGCGGCACATTCCGGAGTCAACCAACCGAATGCGGGGAGCTCGATGCAGGCCCCCACGAGGTCTCCTGGTCAATGGATGGCGGGGTCTTCATCGGCGTCGTCCACATTCACGCGGAATGATTCAACGAATCCGTCCAACCGGCCGTGCCCGGCGGGACTCGCCAGTCGGTTTGGTCGTGCGTCAGATTCGCACTTGATGGCGCGGATTCTTTTACTCGAATAGCCGACCGCAAGTGCCGGCGCTCCAGGCCCGTAATCGACCCGTACAGCAAGCCGCGCCTGGTCAGGTGCGCAGCCTTCTGCCGGCCCCGTACCGCAATTTCGACCAACCCCTGCTGCGCCAGCGGCGTCAAGATTGTCCGCACCATGCGGGTCGTCACGGCGTTGTTCCAGTTTCGCACGCGCTGCGGCGTCGTCACGGCCGCGCTGGCGTAGCCCGAATCGGGGACTTCGCCCAGGAAGCCGATGAGGTCGCGGTACTCGGCCCAACCCCCCGGCTGGTATTGCAGGTAGTTGAGGACGCGCAACTGCAGCGGGTCGGGCAACATCATGGGCATGAGCTCCAGTTCCTCGACGGTTGAGAGCCCGGCCCCCTCGCGTTCGTCCGATTCAGCCAAAGAGCCGGCAAACCCTCCTGCCTGCACATAGTAGAGGGCGCCCATGCCGGGCTTCAGGTGCGCCATCCCGGCAAGGCCGGCGGCGAAGGCGACGAGCTTGGAGCCGGAGCTGAGGTTGATGTGGACCCGGTTGCCGGATTCCAGCTCGTTCCGGCAGATCCATGCGACCTGTTGCAAGATTCCCTGGAAGCCGGCGGTCGGGCGGGCCCGGTCGGCGGCGAGGATGTAGCGTTCGACGGTCGCCACGTTGCGCAGGGCCTTTTCCGCCTTGCCTCCGATGAGGCGCGCCTCGTCCGAATCAGGAACGAGGAGGATGATGCGGTGGGCGTGCAGCACCGCTGGCTTGCCGCCGTGCGCGAGGAAGGGAAGTACGGCGCGATCGTACTCGCGGGCCAGGGGCACGATGTGAATGTCCTGGGGGACCGATGCGGGGCGGCCGTTTCCGGAACCAACCGGAGGCGGGATGCGCATTGCCACGTTGCTTTGTGGACATCGCTGGTCTGGATAAATCGTGCGGCCCTTGGGCGGCCTATTCTGTACAAAGCAAGGGGCCCTCCCCAGAGTCGGCGCGGCAAGGTCCGTAAATCTGCAACCTCCACACAAACACGAGGACGGGCTTATACTGGGTTCCCCGGCTGGTCGCGGGATGCCTGGCCAGGCGAACCTGCAGCGCACCTCGGTCGCTTTGCCTGGCCTTGTGGGGGGGTCCGATGAACGGGAAGATGCCCTGGACTGGAGCACCCGGGCCCAGCAGAGCTACCAGCTTGCCCTAGAGGATTCGGTCTACGAGGCGCGGTACCACAACTTCTGCGAGGGGGAGAACAGCTGGCAGACCGCCCTCGACCACGCGGGGCGGTCCGATGACGCCGGGTTTCTCCTCAAGATCAACGAGGACATCGAGCGCTGGCGCCAGCGCGCCCTGGTGGCCATCCAGACCGAAGGATGACGCGGCAACCGTGAGTTCTTTTGCACGGATTCCTGCAAGCCGCTCAGGAGTCGCTTGCCAGTTTCCATCGGAAATCGAGGGGTTCATTATTGGGTTGTTTTGATGAAATGCCTACGCCCGGCTGGGCCTAGCAAAAACAGGCCAGAACGCGGTCGCGCTGCACGCCCATCTCGGCGGCCAGGGTCACGGCCGCTGCAGGGTCGGGGCGTCGGCGATCGGGGGCCACCGCGGGGGGCAAATCGGCCAAGAACGCGTCGACGGCATCGAACTCTGTGAGAGTCAGGTTGGACTCGCGCAGCAACTTGTGGTACCGCGTCGTGCCCTCGCCGCGTTCCGCCTCCGTGATGAGCCCGCGCAAATCGGGGGTCTCCTTCAGCATCTTGGCCGCCGTCTTCGCGCCGAAGCCCTTGACGCCTGGATGGAAGTCGGTTCCGCTAAGGATGGCGATGTGGCGCAACTGCACCTGCGTCAACTGCTGGCCGTCCAGGTCGGACAGGCGGTGCAGGCGGCAGTCCAGACTCCCGGCCTTGCGAAGAACGAGGGGCGCCCCGGCCACCAGCGCATCGAAGTCCTCGGTGGCCACGGCATCCGCATGCCCGGCCAGGCAAAGCGATGCGGCATAGCGTTCGCCGTCATGGGGGGCACGCGCCACCGCGACGCCCAGGGCCTGCAGGAGGCTCGTGGCATCGCTGATCATGCGCTCGTCGAGCTGTGTCACCTTGCGGCGCGCCTGCACGACGTCGTCCTCAAGCCGGACGATGCATAGGGCCCCGTACTGGTCATCGGGCAGGAATGCGGCACGCGCCAACTCCCGGCGCTTCGTCTCGAGTTCCGGTTGGACGCTGGCGTCGGACGGCAGCAGGGACTCGAGGATTCCGATATCCGCCTCCAGTTCCGATCGCAGGACGCGGCCGTACTCCTTGGGGCCGAGGCGGTTGCCACGCTCGAGCTCGGCTTCCAGAGTATGCCGGATGTCACTGGCCTTGCGACGGCCGACGTTGCGCTCGTCCACGGTGGCGCGCTTGCGGTCGTGCACAACGCCGTCCCAGACGACGATGGGCTCCGCGCCGCGCTCGCGCAAGTGGCGCACTAGGTTGACGTAGCCGATGAGATGGCCAATCGGGCGACGCTCCGGCTCCGGCCCACGCAGGATGTCGCCGTCGCGGCCGCGGAAGCTCGTGAGATACCGGAACGCCACGTTGTGGCCGTCCACGGCGATGCGTTTGCCGTCGAACCAACCGGAGGGCACGGGGTGCTGCGGGAAGAGGTCCCTCAGGTTGACGCCCATCGCAGTGCCCTGTCGCAAACGACGGGCCCTCGCCTCATCAGGGCTTGGGTCGATGGGGCAACACCGGATATCCACAAGTTGGCGCACGGGTGCGGCGCAAAGCTCATCCTATCCCGCCCGAATCTTCGAAGGTGGAATCTTCGGCCGCAGGTCTTCCCCCGGACAAGACGATGTCCGCAGAACGCGACATCGCCTACGTTCGGCTGGCCGTCATCCTGTTCAACGTCGCGGTGTATTGGCCCCTCCTGCGGGACCAGGGCATCGCTTGGCTTGCCACGGTGGTCTCCATCGTCGCCGTGTCCTACGCCTTCTATGTGGTCCTGGCGCGGCCGTACCTGCGGTATCCCATCTTGCGTGCCGCCATGTTCACCGCGGTCACCGACGCCGTGCTCATCACCGTCTGGATCTTCGCCACGGGCGGCTACGACTCGCCGTTCCATCTCCTGTGGTTCCTCTCCCTCCTGGCCGTCTCATTCCGCTATGAGTATCGCGCCACCATGTGGGCCACGGCGCTCTACATCGGATCCTACGTGGGGCTCCTGGCGGGGATGGGACACCTGATGCCGAACGCCGGGGACGTCCTTGTCCGCTGCGTCTACATCGCCCTCGCCGGCGCCCTTGGCGTCATGATGGCCCAGGAATCGACGCGGGCCTTCGCCTCCCGGGATGAGCTGGCGCACGAGGTTGAAGCCGAACGGCGGGAGCAGCAGGCCCGCGAAGTCGTGCGCCTGCGCGACTTGGACCGCTTCAAGACCGATTTCCTCAACGCAGCCGCCCATGAACTCAACACGCCCCTGACGCCTCTGCAGCTCCAGCTCCACATCCTGGAGAAGGCCGACGAGGTCGGAAACCTCGAAGCCCGCAAGCGCGCCTTGGGCATCATCCACCGCAACGTCGAACGCATGGCACTGCTGGTGCAGGACATGCTGGACGTCGCCCGCCTGCAAAGCGGCCGCCTGGCCATCCAGCGCCAGCCTGCCGACTTGGCGGCGGTCGTCCGTGAGGCCGTGGAGACCTACCGCCCGCCGGCGGAGGCCAAGGCCATGCAGATTGAAATCGAGGGACCGGAGAGCCTCGTGGTCGCCATCGACCCCAAGCGTGCCAGCCAGATCATCTACAACTTGGTCTCCAACGCCATCAAGTACACGCCCCGGGAAGGTCGCGTAACGGTGCGGTACAGCGGCACAGAAACTGACGTCGCCATCGAGGTGCAAGACAACGGGCTCGGCTTCACGGCCGAGCAACTTGACCGGATGTTCATGCCGTTCGGCCAAGCTCACATCAACCAGGTTTCGGCACCGGGGACGGGGTTGGGCCTCTTCATCAGCCGCGGCATCGCGGAGCGGCATGGCGGCCGCCTCGAAGCCCGTTCGTCCGGCCCCGGGCAGGGCGCCCTGTTCTCCTGCGTCCTTTCGCAGACCGCCCCGACCGATGGCGCTCCGGATGACAACGGCAGGGGCCTGAGCGCCCCATGAGGCAAGCCGTCGTCGCAGGCGGCACCGGGCTCGTCGGCGGCCACGTCCTCGACGAATTGGCGGCATGGCGCGTGCCAACCCTCGCCGTCGCTCGGAACGAGGGCGCTCCACGCCCCGGCATCCGTTGGCAACGAGTGGATCTCGCGGCGCTGACGGCCAAGGACATCCCTCCGGGGACGGACGCCGCGTTCTGTTGTCTGGGCACGACCATCAAGGTGGCGGGCAGCCAGGCCGAGTTCCGCCGCGTCGACCACGACCTCGTCCTGGCGTTTGCCGCAGCCTGCCGCGAGGCTGGCGTGCCCCAGTTGCACGTCGTGAGCGCTGCCGGAGCCGACCCCCGGTCGCGCATCTTCTACAGTCGGGTCAAGGGAGAGACGGAATGCGACCTGGAAGCCTTGGGCTTCCCGACCCTGGCGCTGTACCGGCCAAGCCTCTTGGACGGTCAGCGTACCCAGTCACGCGCCGGGGAAGGAGGCGCCTTGGCCGTCGCGCGCCTCCTACGCCCCATCCTGCCGGCTGGCCTGCGGCCGGTGGCCGCCTCGGCCGTGGCCCGCGCGATGGTGCGCGCCGCACAATCGGCGCCCGAGAAGGGCGTCATGCGGGTCTCGTCCAAGCAGATTGCCCGTGCCGGCTCCTAAGGGTCGCGTCTTCAGGTAACCAGGGGCCAGGGTTTTCCGTCGCCGCGCCTTGCCGCCGCTGTGCCCTTCGAATCGTCGCGCGTGCTCATCACCGGGGCCACCGCCGGCATCGGGGCCGCCACCGCCGAGGCCTTCTGCAAGGCCGGCGCGAAGGAGGTCATCGTCACCGGCCGCCGCGAGGAGCGCCTGCGCGACATGGCCCGCAACTGGTCCGACGTGTACGACGTCGACGTTGCGGCCATGGTCTTCGACGTCACCGACCGGCAGCACATCGAGGAGCTGGCACGCGACAACCCGCACCTCTTCGACGTCGACATCCTCGTCAACAATGCCGGCCTGGCGCGCGGGACCGAGCCCATGCAGGACGCGGACCCTGCGGATTGGGAGGAGATGGTGGCCACGAACGTCCTGGGGCTCCTTACCATGACGCGCCAAGTGGTGCCCAACATGGTGCGCAAGGGCGCGGGGCACATCGTCAACCTTGGCTCCGTGGCGGGCCGCTGGACCTACCCGGGTGGCGGCGTTTACTGCGCCAGCAAGGCCGCGGTGAAGTCCATCACGGAAGGCCTGCGCATGGATTTGCAGGGCTCCGGCATCCGCGTCACCAACATCGAGCCCGGCCTGGTCGAGACCGAGTTCAGCGTGGTGCGTTACCGCGGCGACGAGACCCGCGCCAAGAAGGTCTACGCCGGCACGCGTGCGTTGCGCGCCGAGGACGTCGCGGACACCATCTTGTGGTGCTGCGACCGGCCGCCGCACGTCAACGTCCAGGAACTCGTCTTGTACCCGACGGACCAGGCCCACGTCGGCATGGTCCACCGGAGGGCCAACTGATGACGACGACCCTGACCGGGCCGCAGGCCGTCGACGCCTTCCTCGCCACGGTCCCTGAACCGGTTGGGGCCCTCGCCCGCGCCACGGTGGCCAAGGTCCGCGCCATCATGCCTAAGGGCGCCTTCGAGGGGCAGCAGGGCAATGACATCACGTTCTCGTTTGGCTCGGGCTACAAGGCGCTCATGTTCACGGTGACGCCGCAGCCGACCTTGGTCACCCTTGGCGTCGCCGACGGCGCCTTGCTCAAGGACATGACAGGGCTCCTCGAGGGCAAGGGCAAGGGCAACCGCCACGTCCGCATCGAATCCGATGCCGACCTGAAGCGCGGTGCCTTGGACCGCCTATTGCTGGAAGCCGTCAAGCGCCGCAAGCGTTGACCGCCCCCTCGGGTTTGCGGCGCTAACCTTTGAAGTCCTTGCGCTGCCAGATGCGCGAGGCAGATGGCAGGCAGCCAGCGACAATCGCCCAGCACACGACCAGATACCACGGGTCCGGACTGAAGTTGAAGGCATCGCCACGCGTCCACATGGCGTACGGGCTGAACCACAGGACCCACTCGACGGATTCGTCAAGGCTGCCGACAATCTGCAGGAGGAACGACGCCGCCAGCGCCGCCGAAAGGATTGCGGTGCCCGGAGGCCGGCGGTGGAGGGCCGCCCCTGCAAGCATGGCGCCAGCGTGGACGGCGAGAATGAACGGCAACGTCTCGACGACCATGAACACGAGGCGGGGCAAGGCGGACGGGGGCGTGCCGGCGGCCGCCATGCCGACGACGGATCCGAGGGCGGTCGCCGTCAGCCAAACGGCTGCGTGCGTCGCGCCGACGGCCCAATGGCTCCAGAAGTACGTCGAGCGACGGATGGGCAGGCTGAGGACAAGGTCCAGCTCGCCCGATTGCTCGGCTCCGGAAAGCCGGCGCGTGGCGTGCATGGCCAAGGCGCCACCCAGGACAAGGGGAAGCAGGCTGGTCCCGCGCGCCTCGAAGTAGCCGCCGGGGGTGGTGATGCTGGGAGCGTCCCCGAACGCGTTGCGCAAGGGTTCCGGAAGTTCTTGCCAGAGGCGATCGAGGCCGGCCGCATGGGCCTGCACCGTGGCATACGAGATGCCGATGACGAAGAAGTAGACCAGGAGGCCGACGGCCCACCCGAGCATGAGCCAACGTTCGCGCGCCAGCTGGATGCGGTACATCATCCGGCGTCCTCCTCGCGCTGCTCGGCGTAGAGGCCGAGGAACGTTTCCTCGAGGTCCTTGTCCTCGAAGGCCGCATCGCGTGCGCCGGCCAACGCCAGGTCCGACAGCAGCGAGAGGGGATCTCCTGCGATCTCGATGCGGATGCGGTCGCCCTCGTCCTGCAGCTTTGTCCCAGGGTGCCTGTCCAGTGCAGCGCGGACGCGACGCTTCGCGCCGTCAGGCACGCGAATGTGGAACCGAAGGGGCAACGCCTCGATGAGGTCGCGCACCGCGGCTTGGCTGCGCAGCCGTCCGGCCACGACGATGGCGACCTGGTCGCAAACGGTCTCGATCTCGTGCACCACATGGCTTGAGAGGAACACCGTGCCACCCGCTGCGGCGTGCTGGCGCAGCAGGTCGCCGACGCGGCGGCGCAGGATGGGGTCGAGGCCGTCGGTCGGCTCGTCGAGGATGAGCAGGCGCGGGCTGTGCTGCAACGCCTGGACGAGGGCCACCTTTTGCCGGTTGCCCTTGGAGAGCTCCCGGATGCGCATGTGCGCGGGGACGGCCAGGTAGTCGATGAGCCAGGTTTGCCGATCGGCGGTCTCAAGTCCCTGCAACCGGGCGCAGCGGTCCAGGTAGGTTTGGACGCGTTCACTGGAGGGGAACGCCAGTTCGCCAGGCACGTAGCCGATGTCCCGGTGCAGAACCCGGCGGTCGATGTCGAGGGGCGAGCCGAGGACCTCCCCTTCGCCCCGGTCGGGCTTGAGGAAGCCCATGAGCAGTCGCAGCGTCGTCGTCTTGCCGGCGCCGTTGGGGCCAAGGAACCCGAAGACCATCCCTTCGGGGACGCGCAGGTCGAGGTCGAGGATGCCGCGGCCTTCGCCGTAGTCCTTGGTGAGCCCGCGCGTCGCGATGGCGTCCGCCACGGCCATGGATGGGTGGGGACCCTGCTTGAGCTTGCCTGCGGGGGGAAAATGGAAGAGAGGAAAATGTCCGGCGGAGGCTACTTCGTCTTCTTGGCGACCCCGTTGGCCTTGCCCTTGGTGGGGACCGTCGCCTTCGTGGGTTTAGCGTCGCCGTGGAACTGCTCGTGCTCCGTCGAGTCCTTCATCGCCGACGTGGAGTGCGTGCCACCCGAGATGACCGTGTACACCTCGTCGAAGTAGCCGGTGCCGACCTCGCGCTGGTGTTTGGTGGCCGTGTAGCCGTCCTTTTCCATGCCAAACTCGCGCTGCTGCAACTCGACGTAGGCGCTCATGCCGCGCTCCGAATATCCCTTGGCCAACTCGAACATCGATTCGTTGAGGGCGTGGAAGCCAGCCAGCGTGACAAACTGGAACTTGTAGCCCATCTCGCCGAGGTCGCGTTGGAAGCGGGCGATCTGCGCGTCGGTGAGGTGCTTCTTCCAGTTGAACGACGGGCTGCAGTTGTAGGCCAACATCTTGCCGGGGTGCTTGGCGTGCACGGCCTCGGCGAAATGGCGCGCCTCGTCCATGTCCGGTGTGGAGGTCTCGCACCACAGCAGGTCAGAGTACGGGGCGTAGACGTTGCTGCGCGCGATGGCGTGCTCGATGCCGGGCTTGATGCGCAGGTAACCTTCGGGCGTCCGCTCGCCGGTGATGTGCGCATGGTCGTTCTCGTCCACGTCGGAGGTGAGAAGCGTGGCCGCGCGGGCGTCGGTGCGGGCGACGATGAGGGTCGGAACGCCCATGACGTCCGCGGCCAGGCGCGCCGCCTTCAGGGTGCGCACATGGTGGTTCGTCGGGATGAGGACTTTGCCGCCGAGGTGGCCGCACTTCTTCTCCGAGGCCAGTTGGTCTTCCCAGTGGACGCCAGCGGCGCCCGCCTCGATCATGCCCTTCATGAGTTCGAAGGCGTTGAGGGGGCCGCCGAAACCAGCCTCTGCGTCGGCGAGGATGGGGATGAACCAGTCACGCGTGACCTTGCCCTCCGACCACTCGATCTGGTCGGCGCGGCGTAGCGTGTTGTTAATGCGGCGCACGACGGAGGGCACCGAGTTGGCCGGGTACAGGCTCTGGTCCGGGTACATCTGCTCGGACAGGTTGTTGTCCGCCGCGACCTGCCAGCCCGACAGGTAGATGGCCTTGAGGCCGGCGCGGCACATCTGCATCGCCTGGTTGCCGGTCAGGGCGCCGAGGGCCTGAACGTAGGGCTCCTGCGTGACGAGATTCCACAAACGGTTGGCGCCATGGCGGGCGACCGGGTAGTCGAATTGCAGGCTTCCGCGCAGGCGCACGACGTCCTGGGCGCGGTAGTCGCGTTTGACGCCGGTCCAGCGCTTGTTCGTGTCCCAGTCCTTGCGGATGATGTCGGCTTGCCTGCGCATCTCGGGCGTGATGTCGGTCATTCGGGTTCTCCTGCGGACGTTGTGGAAGAGGACGGCGGCTCCAGGTTCCCATAGGCCGGAATCGTGAGGAAGAGCGGGAACTCGGCGGACAAGGCGACGGTGGCCAAGAGCGCTGCCGCTTCGGGCAGGCGGTTGTCCTTGGGGAGGCCCTGCGCTTCAATCCGGGTGCGCTCTTCGGCCAACAGGCGTTCGACGAACGCGTGGTCAACGGTCCGGCCGTCCGCGAGGGCAACGCGGTGACGGACCCATTGCCACAACTGCGCCCGCGAGATCTCGGCCGTGGCGGCGTCCTCCATGAGGTTGTCGATGGCGACGGCGCCGACGCCGCGCAGCCACGCCTCGATGTAGAGCAACGCCGCTCGGATGTTGTGGCGGACCCCGTCTTCGGTCACGGCGGCCCCGGGCACCTTGAAGTCGAGAAGGGCGGCTGGATCGCGCACCAAGGTTGTCTTGCGGCCGAGCTGGTTCGCCTCGCCCTTGAGGTTGCGCTCGAAGATGGTGCGCGCCACGGGCACCAGGTCGGGATGGGCGACCCAGGTTCCGTCGAAGCCGTCGCCGGATTCGCGTTCCTTGTCCTCGCGCACCTTCCGCAGCGCCCGCTCGGTGACGGCCGCGTCTTTGCGGTTCGGGATGAACGCGGCCATGCCGCCCATGGCGTGGGCACCGCGCTTGTGGCAGGTGGCGACCAGCAGCTTGGCGTAGGCGCGCATGAACGGCACTGCCATCGTGACGGCCGCGCGGTCGGGCAACACCTTGTCCGGGTGGTTGCGCAACGTCTTGATGCTGGAGAAGAGGTAGTCCCAGCGGCCGGCGTTCAGGCCGACGATGCGGTCGCGCAGCTCGTAGAGGATTTCCTCCATCTGGAATGCTGCGGGCAGCGTCTCGATGAGGACGGTGACGCGCACCGTGTTGAAGGGAAGCCCGAGGCGGCCCTCCAGATAGAGCAGCGCGTCGTTCCACAACCGCGCCTCCAAGTGGTGCTCCATCTTGGGCAGGTACAGGTAAGGTCCGCTGCCCTGGGCCAGCAGGGCCTTGCCGTTGGTGGCGATGAAGACGGCGGCGTCGAACAGGCTGGCAGAGATGGGGGCCCCGGCAATGGTGACGTGTCGTTCCTCAAGATGCCAGCCGCGCGGTCGAACGATCAGAGTTGCAGGGTTGGCGGCGACGGTGTAGTGTTTGCCCTCGGGCGTCGTGAGCTCCAATCTGCCGCGTACGAAATCCAGGAGGTTGACCTGGCCTTCGACGCAGTTGGCCCAGGTGGGGCTGTTGGCGTCCTCGAAGTCGGCCATGAAGCAGTCGGCGCCTGAATTGAAGGCGTTGACCATCATCTTGCGCTCGACCGGTCCAGTGATTTCGACCCAGCGTTGCTGCAGGTCCGCCGGGGCCGGGCGCACGGTCCACGTCATCTCCCGCATCGCCCTGGTCTGCGGCAAGAAGTCTGGCACGTCGCCGCGGTCGAAGCCTTCCTGCGCTTTGCCGCGCGCGGCCAGGCGCTCGCGGCGCTGTGGCTCGAAGAGCGCGTGCAGGTCGCCAAGGAGGCCTAGGACTTCCGGCGTCAAGACGTCAGCGGCGCGGGGCGAGGGAGGCGCCGACAGGCGGGCTGTCTGCTGAAGAGGAACCGCCATCCGGAAGCGAACGGCCATCCGGGGCGCTTGGGAAGAAGGTTTCCGGGACGTTCGTGGTTGACTAGAACCTGTACAGGTTCAGCGGGATGGAACGCCGAGGCTCGGCCCCGGTCCTTGCAGGGGCCAAACGGAAAAAGCCCCGAACGGCCCCAGCCAATGCCCAATCCACGTTGATGGCGCAAGTCCTTTGCCCGGCCGGGCGGCTTGCCGGGCATGAACCGCTTGCGGGTCCTGGTGTCCGGCAGGGTGCAGGGCGTGTGGTTCCGCGAGTCAACGCGCCAGGAAGCGGACCGGCTCGGCGTCGCAGGCTGGGTGCGCAATCTCCCCGACGGCCGTGTGGAGGCGGTGTTCGAGGGCCCGCTCATGGAAGTGGAGGCCCTGGTGTCTTGGTGCCGCCGGGGGCCCGCCAATGCCGCCGTCGAACGCGTCGATTCGGCGCCCGAGGAACCGCAAGGGATTGTTGGCCCGTTCCGCGTCTTGCCCTGAGGCGTCTTCAAGTCCGCGGCCGAGATAGCAACCCCACCATGACCGGACGCAACGGGGACGCCACCATCGACGGGTGGTCCTTCGTGCATTTTGCCAGCGGTCTGCTGCTGGGACTCTTGCCCATCGGGTGGATTTGGGCGATTCTGCTCATCGTCGGCTATGAAGGGATGGAGGGGGGACTGCGCCGCATCCAAACGAAAGACGGCGGGTTGTTCGAGTACGAGTCCTGGAACAACATTGCAATGGACGTTGTCCTTGGTGTGGCGGGGTACGGCGTCTTCCACCTGGCGGTTCTGCCTTTCCTCCCCTGGGGTTGACCCTCCGGACACAGTGCTTTTGAGGGGGCGTCCACCCTGGACGTCTTGTGCGCGCCCCGTTCGTGCTTGCCCTTCTTGCCCTTACGGCCCTGGCCGGCTGTTCCGACGACGCCCCCGCCGACGATGGGGCCGAACCTGTGGCCCCCTTGGTTGACGCCCTGGCAGCCTACAATGCCGGCGAGGCGTCGGCAAACATCGAACGGCTTGGCGATTGGGCGGGAGGCACCCAGGAAATCGACGCTTGGAGCCACTATCTCTTCGTGGACGACGACGCCGACGTGCAGATTCTCGATGTCGCCGATCCACTCAACATTGTGGAAGTGGGCCGCTTCACAGGCCTCGTCGACATCCAAGACGTCAAGGTCTCCGACGACGGCCAATGGCTCTTCATTGGCAACGATGAAGAAGCATCCATGACGCCTTTGGGTGGCGTTGCCCGCGCCGGAGGCTTCTATGTCGTGGACGTTTCGGACAAGACGAGCCCCGAACTCAAGTCGTACCTGCCCGTCGGCCCGCGCCGCGGCCCCCACATGGTGTACTACCACCAAACCGCCGATGGCGATGAATTGGTCTTTGGAGCCAATGCCGACATCAGCATCAATCGCTTCGACCGTGCCTCAGGCACCCTCACAGAATTGGCCCGCTACCAGGCGGACCTCGTGTCGGCGTACAACCGCGACCCGGCCGTTTTCGACGCCTACTACCAGGGCTACGCGCACGACATGGTCGTGATGGACGATCCGGCGACCGGCAAGACCCTGATGTCCGTCGCCAACTGGGACGCCGGTCTGCGCATCGTCGACATCACCGAGCCGTCAAACCCGGTCGAACTCGCAGGTTGGAACGACTTCCCGGAGGGACACGAAGGGAACCTGCACACCGTGGCGACGGACCGCATCGGCGACCGGACCATCACCGTCGGGGCCGTCGAAGTGGGCTTCGCCATTGTCGGCGGGGTCGCCTATGCGACCAACACCGACCGCTCGATTGTCTACGTGTGGGACACCACGGATCCAGCCAACCTCCTTCTCCTGGGGACTTGGGAGAACCCGGACGGCTTGCCGTCAGACCGCGACTACATCGAGGGGGCCTCGTCAAGCACGCACAACCTCCAGCTTGAATCCGGCCGAATCTACCTCGCCCACTACACGATGGGCCTCTTCGTCCTCGACGTCTCGACGCCCGAGCTCCAGGAAGGTCCGGGGCTCCTTGCGTACCGCGACGAGCCGGACGACAACGTCTGGGACGTCATTCTGGAGGACGGCATCCTGTACGCCTCCGATGAGGTGCAGGGCATCGTGGCCCTCCACTACACCCAAGACCTCGTCGGGCCCAACGGAATCGATAGCCGAGCCTAGGCCAATGACTGGACCAGCCCGGACTTAGCGCGCGACGTCTTGGCTACCCCTGCAACGGCTTGCGATTTTGATCTGACACTGGCTGCTATGGCCCCCGCAGTATCCGCTGGCGTTTCGGCTGAAGCACCTTTCCCGCCGACCCCTCAAGAGTGCCTCCAGCTACGCTTCGACGGCCTTGCCGACCCGCCGAGCGAAGACGGCATCGACAGTAACGCGTAGCGTCGGCCTAGACGGCGCGGCGCCGCAGCAACGCGACGGCGACGAGCAGCAAGGGCGTCGCCCAGCCGAAGGCCGGAGATTCACGGGGCGCTTCGGCGCCTGCGGCGACGGTCAGGTTCCCCGGTCCGTAGAGCGTACCATCTGGTGCGATCCACAAATCCGCGCGACCCCCGACGTCGGTCTGGACCTCGAGTCGCAGCGGGCCCGTGGCGTTCGTTGACTGCGCGAAGACGGTGAAGTTCAGGGTCCCGTTCGCTTCCAGCGGCGCCGTCGTGGTGCCCTTGAGTTCGTAGGTCCACCCCGTCGTTTCCACCGGTTGCACGAAGACATGTTGCGCCCCCTGGCCAAGGGCAGACGTCACAATGACGTCGAATCCGCCGGGACTCGCAACGGCGGCGACCTTGACGTAGAGCTCCGGCCCGACGAGCGTGACGGTGTCGACAAGGGCCCCCTCGCCATCAATTTGGGTTGGGTCGGGGTACATGGCGGCCCCATTCGTTCCAGGCAGGGGAATCCCGCCGGGCGCGAGGTCGCGCAGGTCGCCATTGACGCGACTTTCAACAAGGAACGGCCCTACCAAATCGCCCGGGTTGAGTCCAGACGTCGCGTAAGCGATGAACGCGCGCTGCACGTGCGTCGTCCGTTCGGCGTCATCAATCTCGTACAGCAGGGAATCAAAATCGCTGGTAAACGTCGTTCCGTCCACGGTGGACAGGGTCCGGCTCAACGGCCCGTCCGGCGTCTGCATTGTGACGGTCACGGTCCATTCTTGGCCGGGAACCGGAGCACTGTTGGCCATCAGCCCGTAGAGTTCGAGCCGAATGTACACGCCGTCTCCGGCGGCTCCGGCACCAACGTCGGGGTCGTGCGCGAAGCCGACGAAGAGATCCTGGATGTCGAATCCGCCGTACGGCTCGATGGCGTCGCTGCCCTCATCGTCGAGAATGTGCAATTCAAGCTCGGAGGCCTCGAAGGTGCCGTGCGCGCCGGCAGGGAAGGCCGCAAGCAGAGCCAACATGAGAAGGGACGGTAGAGCGATGCGGCGCATTGGAGCGCCCAGAAATCCAGGCTTCTTGAGGCTGTCCTGGGCGCGTTGGCAAGATCACGTGGTGCCCATTTTCGCTAAATACCCCCCTTCTGTCGGCCGCTCGATGGCTATCGAATCGACCTTCGTCATGATCAAGCCGGACGCGGTCCAGCGTGGCCTCGTCGGTGCCATCGTGTCCCGCTTCGAGGTCAAGGGCCTGAAGATCCGCGCCATGCGCCTCGAGGTCCCGGACCGCAAGGTGCTGGAGAAGCACTACGAGGTCCACAAGGCCCGCGGTTTCTACCCCGGCCTCATCGCCTACATGACCAGCGGCCCCGTCGTCCCGATGTGGGTCGAGGGCGAGTCCGCCATCGCCGTCGTGCGCAGCCTCCTCGGCGCCACGAACCCGGTCCAGGGCAAGCCGGGCGAGATCCGTTTCGACTTCGGCCAGCACATCGGCCGCAACATCGCGCACGGCAGCGACGCCCCGGAGACCGCCGCCTTCGAGCTCGGCCTGTGGTTCCCGCAGGGCGCCCCGCAGTACAAGCGCGGCGGCGACGAGTTCCTCTTCGAGTAGCGCAGATTCTACAGAGCCATCCGGCAGCAAGATTGCACAGATTCGGTGGCTATCGGTTTCAGTAGGCGTGGCGGTCAGCCCGCAAACTACTGTACCCAGTGGCGAGCCGCAGCATCGGCGACTTCATCGGGCCGACCCGCAATCCCTCCCGCATGCAGGGTCGCTCCGTCGTGGCGTGGGCCACCGTCCTCCTACTCCTGGTCGTCGGGTTCGCGGACGGCTATTTGACCGGCCTTGCCCGCGAGAACCTGAGCAACGATGGCTTCAACCGCGTCCATGAACGCACGCCGGCCGACGTCGGTCTCGCCTACGAGGACGTGACCATTCAATCGGGCGACCTAAGGCTCAAAGGTTGGTGGATGCCCGGGGCGGCAAACACCTCTGCCGCGAACGCCAGCACGACCGTCATCCTGGTTCATGGCCACAGCTCCACGATGGGCAAGATGGTCCGCATGTGGGCCCCGAACCTGCATCAGGCGGGATACAGCCTCCTCGCCTTCGACCTGCGCAACCACGGCGCCAGCCCCGACGCCGGTCTCGGCTACGTGACCTATGGCGCCACCGAGGCCGACGACGTCGCGGCCGCTGTCGCCTTCGTGCAAGACAACGCTGCCGACTTCGGAGTCGACCCAGACCGCATCGTGCTCTATGGCGGCTCGATGGGCGGGGCCACCGTGCTCAACGCCGCCGCGCGCGGGCTGTCCGGCATCGTGGCCGTCATCTCCGATTCGGCGTACGCCAGCTTCACCTTCCAGGCCCACGTCGACGGCGCGAAGAAGGGCTACCCGCGCGCCGTCGTCGACCTTGTGCTCGACCGCATGGACGACCTGGCTCCCGCCCCGCCTTCGTCAAGCCGCCCGGATCTGGCGGTGCAGGACCTGGCGATTCCTGTGCTACTGGCGCACTGCAGTGACGACGCCCGGGTGACTCCGCCGAACTTCGAACGACTCGTCTCGTTGGCGCCGCGCACGACGGTGGCCTGGGAAGCCCCGTGTCCCGTTGGACTGAGCAAGGACCACCACCTCGACGGCTGGATGGACCCCAGCTACAACGCCACTGTCTTGCAGTTCCTGGGTGGCCTCTAGGCCCGGCCAAAACCGGCATATAGCGCCCTCTTGTGGCGCGGGTCATGGCCGACGACCGCACAGCCGAGGAGAAGCTGGCGGACGAGCTCGCGGCCGAACTCGAGGCCGAATTTGGCGACCAGGTCGAAGGTGAGGCGGAGTCGTCCGAAGGCGAAACCCATCCGACCCCCGCCGAGCCCCCCAAGCCGGAGCCGCGCAAGGAGCCTGAAGCAAAACCGATTGAGGTCTCCGCCGAATCCATCGCGAAGGCCAAGGAGCAGGCGAAGCAGGCGACGGAAGGCGACGCCGACAAGGCCCTCGGCGCTTTGGAGGCCAAGTCGGCGACGGCGTACACCCGCCACCCCATTGTGTCCGTGCTGGGGCACGTCGACCACGGCAAGACCAGCATCCTCGACAAGATCCGCGGCACCAAGGTCTTCGACCGCGAGGCCGGCGCCATCACGCAGCACATCGGCGCATCCGAGGTCCCGCTCGCCACCATCTACGAGCGCTGCGGCGTCATCCTGAAGGGCAAGAAGTTCACTGTTCCGGGCCTGTTGTGCATCGACACGCCTGGCCACCACGCCTTCTCCAGCCTGCGCAAGCGCGGCGGGCAACTCGCCGACATCGCCGTCCTCGTCGTCGACATGACGGAAGGGCTCATGCCGCAAACCGTGGAGGCCATCCAGATCCTGCGCAGCACCAAGACGCCGTTCATCATCGCGGCCAACAAGGTGGACCGCTGCGCCGGCTGGCAGACGGCGGACAAGCCGTTCATCCTCAACGTGCGCGACCAGGGACCGACGGCGCAGTCCTCCTTCGATGAGCACTTCTACAAACTCATCGCGGCGCTGTATGAGCAGGGCCTCAACGCGGAGCGCTACGACCGCATCTCCGACTTCACCAAGAACATCGCCATCGTTCCGACGTGCGCCCGCAGCGGGGAGGGCATCTCCGACCTGTTGGCCATGCTGGTCGGGTTGGCGCAGAAGTTCCTTGAGGGCCGCTTGGAGACCGATGAGGAGACGCCCGGCGAAGGCACGGTCCTCGAAGTCAAACAAGACCAAGGCCTTGGCATGGTCCTCGACGTCATCCTCTACGCCGGATCCATCCGCAAGGACGACACCATCCTCCTTGGAACGCGCAACGCACCGCTCGAAACGCGCATCAAGGCGTTGCTCAAACCGGCGCCCCTCGATGAGATGCGTGACTCGCGCAAACCCTTCCGTCCTGTGAACCTGGTCATCGCCGCCTCCGGCCTCAAGCTCATCGTCCCCAACGCCGAGGGCGTCGTGGCCGGCGCGCCTCTGCGCGTCTTGTCGGAGGACAACTACGACGCCGCCTACGACGCGGTCGAGAAGGCCTCGAAGCCCCAGGTCGAGATCTCCGAAACAGGCGTGTCCGTCAAGTCCGACACCATCGGCGGGCTGGAAGCCCTCGCGAACCTCCTCAAGGAACGCCACGTGCCCATCCGGCGCGCCGAGGTCGGCGACATCAGCCGCCGCGACGTCATCGAGGCCGCCAGCATGACGGACCCGTTGAACCGCGTTCTCTTGGGCTTCAACGTCAAGCTGTTGCCCGACGTTTCCGCCGAGGCCGAAGCGCGCGAGCTGCCGGTCTTCACGGAACCGGTCATCTACGCCCTTTTGGACAAGCTCGATGCGTGGACCGCCGAGACAAAGCGCAAACTCGAGGCGCGCAACCGCGAGGAGCACATCCATCCCTGCAAGGTCCTGTTCTTGCCGGACCACAGCTTCCGTATGCGCGACCCCGCCGTCTTCGGCGTCCGTGTCCTAGCAGGCCGTCTGCTGGCGGGCCGCAAACTCATGCGCGAGGATGGCAAGCCCGTCGGCAACGTCAAGTCCATCCAGAAGGACAAACGCTCCGTCGAGGAAGCCAAGCTCGGCGACGAGGTCGCCATCTCCATCCACGGCCCCACCATCGGCCGGCAAATCTCCGAGGGCGACATCCTGCACATGGACATCCCGGAGACCGACGCCAAGTGGCTCCTCGCCAAGGGCGACATCAGCCCCGAGGAGAAGGACGTCCTGATGGAGCTCATCCGGGTGCGGCGCAAGGAAGACCGCTACTGGGGCCTCTAGGTGGACCCCGGCGCCCTTGCGTTCCTCACGGCGCTCGTCGTCGTGTTCCTTGCCGAAATGGGCGACAAGAGCCAGGTCGTCCTCCTCGCGCAGGCCGCAAGGCAGCCGCCCGTCCGTGTCTTGGCCGAAGCGTTGGCCGCCTTCGCCGTCCTCGTCTTGGCGGCCGTGACCCTCGGGGCGGCGGCTGCGCGCTTCCTGCCCGAATGGCTGCTTGCCGTCGCCTCGGGCCTCCTGTTTCTCGTCTTCGGCCTGCTTACAGTGCGCGAAGCCAGGCAGCCGGCGACCGATGAGGCGGCCCCGGTCGGCTCGCGCCGCGGGGGAACGTTCGCCCTCATCCTCGTCTCCGAGATGGGCGACAAGACCCAGCTCGCCACGGCGGCTTTGGCAGCCAGCAGCGGACTGGCGTTTGCCACGGGCCTGGGTGCCTTCGCCGGCGAAGCGTTGGCCTCGGTCCTTGCCGTCCTGGCCGGGGCGTGGCTGGGTCGCCGGGTGTCGCGCCGCGTCCGCTCTTGGGCATCCGCAGTGTTGTTCCTCGGAATCGGAGCGGTCACGCTTGGAATTGGCGTGTGGCTGGCGCTTTAGGTTCGTTCTTGGCGGCATAGCGCGACACCACGGGCAGGAACTGCAGCGTGTGCGCGAAGATCAGGAGGGCCATCGCGATGGAGGGCCACGCGTGCCAATACTTGGCGACGTACTTCAGCGCCGTGTCCTTGGTGCCGAAGTACAGGATGGGGAACCCCGACAGGTTGGCCAGGAGGGTGATGGGCAGGAGCCAAGCCGTCGTGAAGGTCTGCGTCTTGGCGCGCGAGAACCACTCGGGTCGCCGGCCGCCACGCGTCTGCACCACGGCGACAAGCCAGGAGCCGTACACGGGGACGAGGAAGCCAATCCACGTCCACAGCGTCATCGGGATGTAGCGCGGATCGGTGAAGTGGCGCGCGCCCCAGTCGGACCAGGTGAGCGGGATGGCGGCAAGGATGAGCAGGTTCGGCAGGATGAAGGCCGTCTTGCCCGACAGGCCCGCCGCGATGCGCGTCGTGGCGCGCAGCAGCCCGTAGCGGTTCGCCCACGTATGGCCAAGGAAGAACGCTAGCGCGAACCACGACCAGGCGACGTGCCAGAACTTCGCCCAGTCCTTGAGTCCGGTCTCCTTGAGCTCGACCTTGAGGTACAGGATGAGGAAGGCGCTCAGTAAGGCCAGGGTGGTGGTGACGAGGACGCCCATGCCGAGGAACCGCCGGTCCGCGGTCATGCGCTTGCGGAAAACGAGCGAGAAGACGACGGCGGCGGCCAGGGAGGCGTTGTGGTGCCAGGTTGGCACACCCAACCCCCAACCGGGCGTCCACGGCGGGAGGGCGGTCCAAACGAGGAGCGCAAGGTGGATGAGGGCCACGAGGACCCACACAAAGGCCGGTCCCATGCTATTCGACGATGAACTCGCCGTGCATGCCCAGCGCGTCGTGGCTTGGGCTGGTGCGGACCTCGCAAATGATGCGGAACGTTCCCTTGGTCGAGGCGACGAAGTAGTCGTTCCCGTTCAGGTGCGTCGTCTCCGTGGCTCCGGCTGGGACCTCGTGCTCAATGTCCTCTGTGACCCCATCGCCGTCGCCGTCGTAATCCAGGAGGGCGACGTCATGGAAGTTGTCCTTGCCGCTGGCGGCGCCATTGTAGTCCTTGTTGGGGTCGTCGTCGTTGGTGACGACGAATTGGACCTTGTCGCCCTGCTTGACGCGAATCGTGCTGGGCTCCATGTACTGGCTCTTGCCGTCAGGGTTCCAGCCGATGTGGATCTCGATGCGGCGGATGTCGTCGCCCGCGGAACATCCGGCCAGCAGGACCGTCGGAGCGACTGCCAAAAGGGCCATCGCAAAGGCACGCATAAGTCTCGATTGGGCAGTGAAGAAAAAGGCCATGGGTCGAAAACTGCGGAAACGCCAAATAGCGTCCCCCAAGTCGCGTGGCATGGTTCGGTTTGCCGCGGCAATCCTGGTCCTTGGCACGGCCTTCTTTCTATCCGGCTGCGCCAGCGGATCGGACGGAACGTCGTCGTCCACGAGCCCCACCTCCGGACCTGACCCTTGCCCGACCGTCGATGCGACAAGCGGCTACGGCAACTGGGTCGGCCACGGTGGGCTGTGGGGAAGCGTGGACTCCATGGAAGGCCACGACGACGTCGTCTGCGGCAAGGCGACCGGCGCCGTGCAGAGCTTGGTGAGTCCGGACGGCACCTTCTCCGACTTGGAGGTTCGCGTGTCGTTCAACATGCTGGCAGGCGATTTCGGCCTCGACGAGAGTGAGTTGGACAGCGCCGACGCCGGGGCGGGCCTCGTCATCCATTTCACAGACGAGGAGAACTTCATCATCATCCGGTACAGCCCACGCGAGCAAGGGTGGCACCTCTTCACGGTGATTGACGGCAACCGCGAGAAGCAACGCGACGCCAGCGTTGAGCCTCCGACGACGAACCCGGAGTACCACCAGTGGGTCAAGTTGCGCGTCTTTTCGGTGCAAGGCCACGTGACGGCCTATGATGGAACGACCAAGGTCATCGACTACGAGCTGCCCGCCGAGGCTTCGCACCAGGGCGCAGTCGGTTATTTCCTGCGTGACAACGGCATGGTGAGCTTGTTCGACGACTTCAGCGCCGCCGTGCCAGCCTAGGGTCCCCACGACACGGGCCGATGCAGGTGCCGCCGCGCCATCACGGGCGGCTCATGCCAATCCATTGACACGCCGCGCGGCGACTCCACCCATTCCATGGCCGTCGGCGGCAGGCGTTCCTTGCAGGCGCTGCAACGGAATCCTGTCGACGGGCCTTTCGACCGCATGCGGCGGCCGCATTTTGGGCAGGAGGGGTTCTGCCGGATGCGGTGCGGAGCCGGCGCGACGACGCGCAGTTTCTCCAGTTTCACCAGCCCATCCTGGAAGGCACCCACGACGACGATGCGGTCGCCAGGCAACAAGGCGGACAAGGCGTCGCGGAAGGTGTGCGTCGGTTCGAAGGCGACGGCCTCGAAGTCCATTCCGGCCGCGTCACGCAACGCAACGAAAGCATGGCCACCTTGGCGCCGTTGCGCAGGCGCCGTCACTTCCGCCTCGATCTGGATGGTTCCCAGGGGCGGCGCAGCGGCCACACCCTCGACTGGATCCACGTGGTCGCCACTGCCGTGGTTCGTCGCCCACAACAGCCAACCGTCGATTGGCTCGCGCGCAGCCCGCAGCAAGGCCGGAATCGCGGCGGCCACCAATCGCTCTGGATCGCGGCCGCGCAGACCGCACAGCACGGGGTCCGGGGTGCGCGGCACGCAGGCCAGGCGCCCTGTCGTCGGGTCGGCCGTGTGGTAGGTCGCACCGGTCGCGTCGAGCCCGAGAAGCGGCGCAGGGTCGAGGTCGCGCGCCTGGCCCCATCGTTGCGGTTCACGGTAGGCAATGACCTCGAAGCTGCTGGGGGGGCCCGGCCACGCCGCAGCCGCCAGGCTTCCGACGAGTCCACGCCCGTCGCCGGTGGCGCGGTGGGGGAGGTCAAGCGAGTCTGCGGCGGCCTTGGAGTCGGATGGAGGCACGAAGGTGCGCACCGCCTGCCAGTACAACGTCGAGGGTGGCGGCTCCGCACAGAGGACGAGGCCGGGCATTGCTTGGGGTTGCGCCAGCTTGGTCAGGGCGCTCCAAGCCCGCTCCAGCACCTCCTGTGTCGGCTGGGCCGGGCGTCCCTCAGGGAAGGCGAGGACCTCGCGACCGCACAGCTCGCCGACGCGCACCTGCGGCCCCTCCGGTTTCCCAAGAGGCAGGACGACGGCGCCGTTGCCGCGCGTCTTCCACGGCACATTGGGGTTGAGGCGCACGAGGCGAGGCAGGCCGCGCAGCGCCAGGTCCGGCAACGCCAGGAGGACATGGAACGCGGCGTGCGTCGTACACCCGCCGTCCGGCCCGTCGGTGTTGTCGAACGCCAGCAACATGCCCGTGCATCCGCCACGGGTCGCCACAACATAAGAGGGAGCAAGAGAGCGGCGGGAGGCCGCGGAGGAACAAGGCTGTATAGCGCCGCCCAGCTGCGTTGGTGATGAGCGTGGTTCTGCGGACGCAGGGGTTGCGCAAGACGTACGGCACCATCGTTGCCTTGGAAGGTCTTGACCTTGAAGTGCAGAAGGGCGAGGTCTTCGGCTTCCTTGGCCCCAACGGCGCGGGCAAAACCACGTTCACCAAATGCGTCACCGGCTTCGTGCGCCCCGACGCGGGCCAAGTCGAAATTGCGGGCATGGACGCCCTCAAGCACCAGACACAGGCCGCCTACCACATCGGCCTCGTCCCTGACCAGTACGACTTCTATCCCAACCTCAGCGGTCGCCAGCACCTCGACTTCTACGGCCGCCTTTTGGGCATGGACCAGGGCCACCGCCAGGAACGCATCGCCCAAGTCCTGCAACTGGTTCGCATGGAGGAGCGCGCCGACTCCCGCGTCAAGGGCTACAGTCACGGCATGAAGCAGCGCATCTGCATCGCCCAAGCCATCCTGCACGAACCCGACCTCATCTTCTTCGACGAGCCCACCAACGGCCTCGACGCCCAAGGCGCCTTCGAATTGCGCGAGATGATCAAGGGCCTGGCGCACGACGGTACCACCGTGTTCCTCAACAGCCACCAGCTCAACGAGGTCGAGCAGACCTGCCGCCGTGTCGCCATCATCGATCGGGGCCAGCTCAAGACCGTGGCCAACGTCTCCGATTTGCGGCGCGCCGCCGGCTCGGGCGAAGGCCAAGTGCAGATCCGCGTGCTCAACCCGTCAGCCAAGCTTGCCACCGCTGCGGCCAAGGCGCTCGGCAAAAAGCCGAGCTTCAATGCGGACATCCTGGAGTTCACCGGATCGCAGGAACTCGCTGCCACCGTCGTGGCGGAGCTCGTCCAAGCGGGCGGCAAGGTCGTGTCTGTCTCGTCCTCCGCGGCGACGCTCGAAAGCGCTTTCCTCGGGATGATCAAGGAGGGCCAGCAATGAGTCACGTGCAGGAGGGGCAGTCGACCTTCTGGAACGCGATGTGGCAGGTGGCCCGCAAGGAGATTCTGCAGCATATCCGCACGAAGCGGCTCCTCATCATCGCTGGCGTCATCATCTTCGCTCTGGCGCTGGTCACCTTGGTCTTCGGCCCCAACATCGCCCGAAGCTTCGACGACTTCGGCTTCCAATCGGACGCCGCGACCGAGAACCTGCTGCTCTCCGTCTTCTTGGGCTTCCTGGGCTTGGTGTTCATCCAGCTCCTGCCCATCATCCTGACGGCGGACGCCGTCTGTTCCGAATGGTCAAGCCGGACCATTTTCTTGCTCCTGTCGAAGCCGGTAAGCCGCACCGCGTTCGTCTTCGGCAAGTACGTTGGCTCGTTGGTGACCGTCGTCGTGACCCTGGTGGTCCTCCTGGGTTTGGACTACGCCATCATGCAACCCTTGTATTCAGGCGAACCGGACGCGCAGGACATTCTCGGCTTCGCGAAGTTCCTTGGATTCCTGTGCGTGGGCTCGGCGGCCCTCGCCGCCATGGCGCTGTTCTTTTCGACGGTGACCCGCTCGACGGCCAT
>JBAZXE010000007.1:19127-55045 GCA_041659985.1 Thermoplasmatota archaeon | reverse complement strand
TCGGGGGCTTCCTGGAACCCTTATCCGTTGCCCCGCCGGTAGAAGATTTGTGGCATGGCGAATTGGCTGGGCTGTAGCCTTTGCGGCCGTATGCCTAGTGGCGGGCTGCGTCGGCCCCGCTAATGCTCCGGATGAACCCCAGATTGTGTTGCCCGTTGAAGACGCGGCCGAATCGGTCCAGGTTGAATCTTTCCTTGGTGCCGACGAATGGGCCATGAACCTTACCGGCAAGCTGTCGGCCGGCGACGCGTGGATGGTGGTTTGGCAGTTCCGGGCACCTCAGGACGACGGTTCGGCGTCGATCCAGTTCCATGTGGATGCCTGCGGTAGTCCAAGCGAACAAGTCGCCGGCCTTGTCATGCGATTTCAGCCCGTGAAAATCGACTCTGGCGGTTTTTGGTACCTCGACCCCGGTATCCTGAGCGATTTCGAGGTCCTTCGCACGAACCACCTGCCGAGTGACCGAAGCGACATTTGGTTCGGCGGCTCAAGCGAACCCACCTGGCAAGCCTACATGGGGGCTCTTGTGGCCAAGCAAGACCTTTGCTTTGAGGCGTCCTTTTCTGGTTCGGACCCCGCCCGGTTCGAAGGCGTGGCCCCACAGCTTCTGCGCGGCCGAAGCCGAATGTCCGTCTATCCCGTGAATTCGCCCACTCCAACCCTTGCTCCCGTGGTCCACGACGTCGAACTAGCAGGATGGACCCACGTCCAACGGCTGCCCGATTGTGGATTGCCAATTGACCCAGATGCTAACCACCTGCTGTATGCCGATGTCGCGTTTCCGAACGGCTATGTCGGCCGCGCGGGGGTATACATGAACGGGATCTTGCCCGGTCCAACGCCGAGCGAGTCCCGGTGGTTTGGGACGATGATGGGCACGACCGGCCCGCTCTCCATCAACGTCAAGTCCGCCTTACCGAACGAGTGTGTCGTCGTGGTCGAATCTGACGTCCCGTTCGCCGCCTTTGGAGCGGGCACCGGCTACATCGACCAGATTTACGACCGCGTGCTACCCGTCTAGTGAATGCGGGGCCAGATTCACGTCCGTCGGCATGGGTGGCCGCGCCCGAGCGGAGCGAGGGCCTGAGCGAGCCGAGCCGAAGGCTGGCGAGCGCGGGAGCTCACCACGAATCGCGCAAGCGATTCGTAAGTGAGGCGGCCACCCTCTCCCTCCGGGGGGGCGGGGGCAGAATGCCCCCGCCCTTCGTCGGGCGCGAAACGAGCCTGAGCTCGTAGAGCGAAGGCCGTTTCGTGCGATTAGAAGATGTCTTCCGCCGAGAACTCGCCGTCGCCCTTGACCTTCTCGACCGCGCCGGGCTCCTTGGTGATGTAGTAGCCGGCGGCCTTGCCGCGGGCGACGCGCTTGACGAAGCCCTTCTTCTCGAGGTCGAGGAGGGCCTGGGCAGCGATGCCCTTGGGCAGCTTGGCGCCGAGGGCGATGCGGTCGGCGTCCTGCAGCTTGTTCTCGTTCAGGTGGCCGTTGGTGTGAAGGAAGTCGTAGACCTTCTGCTGCTGCGGGGTGGCGCCGGCGATGGTGGGCATGAATGGGCCTAGGCGCCCGCAAGGCAGCGGTATTTGAAGGCCTTTGGAGAGGTCATGCCTCGACGCGGCTGCACGGGACCGGCTTGCCTTTGAGGGCGTCGAGAAGGCGGCCGCGGACCTCGCCGTTGAGAATCAAGGTCGGGCAATGCGCGGCGACGGCGCGGGCCCGTGCAAGCTTGCCGGCCATGCGGCCCGTGACGTCGGCGCCATTCCCCACAGAGTTGGCAAGGAGGGCCGTCGTTCCGTTGACCTTGGGGAGCAGGCGCGCTGAGGCGTCGGCCGGGTCGCGGTCGAAGACACCGTCGACGTTGGTGGCGAAAACCGCGAGACGGGGCGTCAGCTCTCCGGCCAGCTCCTGCATCAGTTCGTCGGCGGACACGACGCGCCAACCGAGTGCGGGGTCGCGCACGAGCGTCCCATGCAGCACCGGAGTGTAACCCTCCTCGATGGCGCGGCCAATCTCCTCGATGGGGATGTCGGCCAGCCCGTGCCCCTCGACGCGCAGGGTATGCTGCAACGGGAACGCCAGCGGGCGCAGGCCGGCCTCGTGGGCGAGGCTGACGACCTGGGCCGCGAGGGCACCGACGGCTGCCAGGACTTCCGACACCCCGTCGGGTTTGGCCTTGGCCAGGCCGAGGCGGTGGCGGGCCGCCTGGGGGTGGCCGAAGCTGCCGGCGCCGTGCAGGAGCACCGTCGGAAGATTGGCCTTGGCCACCTCGGAGAGCAGGCGCCGGGTCGCGGGGCGCCGGAAACTGGACTCCTCGGCCTTGTCGGTGAGGAGGGAGCCACCCAGCTTGACCAGTGCGGGACGCGCCATGGGGGGTCGGCAGGCCGGGCTTGGCTTTGGGACTTTCTACGAACCCGACGGCTCCGCCGCGTACAGCCGCCCTGCGTGCCCTACAGCGGAAGGGGCGGGAGGGGGAGGGAGGGCAAAGGCAGCGTGGACGAGGAGGAACTCGACGTTGAACTCGACGTTGCGCTCGCCGTTGAACTCGACGAAGGGCTGGATGAAGAAGTGGACGTCGTCGTGGGCGAGGGCAGGCCGTCGGTCGGCATGGGCAGGCTGTTCGACGAACTGGCCGACGACGCAGAGGGCAAGTCCCCGGTCGAGGGTGAACTCGCAGCGCCCGGCAGCGACGCGGGCAGGCTTGAGGTCGCCGACGAAACATTCGTGACGGAGTCGGCCGCGCCCGGTGGCAGGCCGCCAAGGCCCGAACCCAGATCGTCGGAACCGCCGGACCGCGCCTCGATGGCGTCGAGGGCGGTCCCCCCGTCAGCCGTCACGAACAGGAGAACAAGCGCGCCGGAGACGCCAAGGACCGCCGCGAACCCCGCCGCAGCCATGGCCCCGGTCGGAATTCGGCGCCTCGCAGGGCCCGGGGAAGGGCCGCCCTTGGGTGGCGGTCCAGGCGGGCCCTTGGGGTAATCTGGCTTGCGGCCAGGAGGCAAACTCACATCCACGCCTCCTGTTGTGCCAGGGGCGTAGCCATTCCGCTTTCGGATGAGGATTAAATAGCTCTTCCTGGGGCTCTAAGGTGCGGCCGGCAGGGACGGCGAGGGGGCCGTTGAGTTGAGGACGTCTTGGACATCGGACCCAATCGATGGGCTGGGCGGGACGGCATCCGGGCCCTCGGCAGCAAGGCCATCCTGACTGGGGCCGGTTTCGGGCCCCGCGAGATCCATGGCGGTGAACAGGGCCAAGGCGGCGATGGCGCCGGTGAAGACGATGATGGAGGCGGCCACCAGGACGCGGCGTTGCGGGGCCATGCCGTGCCAGGAGGCCTGCAAACGACCCCACATGGGCAGATGCTCGGAGCCGTGCCCGTCGATGAACTGGGGGGCAGCAGTGAATTGGTCTTGCTTCACCACGGCGGGCTTGCTGGACCAGCGAGGGGGGTCATCCATGCCCCGAGTTCGGCGCCCGGTCCCATTTGAATCAGGCCACGAAGGTTCAAGACACCGTGGCGGAGGCGCCGGCGGATGGGGCCGTCCCGGGTGGTGTGTCATGCCACTGCACGCCGGGGCCGCCCAGCCGGACCGTGTAGGCGGTGCCGCCCACGGCTTGGATGGCTGCGGCCACGGCTTCGGGCCGCTCGGTCAAGGCGAACATGGAACCGCCGCCGCCCGCGCCGGTCAGCTTGGCGCCGAGTGTGCCGGGCGTGGCGCGCGCGGCTTGCACGAGCTGCTCGACGGCGGGATGGTTGACGCCGACCATGTGCAGCGCGGCGTGTGCCTTGTCCATCAAAGCCCCCACGGCGACGAAATCCTTGGCGCGCAGCAGCGGGACGGCCTGGCGCGTGATCTTGCCGATGTCGGCCAAGGCGTCGCGAACGATGGCGTTCTTCTTCGCGGCGTGGGCGACCTTGGCGACCTGCTCATCGGTGCGGCCCTTGACGCCGGAGTTGCCCACGACGACGGTGAGGTCTGGCATCTCGATGCGCTCGACGGTCCAGCTGCGGCGCTCCTCGCCTTCCTTCTCCCACGCGACGTCCCACAACTTGGTTCCGACGCCGGGCGGCTCGTCGCTGCGGCTGATGGCGATGCCGCCGCCCGCCGTGGAAGTCGAGGTGTCGGTCGGGGAGCCGCCGCCTTGCGTGCCGCGCTCGACATTGAAGGCGGCCTGCGCCAACTCCGCGAGGTCCGTCTTTCCCAGGAGTTTGTGCAGGGCCGCGACGCAAGCCACCGTGAGCGCCGCCGACGAGCCGGTGCCGGACGCGGAGGGAACGCCGCCTTCCGTCTGGATGCGCACGGGGTCCTTGCGGTCCCACAGCTGGTTCACGGCCGTGAGCAGGTAGGAATGGAAGCGGTCGTGGATGCGGAACCCGTTGACGGTGAACTCCGTGCCGCAACAGTCGACCTCAACGTGCGTGCGCTGGTCGGTTGCCGCAGCAAGAGCCGGATGGCCGTAGACGACGGCATGCTCGCCGAAGAGAATGACCTTCCCGGGCGCCGAACAGATGGCACGCAGGTCCGACAGTCCTTGCAACGCCGCCACCAGGAAGGCCCCCCCTGAAAAGTGTGCGGATTGACCGGACCGCCCCACGCGGGCCTGCCCAAGCCTCATGACGGGCCTCGGGGTCGCACCGCCATGGCGGCGCCGTGGGTCCTTCGCGTCGGGACCCTCGCGGTGCTGGGCCTGCTCGTTTTGGCCTTGCTGTTGGCGTTGCTGCGCCGCGGCCCCGCGCTGGAACGCGGCCGGTTGCTCGAGCACGTCGAGGAGCTGCGCCGCCGCCTGCTCATCGTGGCCGGCGTGCTCGTGGCCGGCACGTTCGCCGCACTCACGATTCGCTTGGAGGACCGCGGTGGCTGGCCCATGCCGGTCCTTGGCATTTACGACACACTGGCGAGCCAACTCTTTCGCGCTGCCTCGGACTTTCTCCTGCCGTCTGGCGTACAGCTCATCGTCACCGGGCCGACCGACGGATTCGTGGCGCAGTTCTCCATCGCCCTGGGAATCGGGATTGCCTTCGCTGTCCCCGTGGCGATGGACCAGTTCGCGCGCTTTCTTGCTCCGGCCTTGCGTCCCCCGGAGCGGGCCATCCTGGCCTGGGCCGTCCTGCCTGCCGCCGGCCTGTTCCTCCTCGGGGCCGCCTTCGGGTTCTTCGTGCTGCTGCCGCTGACGTTCGACGCCCTGTACCGCTTCTCCGACGCGTTGGGGGCAGCCAACTACCTCACCGTGTCCGACTTCGCGACGTTCACCTTGGCGTTCCTTGCCGGATGTGGCCTTGCCTTCGAGATGCCGCTCGTCATGGCCCTTCTGAGCCGCGTCGGCCTGGTGTCCCCGCGCGCCTACTGGTCGAAGTGGAAGCACGCCGTGGTGGCGATTCTGGTCTTGGCCATGATTGTCACGCCGGACCCGACCATCGTGAGCCAGGTGTTGCTGGCCATTCCGCTCATCGCGCTGTACGTGCTGGGAGCCGGGCTGGCGACTTGGGCGGCCAAGCCGAAAACCAATCGCGATTAGCGGTCTAAGCGAGCTTCTGCTGGATGAGCGCCTTGACCTCGTCGAGGCCCTTGCCCTGCTCGGCGATGCCCAGCTCGCGGGCGGTCTGGCGCACCTGCGCCTCCGTGGGCTGCGTCGTGGACGCCGCCGCGGACTCCGCGGACATCGCGGCCGAATCGAACTCGCGCTTGGCCTTGCTGAACTCGCCCTTGGCCTGGCCGAGCGACCGCGCCAACTTGGGAATCGCAGCGGCGCCGAAGAGCAGCAGAACGACGACGAGGATGACGATGAGCGGTCCGCTCTCCAGGAGGGCCATGGGCGTGCGACCCGGCCGGCGAGGATTAAGGTTGTCCCAACAGCCTGCTGGCCACCTGCGGCGCGACCCTCGGCAGGGTCTAAACGGCAGCACGGATGGAGAGGTCCGGATGACCCTCCTGCACAACGACCCGACGGGGTTCGTCGCCGCCATCCAGCGCAAGGCGGAGCTGCTGCAGGCCGGCCACGAGGCCGGCAGGGACGCCGCGCCCGCCGGGCTGCGGGCGGACGGACTCTTGTTCACCGGGATGGGGTTCTCCGGGTTCGCGGCCGACTTGGTGCGCGACGCGGCTACCCGCGACCTCGACATCCCTTTCACCGTCATCAAGCACTACCAGTTCCCGCACCACGTCAAACCGGGCTGGCACACCATCGCCATGAGCTACTCGGGCGACACGGAGGAGACGCTCGCGGTGACGAAGGAGGCCTTGCGCCGCGGCGTTGACGCGACGGCGTTCACGACGGGCGGGACGCTGTCCAAGTTGGTCAAGCGCGTCGTGCCGCAGCCCAGGGGCTACCAGCCGCGGGCAGCCTTTGCCCACAACTGGTTCAGCGTCCTCGGGTTCCTCGAAGGCTCGGGTCTCCTCAAGGACCGGGTGCCGGTCGCCGACTGTGCCGCCGCCGTGAAGGACGTGGACAAGACCTGCGGCCCCGACATTCCCGAAGATGCCAACGAGGCCATGCAGCTGGCCCGCCAGCTGGCCGGGCCCGTGCCAAAAATCTACGCCACCCCTTCGTTCCATGGCGTAGCAACGCACTTCCGCGGTACCCTGAACGAGAACGCCAAGAAGATTGCGGAGATTGACCTCGTCCCCGAGTGCAACCACAACGACCTCACGGGGTGGGGCGGCGACGTGGAGAACCGCCGGCACTACGCGGTCGTCTGCCTCAGTCACACCGACCAGAACCCGGAGATGCTCAAGCGCCTGGCCTTCATGGAGAAGAGTTACCGGAGTTGGGGCGTGCCTTGGCACAACAAGACCTTCCGGGGCCTGCACGCCTTCCGCGAGCACGTCGTGGAGCAGGCGCGAGCCGTCCAGTTCTTCGACTATGTCTCGGTCTACGTTGCGGCGCTGCGCGGTCAGGATCCGGCCAATATCCGCGACATTGCGGCCTTGA
Source organism: Thermoplasmatota archaeon (assembly GCA_041659985.1). GTDB lineage: Archaea > Thermoplasmatota > E2 > JACPAO01 > JAHFTW01 > JAHFTW01. The sequence goes on along the minus strand of JBAZXE010000007.1, from coordinate 48,126 downwards.
AGGCATTCCTGCGCAAAGACAAGGCCGTCTGAAGCAAATCCGGCACGGCCGCAGCGCCCTGGACAAAAGGTTGGCGCGCAACGGCCTTTAGCGTCACCGCCCCGACCAGCCTGGCTGGCGGACCGGGGTCGCTTTAAGCCCCGCCTCCGATGGCCGTGTGGCAAGATTATGCACAAAGACCCGAACCTCCGCAAGCGCAACGCGTTGGTCATCCCCGGAGGCCTCTTCGCCCTGTATGGGATTCTTGGCATGCTCTATGCCGCAGGGGTGCGCTCGCCTAGCGACACGTGCCCCGACGACGGCAGCCTGATCTGGATTGCCGGCGCATGCCGTTCGGCCATCCTGGTCCTCGCCATCCCAGTCGTCCTCGGCCTCGCCATGGTCGGCGTGGGCTTCCTGGCATTCCGCAGCCGAGCCACCTGCCGCAACGGCCACGGCTCATGGACGCATTTCGGCCTGGCGTTCCTTCTCAGCGCCATCCTTCTGCCGGTTGTGGCATATGCGCTCGTCCCCTCTGTGCTGGGATCCGACGCCGTCATCACGCGCGGCGGCGTGGACTACGCCGTCACGACGATCTTGGGCGGCCTTTTCGGGGTTGCCGTCCTCATGTTCATCCCCTTCGCCGTGCTGTACGCAGCGCAGGTCCGCGCCAACCCGTGCTGTCGCGAGAAGGGTTGCTTCACGCCCTGCTTCTGCGACGAACAGGCCGTCCCCGACCAGGCGCCCCCCGAGGAGCCGGCGCCCGAAGCACCGGCCACCATTCCTGAAGGTTCCGCGGTGCCGCCAGCGGCCGCCGCCGCGCCGCAATGGGAAACAGTCCCGGAGGACGCCCCCGCCGAGCAGGCCCCCGAGGCGTGGGACGTCGTGCCCGACGAGACCCCCACCAAATCGGTCACGCAAGGCGAGTGGCGCGTCGTGGAAACTCCGGCGACGGCGGATTCCCCGGCCGTCCTGACCGCCCCCAAGGACCCTGCCACGCCTCCGGCAGACGCCATGGCCGTCGCGGCCAAGTGGGCAGAGGAAGACGAAGAGGCACGCAAAGAGCTGGCGGGCAAGAGTGCCCAGAGCCGCAAGGACCGTGCCCCAGCCAAGCCTGCCCCCAAGCCCGCCAAGCCGGTGGCGAAGCCCGCCAAGAAAGGCAAGACCTCGAAGCGCTAAGACGCGAAGCAGGCCAATTCGGTCGCTCGCAGAAGGTGGCTGGGCGATTCGCCTATTCGCTCATCCAGGGCAGCGTGCCCATGATGTCGTGGAAGCGTTCCGGGCTGATGGGCATGGACGCCGCGACTGGATGGTAGTACAGGAAGCCGGCCAAGACCAGGGCGACGATGGCCGACACCGTGACCTTCGCGCCGACGCCGCGCCGCCACCAGGCATCCAGCGCCCCGGCCAACGGCAGGCACAAAAGTGGCACGATGAGCGTCATGTAGAACAGGAACGTCACGCGGTCGACGAGGAAGAAACCCGCATAGGCAGTCACAGGCAGCAGGGCGGAGATAGTGACCGCTTGCATCGTCGGCGTCAACGCGCCAACGTGCCGCAGCGGATTGACCCACCCGGTGCGCAGAAGCGCAATCACCCATCGCGTCGGGACCCACAGCAACGCGGCTAGAGCGACGGCGGCGCCGAACCACCACAGGAGTGGATTCCCGACGGCGTACACCCAGCCTTCCTTACCGCCCTCCAGGCCCCAGACGTGGTAGTACCAAGTCGGCTTCACCATGGCGAACCACTCCGCGGGCGGGCTGGCGTAGGGATGAGAGTCGTAGCCGCTGGTGCCCCACGAAAAGGCGATCTTCTGCAGGTCGAACCAGTGGCGCGCCGACCACGAGACGCCGTGCTCGGGAACCCAGCGCGCCCACCAGGGCCAGTACGTGGCCACCCAGACGACGAGGGGCATGAGAGCGAAGAGGACGAAGCTGAGGTCGAAGCGGCGGCGCGTGAGGAGGCCGGCTCGGTGGTGCGACCACAAGGCCACAGCTAGGACCGCGGGTCCGGCGAACAGCACCGAGTACTTGCTTGCGAAGGCGAGCCCGAGCAAGGTCGCGGTCCAGAAGAGACCCTTCTTGGTGGGGAACGTGGCGGCCCACACGGCGGCCATCGTGAAGCCGGCGCAGAAGATGTCCAGGATGGCCAGGCGCGCCGACGTGAACATGAGGGTGTCCATGAGGACGAGGGCCGCGCCGAGGCCGCCGGCGAATGAGGATGAGAAGAGACGGTGCGCAGCGAGGCCCGCGAACAGAACTGCCGCGGTCCCCAAGAGGGCGCTGGGCAGGCGCCAGGCCAACGGGTTGCCCAGCTGCTTGGCTCGGGCGGTGAAGGCATCGTAGCATTCCTTCCCGGTCGGGTAGGTGCCCAGGACCAGGTCGTCCTCGACGAGTTGGCAGGGGACCGGAAGCGGGGCGGTGCTGTCGGGCGACCGGCATCCGGGATGAGGCACGCCTGGGCCGGGGTCGGGGCCGGCGAAGACGGCGTGGTCGGTGTCGAGGCTCTTGACGCTCCAGTACATCAGGAGTTTTGCCAGCGGCGGGTGCTCGTAGTTGAGCGGACGATTTCCAAGGGTGTCGTGCGTCCAGCACGGATCCTCCCAGATGCCGTTGTCCATCTGTCGCGCCACGGAGATGTAGTAGTGCTCGTCGAAGTAGATCTCCGGCACGCGGTCGACATCGTGGAGGTAGACGAAGCCCGCGGCGCCGGCTACCAGGAAGACGGGGAGGAACGGCAGGCTGGCGCGAGCCACCTTGCGCAAGGAGAACCCGCCTTCGCGGCGGTACGTCCAGTGCAGGTTGCCGGCGTAGTTGGCGCCGAAGGCGATGACGATGGCAATGGCCTCCGCCGCCAGGTAATGCATGCCCATGCCTTTGGCAAGCAGGGTGTAGGCCGCCAGGTTGACGACAAGGGCCAGCAGGCTAACGAGGTTGAACTGGAAGAGCCGCTGCGCGACGTGCCCGCGTTGCCGGTCCCGGAAGGTGAAGCGGTCGTTGAGGAGGAAGTTGGAGAGGATGCTGGCCTCGATGGCGATGGGGACGGCCACCAAATCATGCAGGCCGAGTTGGCCATGCAGGAGCCACAGCAAGGCGAGGTTGACCACGACTCCGCTCAGGCCGACCAAACCGAACTTCGCCACGCGCCGGTTGTCGGGGTGGTCGATGCCCAGACGGACCGCGTGCTGCAGGTATTGGCCCATGACGCCGGCGCCGAGCTTCGACTCGCCGCCACGCCGGTCTTGGAAGACGTAGCCAACCTCGACGACGCGCTCAAGCGGAGCCCGGCCGATGATCTCGAGGAGAATCTTGTAGCCGGACGGGCGCAGCGCCTCCGCGTCGATCTTGTCGCGGCGGACGAGGAACAGGCCGCTCATCGGGTCGGTGAGCTTGAAGCGGCGCACCGGCGGCAGCGCCAGGCGGCCGATGGTCCCGGCACCCCAGGAAATGAGGCGTCGAACGGGGCCGAAGTTGCCTTGCGAGCCGCCGGCGGCGTAGCGGCTGCCGATGACGAGGTCGGCATCCTCGTCCAGGGCTTTCTCCAGCATCGCCAGCACGGCCGATGGCGGGTGTTGGAAGTCCGCGTCCATGACGGCCACGTAGGTGCCGGTGGCTTCGCGCAGGCCGCGCACGACGGCGGTGGCGAGACCGCGCTCGTCCTTACGCACGATGACGCGGGCTTCGGGGGCTGCGGCTTTGGCGGCCTCGGGCGTGCCATCCTTGGAGTTGTCATCGACGACGACGTACTCGACGGGAATCGTGCCCAACGTCTCGCGCAGCGCCGCTAGGAGGGGCCCGATGTTGGCCGCCTCATTGTAGGTCGGGATGACGACCGAGAGCCAGGGCTGCGCCACTGAAGGGTTCGACAGGGATTGGGGATAAAAGGGGGAGGAAACCGAGGGGCGTCAGCGCCGGCGGCGCGCCGCCACAGCCCCCAAGGCCAGCAAGCCGAGGACCAGGACGGGACTCGGGCCTGGGATGAAGCCCTTCTTGGCGGCCGGGGCCTTTTCGCCCTCAGGGACGCCGGTGTAGCCAGGGACCTCGCCAGCGTTGACCTGATCAGCCGTCAACTCGACGTCGCCAATGACGGCCGTCACGAGGTAGACCGTGTCTTTGTCGGCGCCTTCGTCGCGGAACGTGGTCGTCCCCGCCGGCAACGTGGCAATCAGGGCGAAGGGCGACGTGTGGCTGAACACCTGGTAGCCGTCCTCGCCGTTCGTGTCGTCCCACGTGAGCACGTTGTCGTCGCCATCGCGTTCGACTTCGAGGGAATCCTGGAGGTCCTGGTTCAGGTCCTCCGCCGTCGGAGCCGAACTGCTGGACGAGGACGACGAGCTGGTTGACGAGGTGTCGCTGGTGCTGGACGAACTGGACGTTGAGCTCGACGATGTCGTCGTCGTGGTCGTTGTGACCACCGCGCCGCCGCCCGCTCCGCCGCCACTTGACGTCGTGGTGGCCGAGCCCGTGAGCGGGATGTCGCCCAGGAGCAGGATGGTGGAGCAGCCCGGCTGGGGTCCCGCTGCGGCCAGGGCATCGCACGGCGTTGCCGTGCCGTCGTTGGCGTCCGCCGAGAGCAGGATATGCTCGAGCTTCTGGTTGTCGGTGCCGCCAGCGTCGAAGACTCCGTCATAGTCCTGGTCGAGCATCTTCAGCATCCAGGCGCGGTTGCCCAGCGTCGTGCCTAGACCATTGGTGGCGTGGCCCGTGCAGGTCGTGAAGGCGACGCGGTCGCCGTCCGAAGCCGCCACCATGGTGCCCGCCGAGAAGGTGCCTACGCCCGTGATGGCGGTGAGGCGAATGTCGTTCTGCGACAGTGTGCCCAAGCCCGTGAATCCGGTGGGGGCGTTGTCGACGTAGACGAAGTCGTTGCCGTCGTAGCCCGTGAAGGCGCTTCCCGTGGGGTTGACGAAGCAGACCTGGCCCAGAGCCTGACCTGCGTTGGGGTCAATGACCAGCGGCGCACCGCCATCGAGGTCGCCGCTCGAGAACATCGTGCCGGCGGCCAGGGTGCCAAGGCTGGGCAGCAGGCGGATGTCGCCCGACTGGGGCGTCGCCGTGACTGCCGTGCCGGGGCGGAGGAAGAATGTGTCGTCCGTGATGGTTCCCGCGGAGCCCTTGTCGTAGCGGAAGAGGTTGCCCGGTGGCGAGGTGCTGATGTCGACGAGGGCCAGGTACCGCGGCGTAAAGTCGACGTTGCCGGTCGACACGGATGACCCGAAGGTGAGGGACGGATGCGCCAATCGGAGGTCGCCATGCAGGGGAATCTTGCTGGCGGCCACGGCACCCGTCAGGGCTGTCGGCGAGAGGTACAAGCCGTCGCCCGAACCGAAATCCGAACCCGGCAGGTCCGCATCGCCGGCGGCCACGGCACTTCCCGTGGCGCCGGTGAACGTGCCTAGTGTGACGGCCGTGACGCGCACGTCTGTGGCGTCAACGACGTCGTTGGCGCTGACGTATACCCACTCCGTCGCGCTGGCACCCACAACGGCGGACCATGCGCCATCCGAGCCGGTGACCTTGCCATTGGTAAGCGCCAGGAGGGCGGCTCCGCAGTCTACGTTCGCCGGGGCCGTGCAGGACGCCGAGGTTGCGCCGGCAAAGGCAACCGGGGTGACGCGCGTGAATCCTGCTGCCACCGAGGTGCTGGCCACGAGGTCGTCGTCGACGTATACCGAATCAGTGCCCGCCGTGAAGGTCGCGTCAGCGCCGGTGACGTAGTCCAGGTTGGTCGTGGCAACAATCACGGAGGTGGCAACCGTCCCGCATGCGGTGCAGTCGCCATCTGTGGCGGCGACGGTGGATCCGGCCGCGAATGTCAGGCAAGTGGTGACGCGAGTGTCACCGGTGCTGACAAAACCGTCGCTGCTGATGTATGCGCACTCGCCCGCGTCGTAGTTGCCGTTGACGGTGGTGTCTTTGACGAGGAGGTTTGCCAATGCCGTGAGGGCCCCGCCCCCCGTGTTAATGTCGGGATTGCCGGCGGCAACGGTGGAGCCCCCCGCGTAGCTGAAGCCGGTGACCCGGACGGATCCGGTGGCGACGGCGGCGGTGGACTCGACGTACGCGGCATCCGCCGCGCCAAGCGCATTGTCGGCGCCCGAGACCTTGGCGTTCGTCAGGGCACGGAGGAACTGCATGCCCTGCACGAGGTCGGCGTCGAAGAACTTCGGCGTGAAGCCGCCGGCGGTGCCCTGCTCGACGAAAGAGATGCGGTCGGAGTCGGTGGCGCCCACGGTGCTCCCCGCCACAAAGCCGCCCGTCGACGGCGGCCGAAGGCGGATGTCGTTGGTGCTGAGTTTGCCGACCGTGCCGGTGCCACCGAAGGCCGCCGGCAGGTCCCAGTAGATGCCGTCCGCGTCGTCGACCTTGCTGTTGCCGTTCGTGTCAATGGTGAACACGCCGGCCGCAAAGGCCGAGGTCAGGCCGCCCAGGCCGACCCCCGTGGCGGCGGTGGTGGCCATCACTCCGGCAGTTTGGCCCGAGACGGTGTTGAGGGCGACATCCCCGAACTGGACCTGGGTCGTGCCGGCGCCGAAGTGCAGGTAGAGCCGGTCCGAGCCGGTGTGCGCGCCGTTGGCGAGCACCGTCAGGGTTGGGACGGCCTCCAGCGTGGGGATGTGGTCCGTGTTGCCAGAGCCCACGACCGAGCCGGCCGCGTTGGAGCCATAGGCCGAAAGCCGCGTGTCGCCCTGGATGGGGACGAAAGCGCCGAAGCCCGCGTTGTGGACTTGCGTTCCGGGCCCGTTGAGGCTGCTGCGCAGGTAGAGCGAGTCCCCGGAGTCCAGGACCCGGTTCTGGTTGGTGTCGAAGAAGTGGAACGATTCGCCAGTCAGGTCGGTCAACGTGGTCGTGTCGGGGAGCGTACCGTCAACGGTGCCGGCGGCGCTCAGGTCACCGGAGCCACTGACGACCAACGAGCCGAAGGCCAAGGCGGAGCCGATGGTCATGGCGCGCAGACGGATGTCGCAGACGCCGAGGGTGTTGGCGGCGCCGGCAAGCGCGCAACCTGTAGTCACGGCGTTGGTGAGGTCAACGTAGAGCATGTCGCCCGGGCTGAAGCCGCTCTTGCCGTCGACTTCGAGGAACTTGATGACCGTGGTCACGTCGGTGAGGGCCAGGGCCTCATCCAGGTCCACCAAGGGGGTGGCGACCTGGACTTCGGAGGACGAGGTGGTCAGGAACGTGCCCGGGGTGGAGCAGCCGGACGCCGTCGACCCGGCTGCGAGCATGAAGTCGCCGGAAGCTAGGTTCACGCCCGTCGTGCTGGCGCCGAAGCGGAGGTAGAAGCAGTCGTCGGTGGCGTCGTCGTTGCTGTTCCGGTCGACGCGCCCGATGTAGGCTGCGGGGTCGCCGGCCGCGTCCGAGTCGATGTTGAGCAGGCTGGGCCGGAAATCCGTCGTCGAACTGGTGGTCTTGGCGCCAAACGTGGGCACCGTAATTGTGGCTTGGGCCATGGATGCAATGGTCATGGCAACCAAACAGGCGGTGAGGAAGCGGCGCATGGAGACTCACCCGGGAAGTCCCTCAGGTCGATATAAAAGAGCGAGTCGTGGATTCTAGCGGCGCCTTTGCAACAAGACTGCCAGGGCGATGGCAAGGGGCACCGCACTCACGCCAGGAGTTGGCTTGTCCGCCGCGCTGGCCGAGGGCGTGTCCGTGGGCGAATCCGGCAAGGTCGCGGAGGTGGTCCCGTCTTCGGTGCTTGAAGTCGCCGGGGGCGTGGATTCGGATGTGGAAGGGCTTGCCGGAGCCGGGGAGGAACCGGCCCAGAGGAGGATGCTTCCCACGGGGACGAGGCCGCCGGCCGGCAGCCCGCCCGGAGAGCGGGGCACCACGTAGGCGGTGTCTGGGGGAGAGAAGGCAGCCCCAGTCCCGTCGGCGTCCACCCATGTGAGGCTGGCGGGCAGGGCAGGAGCGTTGGCGGAATATGCTTGGTAGTCGGCGTCCGCCGCGAAGACGAGGGACCCGGCAGGGTGGCCTCCCAAGGTTGGGGGAACGGGAGTCAACCGTACGGTCCAGGTCCCGCTCTGGGCGCTGGGCAGAAGCCCCGGTCCGGGGCCGGACTTGACGTAGACGAGGTCGCCATCATCGTACCGGCCGTCGCTGTCCAGGTCAGCGTAGACGGCCTGCTCGGCGGCTCCGCCGTTGGCCTGGGGGTAGGAAAACGACCGCTCTGCTACGTCGCCAGAGGCGATGAGGGAACCCGCCGGCAATCCTTGGCACGGTGTGAGGCGGAGGTCGAACTCCTGGGCTCCGGGGGCCGGGACTACGCCCATGTCAAGCAAGAGGCAGTCGTCCGAACCGTCCCCGGGGGTTCCGGCGTCGGCGACGTTGACGTTGAATGCAACTGAGTCGAGCGCCGTGGGTCCTTGCGGTTGGGACAGGCCAGGGATGGCCGCGACCAACAAGGCGACGCACGAAAGGCGAATGATGCAGCGCCAGCGCAGGAGGCCTTGACCCATAGAACAGGAGGGAAAGGGAGGGGGAGAGGGAAAAGGGATTCTACCGTTCAGCGTTCAGCCGTGAGGCTTACAGCTTGCGGCGGACCAGGACCAGCGCAACCGCGAGGGCAGCGACCAGGGCCACCAGCTCGAAGCCGGGGGTCTGGTTGCCGTCATCGGAGCTGCTGCTCGAGGACGAGCTGCTGGAGCTCGACGAGCTGCTGCTCGAGGACGAGCTGCTGGAGCTCGACGAGCTGCTGCTCGAGGACGAGCTGCTGGAGCTCGACGAGCTGCTGCTCGAGGAGCTCGAGCCGCCGGGGCTGGGGCCGCTGGCCGTCGGGGCGCCGGAGAGGCGGACCGAGTGCAGCGAGACCAGGCCGTTCGCCGCGAGGGCGCCGGGCAGGTTGTACAGGACATCGCCAGCGGTCAAGGTGCCGGTGTTGTCGGCGTCAAAGAACGCCGCGATTTCGGCACCACCGAAGGCGCCGACGACCGAGGCCGCGGCTCCGTAGCTGGTGAAGTCGGCGTCGCCCGCGAAGACCAGGGTGCCAGCGGCGAAGCTGCCGGCGGGGGTCAGGCGGATGGTCCAGGCAGCGTTGCCCGTGCTAGCGGCCAGGAGACCGGCGCCACCCGTGGTGAGGTAGACGTAGTCGCCCGTGTCGTAGCGGCCGTTGTTGTTGACATCGGCGTAGCGGGTAGCCACTGCACCGGCGTCGATGGCGGCCTGTGCCTTCTCAACCGTGTCGGAGTCGCCGATCATGGTTCCCGCGGCCTTGCCCTGGCAGGGCACCAGGCGAACATCGAAGTTCGTCGGGGCGGCCGCGTTGGCACCGGCGGGGTTGAAGAAGAAACAGTTGTCGGTGACCTGGGCAGCGATGCCGAAGTCGGTCTCCGCGTCGCCGGCGGTCAGGGTCGCAATTGCAACCGTACCGACAGTCAACGTGGGGACGAAGTCCGCGTTGCCGAGAACCAGCTGGGTGCCGAAAGCGCCCGATCCGCCGACGAGGCGGAGCGAGTGCTGTCCGAACAGGGCAGCGGCGCCGGTGGCGCCGCGGGCGAAGTAGACACTGTCGCCGCCGCTAATCAGCAGGTTGTTGTCGGCATCGAAGAACTGGATGCCCGAGCCAGCGGGAAGGGCAGCCGTGCCGGCCGCGCCACCGTAGCTGACGAAGTCAGCGTCGCCGGCGAAGACGAGCGTGCCGGCGGCGAAGCTGCCGGCGGGGGTCAGGCGGATGGTCCAGACACCGGCCGCGTTGGAGGCGGTGCTGGCGGCCATGGCGGCGCCGACGGCCGTGGTACCGAAGTACACGTAGTCGCCGGTGTCGTAGCGGCCGTTGTTGTTGACGTCCGCGAAGCGGGCGACCGAGGCCGCCGGGGAAGCCAGCGCAGCGCTGGCCTTCTCGACGACATCGGAGTCGCCGACGAGGGTGCCGGCAGCTTTGCCTTGGCAGGGCGTCAGACGGACGTCGAAGTTCAGCGGGGTGGCCGTGGCCGTCGCGGTGTGGCGGTAGTAGAAGCAGTCATCCGTGACCTGGCCCGTGATGCCGAAGTCGACACCAAAGACGCGGCCGGCGGCGCCGCCGAGAGCGCCGCCCGTGGGGACGACGTTGCCGGCGAAGGCGGTCGGGACGAAGTCCAGGTCGCCCAGCTTGGCCTGCGTTCCGAAGGCACCGGAACCGCCAACGAGGCGGACCGCGTACTGGGGAACGAGGCCGCCGGCGGCAACTGCAACCGGGACCAGGTAGACGGAGTCGCCCGTCGTGACGGTGCCCGTGCGGTCGGCGTCGAAGAAGGCGACACCGCTCGTGGCGGCGACAATCAGGGTCGTCGCGGCGCCGTAGCTCGTGAAGTCCGAGTCACCGGCGTAAACCAGCGTCCCAGCAGCCTTGCCGGCGCAGCCGGTCAGGCGGATGGTGAACAGGGTGTTGCCCGTGGAGGCGATGATGGCCGGGGGGGTCGTCGCGACACCAGCGGCGGCGTTGTAGACGAAGAACACGCAGTCGCCGCTGTCGTAGCGGCCGTTGTTGTTCACGTCGGCAAAGCGCAGGGCGCTGTCGTCCGTGGCGGCCGAGGCGGCGAAGGCGCTGGCCTTCTCGACGACGTCCGTGTCGCCGATGAAGGTGCCGGCAGCCTTGCCCTGGCAGGGGGTCAAGCGGATGTCGAAGTTCGACACGGTTCCGCCGGCGCCCACATCGAAGTAAGCGCAGTTGTCGGTGACGTCGCCGCCGGTGCCGAAGTCCACCATGCGGACGAACTGGGCAGCCGAGTCGACCAGACCGCCGGAGCCGGCGGGCTGAGCGGCGAACATCGTGGGACGGAAGTCCACGTCGCCGAGTTTGACCTGCGTGCCGAAGCCCGTGCCCGTCTGAGCCGAGGCCATGGGGGCCGTCAGCGCCAGCAGGGTCACGAAGGCAACCGCCAGCAGGGTCTTGCTAGTGTTGTTCATGTGTTGTATCTCCTGTGTTTGATGCAAACCGCTCGCGGGACCGGGCAATCACCGATGGCGACGGCCCTGCCAGCTAAGGGCCGAGATGGCCCAGGCTTGCATTCGGAACCGCTACTGGGCCCGTCCTATATAAACGACTCCGTTTAAGGGTCGAAGGGTCGCGCACTCCTGAAGGAGAAGGTCGTTCAGGGAGCGGAATCCGTAGCAAACGGGGTTAACCGAGGCGTTCCAACCAGCCGTAGCCCTCGCTACGGTGGAAGACCTTGAGGACGCGATGCGCCCGCTCGTGGCGAGCGTAGACGACCCTGTAGGTCCCCACGCGGATGCGAAAGTGCGGCACACCGTTGTGGCGCATCCTCTTCGCATCGAGGCCCGGGGGTCGGTCGCTTGGCCAGGCCCGCCCAAAAATCAGTTTACTTCCCCCACAGGTGACTATAAAAAAGTGCACGTCTATACACGCAGACATGGGAACGAAGACGCTCTCCATCTCGGACGACGCCTACCAGCGGCTACGCGACCTGAAACGCGGCAACGAATCGTTCTCCCAGGTCATCCAGCGCTTGACCGGCCGTCAAGACCTGCTGCGCTTCGCGGGATCCATTGGAACCGGCTTTGCCAACGAGTTGGCTGCAACCAGCATGGACGTGCGGTCCCGCCTGGATTCCGAGTGGAGTTCTCGCGCGCCATAATGCCTGTCCTGGACACCTGTTTCGTCATCGACTTCCTGCGCGGCGACCCGGGCGCTGTGCGGCTCCTGACCCTCTTGCAACAAGGGTCCAGGCCCTTGGGCATCACCGCCCACACCGAATTCGAGCTGTTCGCCGGAATCGGTCGCAGCCGGCAACCAGATGCAGACAAGCAACCGCTCGAATCCTTCCTCGCTGAACTCGTGCGGTTTCCCTTCACCTCCGAAGCAGCCCGCACGGCCGGGCTGTTGGAAGCGCAGTTGGCGTCCAAAGGGCAGCGGCCCGCCATCCTGGACCTCCTCATCGGCTGCACCGCCCTCCACGCGGGGGAGCCCGTCGTTACGCGGGACCGAAATCCGTTCCAATCCATCCCCGGTCTCGAAGTCCTAGCCTACTGAAATAAAATCATGAACTAGTATTCATGCGTTGCTTCAGCAGGAGTCGGCCGTGGCCCACGGGATGAGGCCCATGGCTTCGGCGACCCCGCCGTCGAGCCCCGCCACGGCTCCCCAGGCCCGCACCAGGACCAAGGCGGCGAAGGCCAGCAAGACGATGGCCAAGGCCAACCCGAAACCCGGCGCGTCCTCCCCCAGTTCGCGGATGCCCATGGCCAAGGCAATGGCGAACAGGAATCCCCAGGCCAGGGATGGCGCTGCGATGGCCAGCAGCAGCAACCAGATTCCGCGCGCCAAAACGGGGGGAATGGGCGACACGATGCGGACCTGCAGGCGCCCGGGCGCCCTGGCCACCCGGAACCTTGCCAACGCGAAAGCCACGCCCCCAAGGCCGAGGAACAGAAGCGCGCCGGCACCGCCCAGCCAGGCAACAGGATTGGGCAGCAGCAGGAGATCCGGCCCGGGCTGCACCACCTTCGTCAGGGCAAAGCGGTCCCAGGGCAGCAAGGAGAAGCAGGCTGGAACCGAAGACAGGCCGCCCTCGAGGGCCCACCGGAGGCCAACGGCGAAGGCCGGCAAGAAACCGACTTGGGCAACGGCCAGGCCGAAATGCTGAGGCGCCGCGTAAATGTGTCCGCGCAGCAGGAGGAACGCAACCAGGGGCAACACCCAGAGAGCCGCCCACGGTTCAAGGAAAGCCGCCCCGGCCAGGGCGACGCCGGAAAACCAGTGCAGGAGCGGGATTGGGGAACTGACCAGGGCCAGGGCCCAGATCAACAGCGCCAGTGTAAGGGCCCCCGGAGTCGCAAGGTGCCCTTGGACCAGGAAGGCGGGGTCGGCGGCCACCAGTGCGGCGGCCAGCAGGCCGGCGAGGTTCGAATGGGACAGGCGCCGACCCGCCAGCGCCACTCCGGCAACGGCAAGACCGGCGGCTGCGGATGACAAGGCCCGCCCCGTCGCGACCCCAAGCCCAGCCACGCCGGCAATGGACTCTACGGCTTGCTGCTCGGCCGGAGTGACTGGTTCGCCTTGGCCCAACACCAGGGTTGCGACCAGAACTGCGCCGGCCAATGCGACGGTGGCCAGCACGAAGGAGAATGGAGGCCGACCGGGATCCACGCGCTCCTGGGCAATCGGGCTGGCGGCGGGAGGGGGCCGAAGCAGTCCGGCGGCGGGGCTCAAGGCCTCCAGGTCAAGGGACACGTCGCGAGCCACGCCACGCGTCCCAGGCAAGCCTCCGCCTTGAACGATTGCTTTCCCCTGGGCCGCCGCGGGCGCCTGCGTCAAAAATTGCGAGGGGGATGCTTGCCGAACACGACGGCCGTTGGACCAATGGCTTGATGCTGTCGGGTTTCCCTGGTTTATTAACAGCCACGCTGTTTCGCCGAAAAGCTTAAGTGTTTATCTCATTGACTCAATGTTGAAGAAAACCGAAACTCCCCTTTTAAGGGAGCGGCGGGCGGGTGACCTGTTTTCATGGCCGACAAGAAGAAGGAGCCACAGAAGGTCGAAGAGATCACGACCTGCCCGGAATGCGGGTCGAACCACATCCAGTCGGACTATGAACGCGGCGAGATGGTCTGCGAGACCTGTGGCCTCGTCCTCGATGACGCCTTCATCGACCAGGGCCCCGAGTGGCGCGCCTTCGACTCCGAGCAGCGCGAAAAACGCGCCCGCGTCGGCGCCCCCATGACGTACACCATCCACGACAAGGGTCTCTCCACCATGATTGGCTGGAAGAACAAGGACTCGTACGGCAAGTCGATTCCGACGCGCAACCGCGCTCAACTGTACCGCCTGTGACGAAGAACCTCATCCGCGGCCGCTCCATTGAGGGCGTCGCCGCTGCGGCACTTTACGCCGCCTGCCGCCAGTGTGACGTCCCGCGCACCCTGGACGAGATCGCCGACGCCTCGCGCGTGTCGCGCAAGGAAATCGGCCGCACCTACCGCTTCATCGCCCGCGAATTGAAGCTCAAACTGATGCCGACCGCGCCGCAGGACTACATCCCGCGCTTCTGCTCGGAACTCAAGCTGTCCGGCGACGTCCAGGCAAAAACCGTGGACATCCTGAAGCAAGCCGCCGACCGCGAGCTCACCTCCGGCCGCGGCCCGACCGGGGTCGCCGCCGCCGCGATTTACATCTCCAGCATCCTCAGCGGCGAACGGCGCACGCAACGCGAAGTCGCCGAAGTCGCGGGCGTGACGGAAGTCACCATCCGCAACCGCTACAAGGAACTGGCCGAGAGACTCGACATCGACATCGTCCTCTAGAGATGTGCCGGCCCACGCCGGTTCAGCCTCAACTTCCCTTCACCCCCTCCACTCCCCTCTCTCCCTCTTTCCAACCGCCGGTGGACGGACTCCACCAAGACGGGACACTTCCGTGAGCACTCAACCACCAGCCAAGAAGAAAACGCGCAACGTCGAAGAGATCACGACGTGCCCCGAATGCGGCTCCAACCACCTGCAGACGGACCACGGCCGCGGCGAGATCGTCTGCGAGACCTGTGGCCTCGTCCTCGATGACGCCTTCATCGACCAGGGCCCCGAGTGGCGCGCCTTCGACTCCGAGCAGCGCGAAAAACGCGCCCGTACCGGCGCCCCGATGACCATGCTGATCCACGACAAGGGTCTCTCCACCATGATTGGCTGGAAGAACAAGGACTCGTACGGCAAGTCGATTCCGACGCGCAACCGCGCTCAACTGTACCGCCTGCGGAAGTGGCAGCGCCGCATCCGCGTCAGCAATGCCACGGAACGCAACCTCGCCTTCGCCCTCAGCGAATTGGACCGCATGGCCTCCGGCATGGGTCTCCCGCGCAACGTGCGCGAGACCGCCGCCATGGTGTACCGCCGCGCTGTGACGAAGAACCTCATCCGCGGCCGCTCCATTGAGGGCGTCGTGGCTGCGTCGCTGTACGCCGCCTGCCGCCAATGCGATGTGCCACGCACGCTCGATGAGATTGCGGATGCCTCGCGCGTGTCGCGCAAGGAAATCGGCCGCACCTACCGCTTCATCGCCCGCGAATTGAAGCTGAAATTGATGCCGACCGCGCCGCAAAACTACATCCCGCGCTTCTGCTCGGAGCTCAAGTTGAGCACCGAGACGCAGCGGCGCACGGTGGACATCCTGAAGCAGGCCGCCGACCGTGAACTGACGAGTGGCCGCGGCCCGACAGGAATCGCTGCAGCCGCAATCTACATCGCGAGCATCCTCAGCGGCGAACGCCGCACGCAACGCGAAGTCGCCGAAGTCGCCGGCGTGACGGAAGTCACCATCCGCAACCGCTACAAAGAGTTGGCAGAACGGTTGGACATCGACATCGTGCTGTAAGCGCGGCAGCTCCTTCCTTTTCCTCTCCTCCCTCCTTTCTCCCCTTTTTTTGGTTGGCCCAACCAACTGCAAGGCCCTATGACCCAAGCGCCGCATTCGCCGGACAATGCGCGCTTGGCTGGTCTTGCTGGTGGTTGTGCCGTTGGCCGGCTGCAACGCGACGCCAGATGCCTGCGCCGAACTCCCCGCCCAACGCGGTGTCGTGGAGGCCATTTCGGGCCGCGACGCGACCGTGCGCCTGGACGATGGCCAACCGGCCGTCCTGCATCTGTCTGCAGTGTTTGTCAGCGAGGCAGGCGCGTGCACGCAAATGGGGCCCGAAGCGATCCTCGTGGGAGACACGCTGGCCTTCGACGTCGACGCTTGGGCGGAATCCTATCCCATGCAAGGCTGGCCCGAGACGACCGTGGTCTTGCGTTGACCGGTGACGACTCGAGGCTGAGCTAAGTCGGTGCCTGGCCCGCCGCGAACTCCACGAGGACGCGGCCGTGCACGACGATGTCGAACGTCCCGGTCGTCGCGCCAGGGACCCCGTTGATCAAAACGCCCCACTGCTCCGCGGCCGTCGGCGCCGACACGGCATAGTCGTCCACGACAAGGAGCGGGCAGGGTCCCACACCGCTGAATCCGCGGTTTTCGGCGGGGCCCGTCGGCGGGCCGATGGCGATGGTGACCGCGCCCGCGGTGCAGTTCAGGGCGGTGGAGAGGTACACATCCGTGAAGCCCGGGTCGACGAGGAATGTGCCGCCCTGCCCCGCAGGGATCGCTCCATGGAATGCGAAAAGCTCGGTGAGGGACCAGCGCACGAGCGGGCTGCCGAAGGCCGCACCGGAGGTCTGCAGGGACCATTCGAACCCGACGGCGGTTCCGGTCGCGTCGTAGAACACGAAGCGCGAAAAGTAGCCGGCCTTGTCGCTGTACGTGTAGTCGGCGTAGGTGGTCCCGTCGGCGCGCGTGGCTTTCAGGTCGGCCTTGCCGTCCGCGACCTTGACGACGGAGATGGTGGTCGGGGCGCCGTCCCAAGACGTCGTCCACGTCAGGTTGGCCTGCAGAGGGAAGCGCAGGAACTCGACGCGGGACGAACCCTGCGAGCCAGCCAGGTCGGCCTTGCGGACCTTGCCGAGGAAACTGATGTCGCCCTGCGCGTCGAAGAAGGCGATGTCCGGGTTGTCCGTGTCCATCGTCCAGTCGTCGCCGGCTTCGCCCGACACGACGTGCGTGAACGTGCCGCCCTGCGGCGACTGCAAGGTCCAGTAGTTCCCGATGGCCCATTCCGGGGCCAGGATGTGCGTCAGGACGTCGTGTTCGCCGTTGGCGCCGGGCGACACGGCGGGGCTCCCGTCGTCGGTCGAAGCATCGGAGCCTGCGCAACCGGCCAGCAACAGCATCGGCACGAGCAGGAGGTGCTGGGCACGCATCACGTTTCGACCAGCCCGCGGGCCCTTAGGCCTTTGCGGTGGAGTTCTCGCGCTCCCCAAAGACTTGGGCCTAGGCGGGGAATTTGATGTCGTCCCGCGTGCGCAGGAGGAAAGTGTACTCGAACTCCGCCGTCTCGCCACCGACGCTCACTGACCACACCCAGGTGCCCGGCTCGGGCTGGGCCTGGAAGACGTCCGTCGCATCCACCTGCGTGCATTGGCCGCCCTGGTTCGAGCCTTGCTGCGCAGCCAACCCGGCGTTCAGGGGTTCGACGATGACGCTCCACCCGGCGGCTCCGGTGCAGGTGAAGTGGTAGTCGGCCCAAAGGTCGGTCGTCCCTGCCGGCACTTCGAACGGTCCTCCAACGAAGGCTCCGTCGCTCCCCGACGAGGCCGCGATTTCGTCAAGGGCCCATCGGACCACGGTCCCCGTCCAGTTGTGCTGCACCTTTGTCAGCTTCAACGCCACCAATACGGCCCCGTCGGGTGCAAAATGCGTGAGTTCGCTGAACCAGCCGGCTTCGCCGTCGTACTGGTAGTGGTAGAGGCGTGAGCCGCCGGGGTCGAGGGCCTCCAGTTCGCCGGAAGCGGGTGTGACTCCCAGGACGCGGATGGTCAGTTCCTGCTGGTCCCACCGCGTGCGCCAAGTCTTGCCGGCTTCCAGGGGCCAGCGGAAGAATTCGACGCGGTCCTCGCCCTGCGATCCTGCCAGGTCCGCCTTGCGTTGTGGGCCGAGGCGGCTGACATCCTCGCGGGCGTCAGCGAAGGCACGCTCCCCGGAGTCGGTCTCCACGATCCAGTCCAGCGCCGTCTCGGACGTCACGACATAGGTCGCCGGTTCGCCGTTGACGTCATACGTCCACGCATCGCCCACGGCCCACTCCGGCTTGGCGGGAGAGGACGCGGCCGCCCGGTCGTCCGATGGCCCCGCCGGACCGGGCTCTCCTTCCAGCTCCGGGCCTGAGCATCCCGCAAGAAGCGACGCGAGGACCAAGGCCGCGGCGAAGGGCGGAACCATGGAGCGGGCCACGACGTGGACCGGGCCTCGCGCGCCATAATGGTTGGCGTGGCGAAGGGGCGACGCCGCTCCGGGCGGTCCCCTTTTCTAAAGGCCCCCCTTACAGGGTTCCCGTCCACGGGGTCGCGCGGTTTGTTCGAGACGATGCCGAAGATTGGGATCACGGGCCTGCCCAACGTGGGCAAGACGGCGACCCTGGCGGCCATCTGCCGCAAGCTGGAGCGCGACGACTTCATCGTGGGCGGCATGATCACGCGGGCCTACCGCCCGCCCCCCGGCGACGTGCGCGTCGGGTTCTACGTCGAGGACTGGCGCACCGGCGAGAAGGAGGTCTTCGCCTCCAAGGAGTTCAAGACCAAGTTCAAGGCGGAGACCGACGACGGCGACTACTTCGTCAACATCGACCCCTTGGACCGCATCGGCGTCAAGGCCATCCAGCAATCCATGGACGACGAGGAGGTGGACATCATCATCATCGACGAGGTCGGCAAGATGGAGATGCACTCCGACAAGTTCAACGACGTCGTGAAGAAGGCGCTCGACTGCTCGAAGCCCGTCATCATGACCTTGCACAAGAAGAGCCGCAACCCGCTCTTGCAGGACCTGCGTCGCCGCGACGACGTGCGCATCCTCGAGGTCACGCCGGTCAACAAGAACCTGCTCCCCTACAAGATTGAGAAGCTCATGAAGGACCACCTTCAGACGAGCTACTACTAGGCGGACGCCGGCGCACGAGGCTGACATGCGGCAGGGAACCCTTCTCGCTCTGCTGGGGCTCATCGTCCTGTTTGCGGCGTTCGGGCTACGCGTCTTCGGTTGGCTCCTTGCCTTCATCCTGGGAACGATTGTGCTGGCGCTCGTCGCCGTCGCCACGGGGCTCTGGGTCATCAAGCGGCGCATGCGACGCCGGCTCGAAGAGTTGGGAATCGCCGTCGAACACCAGATGCGGAACCAGACCCCTGCCGCACGAGGCGACGTCATCGACGTCGAAGGGCATGTGCGTAAGCCAAGGGACGGCGCCGACGAACCCCAGGACCCGTAGCGGCGGCCCAAGAGCGATAAGCGGCCTCCCGGTGGGTTGGATGTGGCCGACGAGATCATCGAGGGGGCGACCCGCCTCTTTCCTCCGGCCAACAACCTCGCCAAGCCGAAGCGGGCGCCGGGGAAGAAGGAGAAAGGCCTGCCATTCTACAATCCCGGGATGGCGCTCAACCGCGACCTGTCGGTCCTCCTTGTCGAGGCGCACGCCGCAGCCGTCGGCCGCGAGATCGACGTCCTCGACGCACTCTCTGGCACGGGCGCCCGCGCCGTCCGCCTCGCCCACGAAGTCAAAGCCCGCGTCATCGTCCACGCCAACGACGGCGACCCGGCCGCCGTGGAGGCCATCCGCCGCGCCGCCGCAGCCAACCGGATTCCTGCGGGCCGCCTCGAGGTCACGGAAGACGATGCCTACGTTCGCATGGCCGCGCGCCGCTTCGACGTCATCGACCTCGACCCGTACGGCAGCCCGATGCCCTTCGTCGACGCCGCGATGCGCGCCGTCCGCCATGGCGGGCTCATCTGCGCAACCGCGACGGACACGGGTGCCCTCGCCGGCTCGTTCCCCAAGGCGTGCCGGCGGCGCTACGATGCGCACCACGGATTGAATCGCCCGCCCTGGCATTCCGAGGTGGGCCTGCGCATCCTCGGCGGCGCCCTCGTGCGAGCGGCCGCCCGTTTCGACCGCGCCGCAACACCGGTGCTCTCCATCAGCCACGGCCACTGGATGCGCGTCGTGGCGCGCGTGACGGACTCGAAGACGGGCGGCGATGCGTCGCTGCGCGACATGGGTGACGCCTGGCTGGACGCCGACGGCCAGGGACGCGTCGGACCGCGCGCGCCGCTGGATGCGCCATGGGCGGGCCCTTTGTGGACCGGGCCTCTGCATGACGCGGAGTTGGTGGCCAGCATGGCGGCCACGGCAGGTGACGGCCGCGCGTTGGCGTGCCGCAAGGAGGTGGCCGCTTTGCTTTCCCTCCTGGCCAACGAGGCCCCAGCTCCGCCGTTCTGGGTCATGCCCGACCTCTTGCAGACGCGACTGGGGCAGCCGCCGCGACGGGATGTCTTGATGGAACGCCTGGCGAAGGCCGGGTTCAAGGCGGCGCGCAGCCACCTCGACCCGCAAGGCGTGCGCACGGATGCGGCGTTGGGCGACCTCGCGGCGCTTTGGAAGAGCGCCTAAGCCACGCCTCCGACCGCCCGACTACACAGGAATTCCGGGAATTCCGGGAATTCCTGTTTAGGTGGAGGACTGGGGTGAGCCCAGTACCTACGTCGTGTCGTCCGACGAATCCGCCATCTCGGGCTCTTCATCGTCGTCCACGGCCGCCGTCGGCTTGCCGGGTCCGAGGTAATGCTTGCCGATGATGTAGACCTCGCTGGAGGATTTGCGGCTGGCGGCGGGATGGTACTGGTGCATGCGCTTGAAGCGGCGCTTGACCTCGGCGCGGAATTCCGGGAAGTCGGCCCCCTCGAACACCTTGCAGACGAATGCGCCGCCCTTGCGCAGGTGGCGGTCGGCGAAGGCCAGGGCGAACTCGGCCAACTGTACGCTGCGGACCTGGTCGAGCTCGTAGTTGCCCGACATCTCCGGCGCCATGTCGCTCACGACGGCGTCGAGCGCGGAACGGCCCTTGTCCGCGAGGATTTTGGAGAGCTTCTCCTGCGTGGCCTTCTGCGTGAAGTCGCCCTGCATGAACGTGGCGCCCGGAATCGGGCGGATGCGCTGCAGGTCGACGCCGACGACGAGGCCCTGGGGCCCGACCAACTCGATGAGGACCTGCGACCAACCGCCGGGGGCGGCCCCGAGGTCGGCCACGGCCTCGCCCTTGCGCACGACCGTGAAGCGCTCGTGGATCTGCAGGATCTTGTACGACGACCGCGCGCGGTAGCCTTCTTTCTTCGCCTGCCGGTAGTACGTCTCGTTCTGGTGCTCCTTGTACCAGCGCGTTTTCTCGCCCAACGACGCCTCCATGCCGTGGCGGGGCTTAAGCCCGAGTGGGAACCCCCGGCACTCCCATGTCCGCCCCTACGACGCCCCCGTGTCGTCTCGTCAGATTTCGCCAACCCGACAAGGCTTAAACGCGGAGCCCCGCGTCGGCCGCGCATGTCGGAGCGCCGCCTCCTGTTGCGCGCTGGGCCTGCTGGCCTGGCGATCCTGTTCGTCCTTGCCCTGCTGCCCACGCCCGTGGTCGGCGAGCCTGGCGTCCCGTACGTCCCCGGCTGCTCGGTCGCCCCCGTCTCGGGCGCCCCGATGGTCATTGACTCCGCCATGTGCGAGCAGATCACCGGCCGCGTCTTCCCCGAGGCCAGCGCCTTGTCGATCCCCTCCAACGGCGTCTCGAACCCCAACCAGGCGCCTGTGTCGGACTACGTCTCCTACTTCGAGTTCCAGGCCGGCGTTGACTACCTCGCCTCCACCGATCTCGGCCAGCAGTACCTGACGGTTCACGAAGTCGCCCAATCCGTCGGCCTCTGCGCCACCCCGGCTCCCAGCGTGCCCCTCGTCGGCAGCGGCGGCGACTGCACCGGACCGCGCGACAGCTTCCCCATCTACATGCTCGAGCTCACCAACAAGGCCACCATCGACCAGGTGCCCCTGGAGAACCGCCAGTCCCTCCTGTTCATGCTCTCCATCCACGGCAACGAGAAGGGCGGCCGCGAAGGCGGCTTCCGCGTCCTCGAGGACCTCGTCAAGGGGGTCGGCTTCGCCGCCGAGACCGTCCAGGACGGTGCCGGCCTGCCCACGCCCATCGCCAAGCCCTCGGGCGGCAACGTCGCCACCTACCACGACTACCTCGACTTCATGCGCGTCTTCCTGCTGTTCCCCAACGCCGACGGCTGGGCGCACGACGAGGCCCCCTACCCGGCCACCGACCCGTACTGCGGGACGCTCTTCTGCCGCACCAACGGCAACAACACCGACTTGAACCGCCAGGGCCCGACGGCCGGCTGGCAGAACCCCAACCGCAACGTCGTCGGCGAGCCCGAATCCATCGGCTACTACAACTGGATGCTCGACCAGGGCATCGACTGGTCCTACGCCATCGATATCCACGGCATGCTCAACCACCAGAACTTCGGCGCCATCATGCTGCCCGCGGCCGCCATGACGCCGCAGGAGATGCAGCGCTCCATCCGCCTCGCCGAGACCCTGAAGGACCGCCTCAACACGGATCCCCACTTCGACGGCTGGCGCAACGTCTTCGCCGCCGGGGAGACGGCCGAGAGCAACGCCCAGGCCGCCCAGGGCCCCTGCAACGCGGCCACCGGCACCGTGCCGCCCCCCATCGGCCCCTTCGACTGCCCCCTGCCGGGCAGCGCCCTCGGCCAAGCGGGCTCCAGCAACTTCGCTGAGTACTACACCGTCATCGACGCCATCGGCTACACCGACTCCGGCTTCAACGGCGACTACTTCGCACAGGACTCCGGCCTCAACGCTCCCGGCTACGACATCGAGCTCGCGTACAACCACATCACGACCGACTCGCAGTACGCCGGCCCCGGCTCCGTCTTCAACGACTACCACGTGAAGATCGTGCGCGAGATTGTCAAGTCCTTCCTCGACGCCTCGGCCCTCGACGTCAAAATCAGCTTCGAGACGCGCGGCGTCCGCACGCTCTATGTCGAGCCCTCGTTCGTCGCCACCAGCCTCGACGACGCCAACCCGAAGCCCGGCGGCTGGGCCGACGCGAACCCCGGCGACGACCTGTGGGACTACGGCGCCAACGGCGGCTTCACCGCCCGCCCGGCGCAGTACTGGGAGGACCTCAAGCCCTTCGTCCGCAACGGCGACCAGGCCGGCACCCTCACCAAGACGACGGCCGGCGGCCTCACCTCCGCCCAACTGGCGCAGTTCGACCAACTGGTCATCCCCGGCTCCGCCATCGACGACCTCGAGACCGACCCGGCCAAGATCGCGGCCATCAAGGCGTGGACCGAAGCGGGCGGCAACCTCGTCCTCACGGATGAGGCGCTGCGCTTCCTCGACCTCTCCGGCGTCACCAGCGGTGCCGTCGACGTGATGCCCGACTACATGGGCGGCATCCGCATGGACCTCAGCAAGCCGGTGTTCTACGAGTACCAGGACACCTCGAGCGAGGCCAACCGCAACGTGCGCGGCGGCGTCAAGCAGACGTATGAGCCGACCCCGCTGGGCTTCGAGACCGGGGCCTTCGCGGCCCCCAACTGGTTCGTCGACGCCGCCAAGTTCACGGCGGCCGGCGGCGACATTTGGGGCCTGGCGTGTGGCACCACCAACATCAACGACCTCTGCACCGGCAACGGTGTCGGCCTCGGCAAGGTCGCCCTCGGCGAAGGGCAGATCCAGATCATCGGATCGCTCCTGCCCGACCCGACGGAGGAGTTCTACCACCCGTACGGCCTCGACCCGTACGCCACGACCTACTCGGGCAACCAGATTCTGCGCAACATGCTGCTCTGGGGCAACGTGCTGGCCACCCCGCCCATCGTGATCCAGGGCGGCGACATCATCCAATCCGACAACGAGCCGACGCTCGCCCCCGGCGAGGCCGCAGCGACGGACGACGACGGCAAGGACTCGCCCGCGCCGGGCGCGGTCGTGCTGCTGGCCCTCGTCGCCTTGGCCGCGGTGGCCCTGCGCCGCCGCCGGTGAGGCGCATGCGGCTGCTGGCCGTCCTGGCCGTCGCGGCCCTGGCGTTGGCCGGATGCAGCGCGGGCAAGGACTCCGACGGCGCCGACCCCGCCGCGACGGGCGGCGACGGAGCCCTGCCCATGCTGCACGGCTATGTCTTCGACCCGGCAATCCGCCCCCTGGTGGGCGTCACCGTCAAGGTCCTCGACACCAACTCGACGGCCGTCACCGATCGTGAGGGGTTCTTCGGCTTCGAAGGCTTGCCGACGGAGCAGTTCCTCGTGGTCGTGGCCAGCCTGGACGGGTTCATCTCCGGCTCCAAGCAGGTCACCTTGACCGTCGAGGCGCCGGTGCGGCTCAACTTCACGTTGGAGCCCATCCCCGTGCAGATTCCGCGCATGACGACGGACAAGCACGACCTCATCGTGGAATGCCAGCTTGGAGTCACTGCCAATGAGGAGAACAGCACCTACGGCTGCGGCACCGGGACGCAGGACGTCGACTCGTGGGACATCGCCGTCGAGCCCGACCTGGCTGGAGCCGTGATCGAGATCTACTGGGAACCGACGACGGACGCCGCGGCCTCCATCGGAGCCCGCTTGGAGACCCTCGAGCTCGGTCAGCTCAACCTGATCCTGTCGGAGACCCTCGGCACGAGCCCTCTCCGCCTGACCGTCCCGCAACTGGCCGCGGACCGTTACTACACCTCGGGCGGACTGATGCGCCTCACGGTCTACGCCGCGCCGAACACCGACGAGACGGAAGCCGGAGTCGGAGCCGCGCTGCTGTTCCAGCAGCCCATCACGGCTTACGCGAGCCTCTTCTACGTCGCGCCGCCCGACCCATCGTACAGCATCGGGGACTCGGCTTAGCCACAACACCCAAGTGCCACCGTCCTCGTTTCCCCGCGTAAAGTGGAGCCTCCTGGCCGCCCTGGCCTTGGCAGGCTGCCTCGGCGACCCCGCCGTGCCGGCCGGGCTCCCCATCGGGGAAGACGGGGATTCGCTTCCGACCCTGCACGGCGTCGTCGTCGATGGCGCCATCCGGCCGCTCTCCGGCGCAGAGGTGCGGTTCCTCGGCACCGCCGTCAACGCCACGACGGACGAAAACGGCCTCTACGAGATTCGCCGGCCGACGCAGCACGCCGAGGAGGTCCTGGTCGCGGCCTTCAAGGACGGCTATCTCACACGCACGCAGGCTTCCCAGGTCTCCGGGTCCCGCTCGACGCAGCTGGATTTCGTGCTCGACTCCGACGCCAGCCTCATTCCGCACGTCACGGTCCTCGAATACGAGGGGACCTTGCGCTGCGATGCCGCAGTCGTCGCGGCGGGCACGGCCCAAGGCGTGAACTGCGACGCCGACCGACGGGTCGACGACCGCGTGGCGCCCTGGATGTGGGAGATCAACCCAACGTCGAACTTGGCGGGCGCCGTCGTCGAGGTCCACTGGGAGGCCATGACGGAATTCTCGACGGCCCTGCATGCCTGGCTGGTGGCTCCAATGGCCGGTGGCCAAGGTGGGACGATTGTTGCCGACGCCGCGGGCACCAGCCCGTTGCGTTTGGAGGTGTCGCGCGAGACTGCGCAGGCGATGGGACGCTGGACGGCAATCCGGCTGCAAGTCGACCTCGCCGGCCAAGACCCACAACCCGGCGCGGCAACCCGCGACCAGCACTTCGACGCCTACGCCACCTTGTTCTACATCGACGCGGCGCCGCCCGGCTACACGCTGCCGTAAGCACAATTGGAGCCAAACAAAAAGAGAAGAAGGGGAGAAGGAAAGGAAGAGGGGAAGTCGGTGGACTTCAGCTGCGCAGCATGATCTCGATGTTCACGCCGTCCGGCACCTGGATGCGCATCAATTGGCGCAGGGCACGGTCGTCGGCATCGAGGTCGATGAGGCGCTTGTGGACGCGCATCTGCCAGCGGTCCCACGTCTCCGAACCCTCGCCGTCCGGCGCCTTGCGCTGGGGGACGATGAGCTTCTTGGTCGGGAGCGGGATCGGTCCGGCCATGGAGACGCCGGTGCGCTCGGAGATCTGCTTGATCTGAGCGCACACGGAGTCGACCTTGGTCGGGTCGGTTCCGGTGAGGCTGATGCGGGCCTTCGCGTTGGCCATAGTAGTCCTCCGTTAGGAGGAGGTCCGCGTTAGCGGGCCTCGACGTCGATGGCGACACCGACGGCCACGGTCTGGCCCATGTCACGGATGGCGAAGCGGCCCAGGGGCGGGAAGTCAGTGGCCTTCTCGACGACCATGGGGCGGGTCGGGGTGATCTTGACGATCCCCGAGTCGCCGGTCTTCATGAAGGACTTGTCTTCCTGTTCCTTGCCGGCGCGGACGACCTTCTTGATCTCCGTGAAGGTGCACGCGTTCTGCGCCGTGTAGGCGTGGAACACGGGCGTGTAGCCGACGGTGATGACCGACGGGTGGTTCAGCACGATGACCTGGGCCGTGAAGGTCTTGGCGACCTTGGCCTTGTTGTCGACCGGGGCGCCGACATCGCCGCGGCGGATGTCGTTCTTGGCCAGGCCACGGCAGTTGAAGCCGACGTTGTCGCCAGGGATGGCCTGGGGCAGCATCTCGTGGTGCATCTCCACCGACTTGCACTCAGCGGTCTTGTCGCTGGGGTTGAAGTGGATCTGCATGCCGGGCTTCAGGACGCCAGTCTCAACCTTGCCGACGGGCACGGTGCCGATGCCGGTGATCGAGTAGACATCCTGGATCGGGATGCGCAGGGGCTTGTCCGTCGGCTTGTTGGGCAACGCGAAGTTGTCCAAGGCCAGCAGGAGCGTCGGGCCCTTGTACCAGGGCATCTCGGGGGCGGGCTTCGAGATGTTGATGCCGCCGAAGGCGCCGACCGGGACGAACTGGACCTTCTCATCCTTGAAGCCGATGAGCTTGGTGAGCTTCTTGACGGCGTCGCAGGTCTCCTTGAACTTCTCCTCGGAGAAGCCCGCGGCGTCCATCTTGTTGACGGCGACGACGAGCTGGTCGATGCCGAGGGTCTTCGCCAGGAAGATGTGTTCCTTGGTCTGGGCCTGGGGGCCGTCGGGGGCCGAGCAGGTCAAGATGGCCGCGTCGGCCTGGGAGGCGCCCGTGATCATGTTCTTGACGAAGTCGCGGTGACCGGGAGCGTCGATGATCGTGAAGTAGTACTTCTCGGTGTCAAACTTCTTGTGGCTGACGTCGATCGTCACACCACGTTCGCGCTCTTCCTTCAGGTTGTCCATGACCCAGGCAAGGAAGAACGAGCCCTTGCCTTTCTCGGCGGACTCCTTCTTGAAGCGCTCAATTTCGTGGGCCGGGAACTGGCCGGTGTCCAGCATCAGGCGGCCGACCAGCGTGCTCTTGCCGTGGTCGACGTGCCCGATGACGACGAGGTTCATGTGGGGCTTGTTGGAGGCCATGGGATTCACCATGTGACGTCCCCCGGCGGCCCCGACCTGCGACTGCAACGGCGTAGCGCTCAGCCAGGGGGGCCTGCGTCTGCGCCGTGGAAGCCTGATCGACTCCGACGGGACCTGGCAGCGAGTGCCAGGCTTTGGACGGGTTCGGGGACAAAGGGGGGGTATTTGACCTTGGTGGGCAACAAAGTCGCGCCGAGCTTGAAAATGGGCGCAGGCGATGGCGGAGCATGGCCGCAGACGACGCGGTGAACGGGGCGGACGGCCGCGACACTTCCGTGGATTCCGGCGGACCCCGTATTTTCCGGCCTGAGACTGTGCGGGCGATGATTGCCTACATCGTCGTCGCCGCAGCCATCGGCACTTTCATCGTGGCACTCGTTGGGTTCAATGACGACGGCAAGGCCAACCTTGTCGCGACCTTCTTCTCGGGATTGTTGGGCGTCGTTCTGGGGTTCTATTTTGGCCGCCAAGGCGTCGAAAGCGCCCTAGGCCAAGTGGCGCGGGCGGACGAGGGCCGTCAAGTGGCCGAGACCGTCTCGTCCCAAATTGACACGTTCAAGACGACCGTGGCCGAACAGGCCGAGGTCATCCGCCAGTTGGCTCCCTTGCGGCGATGGCTCAAGGAAAACCCATCGCTTGAAGGCAAGTTCGGCGACTACATGGCACGGAAGGGCTCGCAATGATGCCGACCAAGAAACCGACAAAAAAGCCGCGCCCGGGTCTGCCCGATGTGGACGAGCTCGACAACCTGGTCGCGCAAAGCGATGCGCTCCTCAAGCAGCAGGAGAACCTGGAACGAAAAGCCAACAAGCCCCGTGCGAAAAAGTAGTGCGCGGCCGGGTTGAAGCCCCTTTTTCCGGGTGAATCGGGCCATGGCGCTCCCCGCAATCTGGCTTTGCCGCTTCGTCCGGCCAGTGTCCTAATCCGGCAGCCGTTTGTAGGTGCCCGTCTATGCCACCGTGACGGTCTCTTCGGAGCCGTCAATTGAGTGAACCAAATGGGATACAACGACAGGCCGAGTGGCGGCGGTGGCGGCGGTTTCGGCCGTGGCCCCCCCCGCGAAATGCATGACGCAGTCTGCGCCGACTGTGGCAACAAGACCCAGGTGCCCTTCAAGCCCTCGGCGGGCCGCCCGGTCTACTGCCGGGACTGCTACCCTAAGCACGCCCCGCCCCGCACGCCCCGTTAGGCGTCGGAATCAAACGGCCTCTTCCCTTCTTCCCTTTCGTTTTTCCCTTCGCTTCTTGACGACGCGCCTTCCTACAGGACGTACAGGCTGTTGTCGTCGATGGTGCCCCACACGGCGTCGCGCGCCGCGTCCACGGCCAGGCGCCACGCATCTTCCCGGGTGCGGTCAGGCGATTCTGTGCCCAGCAGGATGGCCTGCCCGCGCACGGTAGTCTCGTTGTCGAGCAAACCGTAGCCCTGTGTCACGAACTCCGTGCCAGGTGTCGCGGGCATGAGGTCGTCGGCCCAGGCTTGCGCATCGGAGCCGTGCGCCTGGTAGGACTCGATGGCATCGACGGGGGCGTGCGCGTGCAGGAAGGCGAGTTCCATCTCGCCTTGCGTGAGAAGACCGTCGGCAAGCGGCCCCGAGGCGGGCCGGGCGTGACCTGCAGGCGCCTTGGCCAGGACGCCGGGGTCGCGCGGCTGGTCGGCGCGGTCGCCCAAGGTACGCCGGGCGAGGAGTAGGAGGTCCGCATAGGTCCCTGCCGAAATTGGAATCGCGCCAGAGGCGTTGCCGAACTCGTTCTCGCCGTCGAGGCTGAGCGGGGCTGCGGCAAAGTAGCCGGAGGCGGGCGACAGCAGGTCGACGGGGTAGGCGCCCTCGCGTTCGCCTTGCTCCTGGTCGGGATGGTAGGTTCCAACCGTCATCGTCCAACTTGGCCCGCTGAAGAACGACGTGATGGAATTGCCCGGCATCGATTGGAACGTGGAATCCACGCGGGCGCCGCAACCGTAGCCGGCCGCCGCGAAGATTTCCCCGCCGCGCCGCGCCATGGTGCGAGTGTGGTGCACGAAGGACACGGGAAGGAACGGGTTGCCCGTGCAGACGTCGACGGGAAGGCCACAGGTCTCGCCCACGACGGCACAAGGACCGAGGAAGGGCCCCAATGAAATCGAGACCGCGTCGATCCACGGCTGCGCGGCGATCCACTCCATGCTGGCGAAGAGGTCCCCGGTGACGACGACGAGGTCGGCGTCGGGAGCACGGCC
>JBAZXE010000007.1:0-19117 GCA_041659985.1 Thermoplasmatota archaeon | reverse complement strand
CACAAGACTGGTTGTCCCGGTGTTGTGGCCGCCCTTGTCGAGGGGAGCGCCTTCGCCGAACCGGATGAGGCCCACGATGTTAGTCCCCGGGATGTAGTGCAGGACGCCGGGCTGGAATGCGGCCCATGTGTCGTTGTCCCGCAAGGCGGCTTCGTCGTACGACTCCGCATCAAGGCTGAGTCGGAGGGGCACGGCATCGGTCGGATAGCCCGCGATGTCGTGGGCGGGGGCGTTGTTGCGCCCCGGCCGCGCGAAGTCCTCGTGGTACGGGTTGGTGCCGTCGAACTCCAGGACCGCGACGACGACGCGACTGTCATCCAGGCCATTTGCTGCGGAGGAGTCGTTCGCCAATCCGTCCGGTTCGCCATCGCCATCGGCGAGGCATCCCGCCATGGGCAGAAGAAGCGGGATCACCAGGAGGGCCAGTCGCACGCACCCGACTCCTGGGCGGCCGCCTTGGCTGTTGCGGTGCCGCCGGTGCCGCCGGTCGACCTCGGGTCGACTCCGGCCCCAACCGTTTATTAGCATCCTCCCTGTCGGCGGCTTGTCAAGAACCGGGAAGCGGGCCGCCTTGGATGGGGGCCCACCAGCCACTCCCCACCGGACAACCTGTCGTCCGGGGACTGAGCGGCCTTGCTTCGCGTGTTCACCCCTCCGGTGGACCAATGCAGCCCCAAACCAACATGGCCTACGACCGCGCCATCACCGTCTTCAGCCCCGATGGACGCCTCTTCCAGGTCGAGTACGCCCGCGAGGCCGTTAAGCGTGGAACGACCGCCGTAGGCGTGCGCGCCAAGATGGGCGTCATCCTCATCGTCGACAAGCGCATCTCCAGCCGTCTCGTCGTCCCGGCCTCGATTGAGAAGATCTTCGCCATCGACACGCACGTTGGCTGCGCCACCTCCGGCCTGGTGGCCGATGCCCGCGCCCTCGTCGACCGCGCCCGGGTCGAGGCGCAGATGAACCGCGTCCAGTACGACGAGGCCATCCCCGTCGACATCCTCGTCAAGAAGATCTGCGACTTCAAGCAGTCTTACACCCAATTCGGCGGCGGCCGCCCCTTCGGCACCGCCCTCCTGGTGGCCGGCGTCGATGAATCCGGTCCGCGTCTGTTCGAGACCGACCCGTCGGGCGCCCTCATCGAGTACCGTGCCTCCGCCGTCGGAGCCGGACGCACCCAGGCCCTCGAGGTCCTCGAGAAGGACTACAAGGAGGGCATGAGCGAAGAGGCAGCCATCCAGCTCGGCCTCAAGGCGCTGCACGCCGGCACCGAGGGCAAGTTCAACCCGGAGGCGCTCGAGATTGCCGCGGTCATCGATTCCACCGGCCACGGCAAGGGCGGCTTCCGCCTGCTTGGCGCCGACGAGGTCAAGGCCGCCGTCAAGGCCGCTGCCCCGAGCAAGGAGTAGCCGGATGGTTCGCGCGAACGACGACCCACTCGCCCAAACAGGAATTCCCGGGAATTCCAAGAATCCCTGTTTCGTCGGGCGGTGGGCGTAGTGGTCTCGCTCGACAAAGCCGTCGTCGCCCGCCTGAAGCGTGGCGAGCACCATTTCGAGGTCCTCGTCGACCCCGACGCGGCCGAGAAGCTCACCGAGAAATGGCGCGAGGGCAAGGAGACGGCTCCCGAGGAGCTGCGCTCCATCCTCGCCGCCGACTACGTCTTCACGCACTGGTCCGACGGCAAGAAGGCCTCCGACGAAGAGCTCACCAAGGCCTTCGACACGACTGACGTGCTGGCCATCGCCAAGCGCATCCTCCTCGAGGGGGATGTGCAGCTCACGGCCGAGCAGCGCAAGAAACTGGGCGACGCCAAGCACAAGCGCGTCGTCGAAGTCATCCTGCGCAATGCCTGGAACCCGCAGACCAAGACGCCGCACCCGCGCGACCGCATCGAGCGAGCGCTGGAAGAGGCAAAGTTCCGCGTCGACCCCATGAAGGGCATCGACGACCAAGTCACAGCGGCGATGAAACTCCTGCGCCCGCTGCTGCCCATCGCCTTCGAGCAGGTCAAGGTCGCCATCCGCATCCCCGCCGAGCACACCGGCCACGCCTACGGCGCCGTCCGCGGCCTCGGCGAGATGCAACAGGAGGAGTGGCAGAAGGACGGCTCGCTCATCGTCGTCCTGAAGATTCCGGCCGGCACGCAGGCTGAAGTCTACGACCGCCTCAACTCCATCACGCACGGCCAGGTCACCACCAAGCTCCTCGGCGCCGCCACGTAACCGATTCAACCCTCCCCCACACGCTCCAAGGAATGACACCATGACAACGAAGCAAGAACACAGCCGCCCCCGCGAACCCCGCGGCGGCCGCGACAACCACGACTCCAGCGCCGAACCCCGCGCCGAGCGCAACCTCGTCCTCCCCGGCGACGCCGTGGGCGACAAACGCTCCATCGCCGGCCCTGGCACGAAGAAAGTCGGCGACAAGGTCGTCGCCGTCACCGCAGGCCTGCTGCAGACGATGGGCGAGAAGGTCTCCGTCCTCGCGATGAACGGGTCCTACGACCCCAAGCCCGGCGACCTGGTCGTCGGCGTCATCAACGAGGCCAACACCGGCAACTGGATTGTCGACATCCGCGCCCCCTGGATGTGCCCGCTGCACGTCAGCGAGGTCCCGTGGCGCGTCGACTTCGGCGAGACAACGAGCTACCTCAAGCCCGGCGACGCCATCCTCTGCAAGGTCCTCTTCGTCGACGAGCAGAAGAAGGTGCAGGTCACCCTGAAGGACCGCAACCTCATGAAGCTCGAAGGCGGCGAACTGATGGAAGTCCCGCCGGTCAAGGTGGCCCGCGTCATCGGCAAGTCCGGCTCCATGCTCAACATGCTCAAGGAGTATGTCGAGTGCTGGATGCTGGTCGGCCAGAACGGCCGCATCTGGCTCAACGGCAACGCCGACGAGGTTCTGCTGGCCAAGGAGGCCATCCAGTCCATCGTCGACCACGCCCACCTGCCCGGCGTGACGGAACGCGTCAAGGCCCTGCTGGAGTCGCGCCGCCCCGGCGGCATCGACGCCGGCCTGCCCATCACCAAAGCGGATTCGACGGATTCGGGCCGATTGGCCGGATCCGACGCTGAATCCGGCGAATCGACCGGCAAATCCGGCAAATCACACTCGGAGGAGTGAATCTCATGGGAGTCCCCGATCCAACCAAAGAACTCGTGAACAAGAAAGGCATCCGCCTCGACGGCCGCAAAGTCGACGAGATCCGCCCCATCCACATCGAAGCGGGCATCCTGCACCGCGCCGACGGCTCCGCCTACCTCGAATGGGGCGGCAACAAGGTCATCTGCGCCGTCTACGGCCCGCGTGAACTGAACCCCCGCCGCTTCCAGGAGGCCGACAAGGCCGTCGTGCAGTGCCGCTACTCGATGGCGGCCTTCAGCACGTCGGACCGCAATCGCCCCGGCCCCGACCGCCGCAGCCAGGAAATCTCCAAGGTCATCTCGGACGCGTTCGAGAACGTCGTCCTGACCGAGAAGTACCCGCGCGGCGCCATCGACATCCACATGGAAGTCCTCGAAGCCAACGCTGGAACGCGCTGCGCCGCCGTCGTGTGCGCCGCCGTGGCCCTGGCCGACGCGGGCATCCCGATGAAGGGGCTCGTCTCCGCCGTCGCCGCCGGCAAGGCCAACGACCAGGTCATCCTTGACCTGGACCAGGCCGAGGACAACTACGGCAACGCCGACTTGCCCATCGGCATCAACCACACCACCGGCGAGATTGTGCTGCTCCAGATGGACGGCCACCTCACGCCGGAGCAGTTCGAGAAGGCCCTCGACTACGCCGTCGAAGGCAACAACCAGGTCGTCAAGGCGCAGCGCGAGGCGCTCATGAAGCGCTTCAACGCGACGCTCGACGAAGTCGAGAAGACGAACGGCCACAAGAAGGGAGGCCGCTGAAATGGAAGACAACCCCCTGTCCCTCATCAAGAAGGACTTCATCCGTGGCCTCTTGAAGGACGGCAAGCGCGAGGACGGCCGCGGCCTCCTCCAGCCCCGCCCGCTCTCCATCCACACCGGATACGTCAGCCGCGCCCAGGGTTCCGCCCGCGTCAAGCTGGGCAACACCCAGGTCGTCGCCGGCGTGAAGATCCAGCTCGAGAACCCGTACCCGGACACGCCGAACCGTGGCAACTTCATGACGTCGGCCGAGCTGAACCCGATTGCCAGCCCGCACTTCGAGCCCGGCCCGCCGCGCATCGAGGCCATCGAGCTGGCCCGCGTCACCGACCGCGCCCTGCGCGAGTCCGGCATCCTCGACTTCGAGGCGCTGGCCGTCCGCCCCGGCGACAAGGTCTGGGGCGTCTTCGTGGACCTGCACATCCTGGACTATGACGGCAACCTGTTCGACGCCTGCAGCATCGCCGGCGTCGCGGCCCTGCTGTCGGCCAAGCTGCCGGCAACGTGCCCGAAGACCAAGGAGGTCGTGTACGCGGACGGCAAGGACCGCCTGCTGCCCATCCACCCGGAGAACGCCGCCTTCAGCACGACCTTCGCCAAGATCGGCTCGACCATCGTGGCCGACCCGCACCTCTACGAGGAGCTCATCGCCGAGACGCGACTCACCATCGGTCTGGACCCGTCCGGCAACGTGCGCGCCATGCAGAAGGGCGGCCACGGCTCCTGGACCGTCGACGAAGTCAAGCAGATGCGCCGCGAGGCCGAGAAGCTGCACAAGACCGTCTTCGCCAAGATCCAGAAGGCGGTCGCGGCCAAAGACGGCAAGTACGCCGACAAGTAGATTCGCCGGATCCCCCACGCGATTCGCCGGATTGACCGGTCCCTCTTCCCTTCTTTCTCTCTCTTTTCTGAATCCGTCGAATCGTTCGTCCAATCCGGCGAATCAACGGAGCAGGTTGCGGTCCGTCCGCACCGCGTTGTCGCCGAGGAACTGGTTGCAAACCCACGCGTTCGTTCGCAAGTGCTGCGACTCCTGCGGCACGCGCACGGCGCCGGCGCCCAACGCCACCCACGGCGCGAGATGATCCGCGAGGTGCCGATCGACGGTGGCCCCACTCTTCCAATCCTCGACGAGATTCGTCCCGGCAATCTTGCCAACGGATTCCGCAGAGGTACGCAAGTGCCCGAGGCGGTCGCTGGCGAGGCGATTGCCTTTGGCGTCCTCGACCCAGCAGGTGACGGCGGAGCCTTTTCCGTCGGCGGGAACGAGCGCCGCCTCGACGGCAGGGGTCTTGCCCAATACGGTCAGTTCCGCCAGGGCGGCAAAGGCCTGGCGCTGCGGCACGTTGGGCAGGCCGGCGGCAATGCTGCGGATGCCGCTGCGCGCAATCGGACCTTGCTCGATGCGACGCTGGCCCAAGTGCTCCTTTACCCATGCACGCAGGCCGTCCGCTGTGTCCGCAGCCGGATGGGTTTGGCGCACCTCGACGCTGACGCGGCCACCGCCCTCCGGGTTGAATCCAACGCGGTCGACTTTGACATCGATGTCCGCAAGTCGACGGAGGTAGGGGAGATAGGCCTGCTCGAACCAATCCATCGTGGGGCCGAACGGAACGTGCGTTCCGCCCCGGAGTTCGATGCGCGTCGTGCCCGGCGTCGCCACGGCCACCGGCAGAATGGCCTGCAAGACCAGCGGGATGCAGCCTGCGGTGCCGATATCGGCCGTGTGGCTTCCGGCCTGCAGACGACCGGGCTCGAACGTTAGGCTCGGTGAGCCGACTTCGGCGCCATCGACCTTGGACCCCGTCATCTGCTGCAGCAGGCGCAGGATGGTAGCGTGCTGCGGCTTGAGGCCGGGCTTCTCGCGGCCGGCCCGGATGCGGTCGATGCGGACTGGCTGGCGCAGCAGCAACGACAGGAAGAGCGCTGTGCGGACAATCTGCCCGCCGCCTTCACCCTGCGCCCCGTCGAGCATCAGCACACGGCTGCCAGCGCACGGCGGCCTTCAAGCCGTTCGGTTTGGCAGGCCGCTCCAACCGCCAGCCCGACGGACCGCGGATCTCGCGGACGACCGCGGAACTAGTGTCCGCGAGATTCCGCGGGTTCCGCGGTTCGGTCGTTCGGAATCGGTAGCCGGCATTCGACGTGTCGCGACCGCTGGGCCGCGATGCGCCGGTACATGGCGTTGCGCATCGCCTTGGGCAGGAACCGAATGCCCGCGTAAGCGCGCCACGGCCAGCGCAGGCCCTGCGCGGATCGGACGGCCGCATCGGAATCGAGGTACGCCTGGTCGCCTTCGAGGACGATGAGCGAATCTTGCTCCTTTCCCAACAGGCCACGCCGGCGGAGCAGGGCTTGCCCTTCATTGGAGGAGTTGTCGACCCAGGCGAGCGCGCCGGGCCGTTGGTAGAGCCGGCCCTTGCGGGCGTTCTCGCTGCACATGCCACAGGCGCCGTCGTAGAGGACGATGGCGGGGGCGGTGGCAGGAGGGCGCTTCATGTTGGTTCCCGTAGCCGTTCAGGCGGATTGCGCTTGTTGTCGGAGACAACGGAGGAGGGAGGCGGTCCGGTTCAAGCAACATGATGCTGGCACACGTCGCCTTCGACCCAGCACCATTCAACCTCGTCGCCGGGTTCCAATGTGTGGCAGGCGGCCCCTACTGAACCCCAGGCCCAACTCTCGCCGGGTTGGCGCGTGTAGTAGTTCCATCCGCCGTGGGCGCTTTCGTGGTGTCCCGCCACACCGACGACGTACGCCGACGTGCAGCCCTCCCCAATCCAGGTCTGCTGCTCAACCTCCACATCGAACCCCTCGCTCTCTGCAAGGGCGCGCAGCACCTCGAACGGGGTGCCGATGGCGACGACCGTGCCATTGGCCACCAGTCCGCCCCCCGGTCCGACCACGTAGGCTGCGAAGACGTCCGGAGAACTGGTGGGCCCTTCCGGGACCAAAGACGCCGTCCACCAGAGGCCTCCGGCAAGTCCCCCCAGCACAACGACGGCGACGACGAGCCGGACCGACATTCAACCCCGCTTGATGGCCCTCAGGAATGGTTGAAATTGGAAAAGGCTTCGGCCCATCGATGCCCAACGCTCTGCGCCCGTCGTCGTCGCCAAAATCCGGCAGCGGCGAGGACACGCGCCGCCATCTGCGCGACCGCACCGGCATCACGCGCCTCCTCATCTTGGCGGAGCTGGAACGCCGCCCGGGCACCACGCTCTCCGACGTCGGCGAAGGGCTGGGCATCACCGTGCAAGCGGTCAGCGCCCACGCCAAGGATCTCTTCTCGCTCGGCTGGCTCAAGACCGAAGAAGGAACGTACCGAGCCACGCCCAAGGGGATGCAGTCGCTGCACGAAGGCGTGCGCCACCTCCACGACGCCGTCGCCGCCGTAGCCGCACCCCTCGACGTCATCCAGCTGACGAGCGCGATTGCCGCAGCCCCGCTCCAGGCCGGCGATGCCGTTGGCCTGTTCATGGAGGAAGGCGACCTCGCGGCACGACCGTCGAAGGACGCACCCAGCCGCGGCCGGGCCCGCAACCACGCCAAAGCCGGAGAGGAGGTCATCGTGGGCGACCTGCGCGGCATGGTCAAGCTCGAACCCGGTCGCCTCACGCTGGTGAGCCTGCCTGGTCCGGCTGAGGGCGGCATCGCCGCCATCGACCGCGAGGCCCTGCGCAAATCCCTCGCGCGCAAGGGGCAGGCGCTACGAATGGGGGCCCACGGCACCGGCGCCCGCGTCCTGGCGCGCTGGCTTGCTAAGGAAGGCACGGCCCGGCTTGACTTCGAGTTCGCCGCCGACCGCGCCGCGTTCAATGCCGCCGAGCGCGGCCTCGACGTCCTCTTGCTGGTGACGCGCGACCGCCTGGCCGAAGTCATGGAATCCTTCGAGCGCCTTAACGCCGCGACCCTGCGCCGCGTCCCCGTCGAACTGGTCGAAGCCCCCGAGCGGCCCAGTTGAAATGGCCGGCACGGTCCTCGCCCGCATCGAGGGGTTCCCCGCGCAGTCGGGCCGGTTGGACCTGGAGGTCCATCGCGGCGAGGTCATCCTGCTCGAAGGCCCCAACGGCTGCGGCAAGACGAGCCTGCTTCGCGCGCTGGCCGGGCTTTCTGCGCCGCTCGCTCCCGCCGCGGTCACCGTCGCGGGACAGGATCCGCGCGGCCTTCCCGCCAAGGTCCTCGCCGCCACCGTGGGCGTCGCCCTGCAGGATCCGCGTGAGTCCTTGGTCGGGTTGACGGTGGACGGCGAGTTTCGCCTGCGATGCCTCGACGTACCCATGGAGGTCGCCGCTTGGGCCGACCGCGACGTCGCGACCCTCTCCTCCGGCGAAGCGCGCCGGGTCAGCCTAGCGGTCGCCGGGGCCAACCAAACTCCCCTCCTCCTGCTCGACGAGCCGACGGAAGGCCTCGACGCCGAAGCTCGCACGCATCTTCTCGCCCTCGTCAACGCGGCGCGCCAACGCGGAGCCGTCGTCGCCGCCGACCACGAGGGCCTCCTGCAGGACGTCGCGACGCGGCGCGTCCGCCTCGGCAAGACCTCCGAAGTGGCAGGCGCCGACCTGCCGCCGGCCGGAACAGCCATCGTGCTTCACGCCCCGGCCGTCACGGTTCGGCTCGGGTCGCGTGCGCTCGCCTGGCCCGAGGTGGCGTTCCCCGCAGGCCTGCACGCCCTGGCCGGACCCAACGGCTCTGGGAAGAGCACGCTCCTGCTGCGGCTTGCCGGCCTGCGCCACTCGGAGGGAGTCCTGCTCGCCGGGGCCCACCCGGAACCCGGCCACGACGCGCGCCTCCTGCTCCCGCATGCGAGTGACCTGTTCACGCGCGCCAAGGTTGCCGACGAACTTGGCGGACCCGGGTCGGATGGCTTGGTTCCCGCCGACCTTCTCGACCGCCATCCCTTGACGCTCTCTGCCGGGGAAGCGGAGCGCGTCGCCCTGGCCAAGACGCTGGGACGCCGCGCCCGCCTCTACCTCCTCGACGAACCGGAGGCCCATCTCGACGCCGCCGGCCGCGCTGTTCTGGTTTCGCTCATCGCGCGTCGAGTGTCCCAAGGCGCCGTGGTCGTCGTGGCCACGCATGACCCCGCGTTGCTGCGGCTTGCCCATTCAATTGTGCGATTGGAGGGCCCATGAACCGCGCCCGCGCCGTGGCAGCGCTGGTTGGGATGGCGACGCTCACGACGGCCGCCATCGTCCTTCCTCCATGGGCCAGCGTCGCGCTTGCCGCCTTGGCGTTCGCGGGTCTGCGCAAGGGCCGCCCGACGTTCCTTGCCTTCGTGGCCGTCACCCTGGCCCTCAACACCGTCCTGTTCGCGCTGCTCATCCCCGGCCCCGGCGCCATCCATGCCGGACCGGTCGCCCTCGGCCCCTCGGGCGCTCTGTTGGGCTTCACGGGAGCCCTTCGTCTTTCAGCCATCCTGGGCGCCAACCTCGCCTTGCTGTCCTGGGTTCCGCCGGCCGTCCTGCTCGATGGCCTCCGCTTGCCTCTGCGCATCACCGCGTTCCTCGGAGCGGTCCTCATCGCGGCGCACGACCTCGGACGCGATGCCGTGCGGCTGGTCGATGCCCAGCGACTCGACGGTTCCTGGCCGCACGGCCTGCGGCGCAAGGCCAAGGCGGCGGCCGGACTCCTTTCGCCGCTGGCCGTGCTCGCGCTGCGAAGGGCGCGGACGCGGGCCGACGCGCTGCGGCTGGCCGGCCACGACACCGGCCCGCGCTTCGCGCCGCTCGTGGCCGTGACCGCGATGGCGGTCGCCGGTCGCCTCGCCTTCACGGCGGCGATTCCCAACGTGTCGCTCACCTACGTCGTGATCTTCGTGGCCGGCCTCGTCTTCGGCGCCCGCGTGGGAGCACTGGCGGGC
This sequence comes from Thermoplasmatota archaeon, assembly GCA_041659985.1. Taxonomy (GTDB): domain Archaea; phylum Thermoplasmatota; class E2; order JACPAO01; family JAHFTW01; genus JAHFTW01. The sequence goes on along the minus strand of JBAZXE010000007.1, from coordinate 9,352 downwards.
TTCCTGGCCATGTCCATCACGAACTTCCTGTTGAGCGGCCTTTACCTCGTCGCCTTTGCCAATGCGCCTGCCATGGCCCTGGTCGGCGTGCTCGGCGGATTGCTGGGTCGCGTCGAGTTCGGTGGAACCTCGCGGGCCGACCGTTGGGCGGGACGATTCCTGGCCGCCTCGTGCGGCGTGATTGCCACGGTCGTTTTCAGCGTCGCCGCGGACGTCGCGACGTGGGCCTTCGTGGCGGAGTACCGCAACACTCCGGGCGCCTTGCGGACCCTCATCCTCGCTGGTTTGGCGTTCAACCTCCTGTCGGCGGCGGTCAACGCCGTCTTGTTTGCCGCAGCAGTCGGTCCGGTTGCGACGGCCGCGAAGCACGCGGGCGTGTTGTCGGACGTTGCGGTCGGCCCAGTCTCCACACGAAGCGCGGGTTAGCGAACACCCTCTGTTGGCACCGCGTCGACCGCGCCCTTTATCCCCACATTGCCTTGCGCGCCAGGTCGCAAGCGATGGGACACTCCTCCAGCACCCCGGACACGCGCGGTCGGACCGATTCTCCGGGACCTGCGTTCCTGATTTTGGAGGACGGCTCGGTCGTCGAGGGTGAGGCGTTCGGCTTCCCCGCCACCGCGTATGGCGAGCTCGTGTTCAACACGGGCATGACCGGCTACCAGGAGTCCCTCACCGATCCGTCGTACCACGGCCAGGTGCTGATGTTCACCTACCCGATGGTCGGCAACTACGGCGTCAACGCCGACGACTGGGAATCGGACAAAGTATGGCCGCGTGCCGTCGTGGTGCGCGAATGGTGCAAAGCCCCCAGCCACCGCAAGTCAACGATGACCCTGCACGACTGGCTCGTCCAGCAGAAGATCCCCGGCATCTCCGGCGTCGACACGCGCAACCTCACGCTCAAGGTGCGGCAAAAGGGCTGCCTGCGCTGCTTCGTCACGCACGACCCAAACGAAGTTCCCGCCCTCAAGGCGAAGATCGCTTCGATGCCTTCGGTCGAGGTCGACAACCTGGCCGGCGAGGCCTCCGTGCACGCGACGCGCCGCTACGGCAAGAACGCCGAAGGGGCCCTCAAGGACGGCTCCAAGTTTGACGCGAAGGCCTACACGGTCGCCGTCATCGACACCGGCATCAAACGCAACATCCTGCGCAACCTCGCCCGCCGCTTCAACGTCCTGCACATGCCGTGGAACGCCACCGCCAAGGACATCGAGGCCGCGAAGGCCGACTGCCTCTTCATCGCCAACGGCCCCGGCGACCCGGCGCACCCGGACATCGGGAAATTCACGCTCCCCACCATCCGCGCCGTGAGCGAGAGGCTGCCGACGTTCGGCATCTGCTACGGCAACCAACTGGTCAGCCTGGCCTGGGGCGCCAAGACCTCCAAGATGAAGTTCGGTCACCGCGGCGCCAACATCCCGACGCGCGACGAGTTCACCGGCATCGTGCGCATCACCAGCCAGAACCACGGCTTCCACGTCGACGGGTCGACCGTGAAGGGCACCGGCCTCGTCGTATGGGAAAAGTGCCCGAACGACGGCGTCGTCGAGGCCGTCCGGCACGAGAGCCTTCCCATCTTCACCATGCAGTACCACCCCGAGGCCAGCCCAGGACCCTGGGACTCCGGCCACTTCTTCGACCAGTTCCTCTTGATGGTTGACCAATGCAAGAAGGGGCAATGGAAAGCGGGGCAGTTCCCCAAAGTGGCAGGTGCCCATTGACGCCCACCACCGAACCGCGGATCGCGCGGACAACCGCGGAAGTGGTTCCGCGAGATTCCGCGGGTTCCGCGGTTTGGTCGTCCCGGGGGGTTGCGTAATGCCGAAGCGTACCGACGTCAAGAAGATCCTCATCATCGGCTCCGGCCCCATCCAGATCGGCCAGGCCGCCGAGTTCGACTTCTCCGGTTCGCAAGCGTGCCGCGCCTGCCGCGAGGAGGGCTACTCCGTCGTCCTCGTCAACAGCAACCCGGCCACCATCCAGACCGATGCCGAAATGGCAGAGGCCGTCTACGTCGAGCCGCTGACGCTGCCCAGCCTCACGGCCATCATCGAGAAGGAACGCCCCGATGGCGTCCTCGCGGGCATGGGCGGCCAGACTGCGCTCAACCTCGTCTCCGAACTCGCGGAAGCCGGAGTCCTGGAGAAATTCGGCGTGAAGCTCCTCGGTACGCCGCTCTCGGCCATCGCGGACGCCGAGGACCGCGACCTGTTCAAGAAAGTCATGGAGCGCATCGGCGAGCCGGTCGCCAAGGCCAAAGTCGCGCAGTCCGTCGAGGAAGCCCTCGACATCGTCCGCAACTACATTGGGCGCTACCCGGCCCTCATCCGCCCGGCCTACACGCTCGGCGGTCTGGGCGGCGGGGTCGCGCACAACGACGAGGAGCTGCGCGAACTGACGCAGAAGGGCCTCGCCTACTCGCGCATCCACCAAGTCCTCATCGAGGAGTCCCTGCTGGGCTGGCTCGAGTACGAGTACGAGGTGATGCGGGACGGCAAGGACAACTGCATCATCATCTGCAACATGGAGAACCTCGACCCGATGGGCGTCCACACCGGCGAATCCATCGTCGTCGCGCCCAGCCAAACGCTGTCGGACCAGGACCACCAGATGCTGCGCTCGGCGAGCCTGAAGTGCATCCGGGCCCTGAAGATTGAAGGCGGCTGCAACGTGCAGTTCGCGCTCAAGAAAGAGACCGGAGAGTACCGCGTCATCGAGGTCAACCCGCGCGTCTCGCGTTCGTCAGCCCTGGCCAGCAAGGCCACCGGCTACCCCATCGCCCGCGTCGCAGCGAAAATCGCCCTCGGCATGACTCTGGACGAGATTCCCAACGCCGTGACAGGCAAGACTGTCGCCGCCTTCGAGCCCAGCCTCGACTACGTGGTCACCAAGATTCCGCGCTGGCCCTTCGACAAGTTCCGCACCGTCGACCCGCGCATCGGGACGCAGATGAAGTCCACCGGCGAGGTCATGGCCATCGGCCGCACCATCGAGGAATCGCTCCTCAAGGCCGTGCGCAGTCTGGAAGTCGACGCCGATTCGTTGGACGCACCGACGCAGTGGGACGACGCCAAGCTCGTCGAAGCCGTCGCCGTCGCCACGCACCAACGCCTCTTCGCCGTCGCCGAAGGCCTGCGCCGCGGCTGGACCATCCAGCGGGTCCACGAACTCTCCGGCTACGACCCATTCTTCCTCGAGAAGATTGCCAACATCCTGCGCACTGAGAATGAGCTCACCCGCAAGCCCGGGGACGCGAAAGTCCTCGCCCAGGCCAAACGCTGGGGCTTCAGCGACTCGCACATCGCGCGCCTGTACGGTTGGGGCGAGGACGAGGCCCGCGTCGGCGTCCTGCGCCGCGCCAGCCACATCGTGCCCGACTTCAAGATGGTCGACACGTGCGCCGCCGAGTTCGAGGCCCGCACGCCGTACTACTACACCTCGTACGACCCCGTGACGACGGCGACGGCGCTGCCGCCCGCCGGCAAGAAGAAGCGCTGCCTCGTGCTGGGCTCCGGGCCCATCCGCATCGGCCAGGGCATCGAGTTCGACTACTGCTGCGTCCACGCCGCGTGGGCCATCAAGGAGGAAGGCATGGAGGCCCTTCTCCTCAACAACAACCCGGAGACCGTCTCCACGGACTTCGACACCTCCGACCGGCTCTACTTCGACCCGCTCACGCTAGAGGACGTCATGCACGTCATCGAGCGCGAGCGCCCCGACGGCGTGCTGGTGCAGTTCGGCGGCCAGACCGCCATCAACCTGGCCTTGCCGCTCGAGGCCGCCCTCGCCGCGCGCCCCGACCTGCCGACGAAGATCTGGGGCACCAGCCCGCACGCCATCGACCTCGCCGAGAACCGCGAGAAGTTCAACGCCCTCATGCAGACGCTGGGCATCCCGCAACCCGACGCCGGCATCGCCTTCGCCGACGAGGAGGCCATCAAGGTCGCCACGCGCATCGGCTACCCGGTTTTGGTCCGCCCGAGCTACGTCCTCGGCGGCCGCGCGATGATGGTCGTGCACAACGAGGAGGAGCTGCGCGACTACGTCCGCGACGCCGTCCGCGTCTCCAAGAAGCACCCGCTGCTGGTCGACCAGTTCCTCGGCCGCGCCATCGAGATCGACGTCGACGCCGTGTGCGATGGCAAGGAGGTCCTCATCGGCGCCATCATGGAGCACGTCGAGGAGGCCGGCGTCCACTCCGGCGACTCCACGACCGTCATCCCGCCGCAGAACATCCCGGCGGACGTCCTCAAGACGCTGGAGGAGTACACGCGCAAGATTGCGCTCGGTCTCGACACCCGCGGCCTCATCAACATCCAGTACGCGGTGCGCCATGTGCACGGCGGCCGCGACGGCAAGCAGAAGCCCATCGTGTACGTCCTCGAGGCCAACCCGCGCAGCAGCCGCACGGTCCCCTACGTCGCCAAGGCCACCGGCATCCCGCTGGCCAAGGTCGCCGCCAAGGTCGCCATCGGACGCAAGCTGGTGGACCTCAAGGTCGAGCGCCCGTCCATCCGCCACGTCGCGGTCAAGGCGCCGGTGTTCCCCTTCCTCAAGCTTCCCGGCGTCGACTCCGTGCTCGGCCCCGAGATGAAATCCACGGGCGAGGTCATGGGCATCGCCGACGACTACCCACTGGCCTACGCGAAGGCCATGGAGGCCGCCGGCAATCCATTGCCGACCCAGGGCACAGTCTTCATCTCGGTCGCCCGCGAGGACCGTTCGCGCGTCCTGGAGTCCGTCAAGAAACTGGCGCAACTCGGCTTCAAGCTCTTCGCCACGGAAGGAACGGCCAACGACCTGCGGGCCGCGGGACTCGAGGTCACGACGGTGTACAAGCTGTCGGACCGCAAGAGCCCAGACGCCATCGACCTGCTGCGCCGCGGCGAGGTGCAGCTCATCATCAACACGCCGAGCCGCGACCTGGAGGCGCCGCAGAAACGCGACGGCTTCCAGATGCGCCGCGTCGCGGTCGAGTGCCAGATCCCGTTCCTCGCCACCATCGAGGCGGCGCAGGTCGCCGTCGGGGCCATCGCCGCCAAGAGGCAGCTTGCCGGCAAACCGTTCCCGGTGCGCAGCCTCCAGGACTACGCAAAGGCCGGCAAGGCCGTCCCGGCGCGCTGAAGCGCCGGACCAACAGGAATTTCGGAAGCCCCGAGAAGCCCAGTTGTTCCCGTAATTCTCGCAATTCCGGTTCGGTCGTCGCAGGCGTAGGCTCCAAGAACCCTCCCCGACCTGCCATCACCATGCGCAAGGACCTGGTCGAGATTGTCTGCTGCCCCGTGCACAAGACGCCGCTGAAGCTCACGGTCAAGGAGCAGGACTCGCACGGTGACATCGTCGAGGGCACGCTGCGTTGCGCGGCCTGCAAGTTCGACTACCCCATCGAGGAAAGCATCCCCAACCTCCTGCCCCCGGAATACCACGTCGACGGCGTCAAGGCCGCGAAACCCAAGGTCGCCGCCAAGCCGAAGGTCAAGGGCAGCCAGTGAGCACGGTCCTCGCCGTCACGGCCGACCTGTTCTGGCAGGGTCGCATCACCGCCGCCGCGCACAAGCTCGGCCATGCGGTCAAAGTTCCGGCTCGCGCACTCGATGTAACGCAAGAACTTCTCGACGAAGACACCAAGCTGGTCCTGGTGGACCTCAACCATCCCCGCATTGATTTCGTCGATACAATCCGTTTGGTGCGCGGAACGCGCTGGGATGCTCACCTGGTCTGTTTCGGTCATCACACGGACACCGCGCGGTTGCAGAAGGCGCGGGACACCGGCGCCAAGGAAGTGTGGCCCAACTCGGAGCTGGACCGTCGACTTCCGGAATTGTTGGCCGGCATCGAATAACTCCGCCGACTCCGACAACAAGGAAGGCACGGAACACACGGAGTGGTTTCCGTGGTTTCCGTGGGCTCCTTGTTCGGTCCCGGGTCAATGCTGCATCGGCGAGCACAATTCCACCAGGATGCCGTCCGGATCGCGGACGTAGGCGACGACCTGGCCCCAAGGCTTGGTGGACGGGGCGGCGGCGGGTCGCGCGCCGGCCTTCACGGCCCGGGCGAAGGCGGCCTGCACATCGTCGGTGACGAAGCCGATTTCGAAACCACCTGGGCGGCCCTTTGGGTTGTTGGCCTGGAATCCGTCGGGGAGGTTGGAGGCCGCCTGGGCGTTTCCGATGAAGCCGAGGGATACGGGGCCGTCGACATCAAGCTCCCCGTACTGTCCGCCCTCGGCGAGGAAGCGGGTCTTGAGCCCGAACGCAGCGCCGTAGAACGTCAAGGAGGCAGCGACGTCCTGGACGTAGAGCAGAGTGTAACGGAACTTCATACCGTAGAAAGGGACGGAGAGAGGAAAGAGGTTGAGGAGGACGAGGAGGACGAGGAGAACCCTTTGCCGAGGGCGCGACCAGATGCAGCAAGCGCAGCGAGATGCAGGGCCAGTCCCGGTTCGTGCTAGTCGTAGCGCGCGCCGAACCCGGCCGTCAAGGCCCAAGCGCCGAGCAGGAGGTGGGTTGAGTTCAGGGCGACACCCAGGTTGAGGGCAAGCGCGCCGTCGCCCAGGGGGTTGCTGAACAGGAATCCGACCACGCCGAGACCGGCGTAGACGAAACCGAAGATGATCGCGAACACCTTGGTGAGGCGACCCGGCAGGTTGGCGAAGCCGAACAGGAAGGCCGCCAAGGCGAGGACGACGTGGACGACGTTGTGCGTCCAGGTGAGGCCCAGGCCGTGCTGGCTGTTGAACGCGAGGGCCTGGTCTTTCGTGCTCTCGTGCCCGCCGCCGGAAATCGAGGCAAGGACGATGCCGAGGATGGCGACCGCCGTCAAGGCCAAGGCGCTGACGCGCCAGTAGACAACCGGGTCGAGGAGGGGGTTCGTGCTGTTCGTGGGGCGGGCGTATTCGGACATGGATTCGCTCCGAATGCTAGCAAGCCCCTGGCCAGTATAACCGTTTGGGAAAATGCAAACGATTTCGGTTCGAGGTCTGGGCAGCGGGGGGAAGGGGAGGGAAAAATCTGGAGACGCCTCAGGTCTTGGACCCGAATCCAGCGACCAGGCCCCAGGCTCCCAACAGGAGGTGGACCAGGTTCTCGCCAATCTCCAGGTGGATGGGACCGACTTCCGAGATGAAGAAGCCCAGCACGCCGAGGCCCGCGTACACGACGCCGAACACGATGGCGAAGGTGCGCACCAGGTTGGCCGGAAGATTGCCGAAGCCGAAGAGGAAGGCTGCGCCGGCCAGCACGACGTGGAGGATGTTGTGCGACCAGTCGAAGGCCAGGAAATCGGCCCCGAGCAACGTGCCCTCGTTCATCGCGTTGAGCACGATTCCCAGGAGTGCGACGGCCGTCAGGGCGAAGGCGCTGACCCGCCAGTACACGGTTGGATTCATGACAGGGTTGCGGTTGGTCGTCGAAGTCGCGTAGTCGGACATGTTGGGGACTCCCGCACCCTTAGCCGACGCTCGGCTTTTGAACGTTCGTCTCCCGGGAAACGATTGTCTGTGCCGAGCACAGGCTGGCAGTGGGCGGCTTCAACTCACGCCGATTGGAGACGGACGCCGCCCGCGATGGCGGTTGCCTTCAGGCGCGGCAGCGTCAGGCCCTTGCCCGAAGCGACGCCCTCCATGAACCCGGACAGGATGGCCGGCGCGAGCGCCGCGCTGCCCTTCAGCGCCGGACCGTTGCGCAGCTCCAGAATCCCCCGTTCGAGGTCGATGCGAAGCGGTTGCGCAACCTCCTCGGCCTCGAGGAAACCGGAGAGCCGCATCCAGAGGTCGCGCACGGAGGCGACCTTGAGGGAAGCCGCGGCAAGGACGCCCAACCGATGCGCCTGGGCCCAGACGGCCTTCGGGTCGGTTCCGGCGGGAGCAGCGCCCAACGCCTCGATGATGGACTTGAGGGGCAGCCGCGCCGCCAGGGGGCTCAGGCTGACATAGTGCTGCACGGCTTCGCGCAGTTGCGCGACGGGGATGTCCGAGGAGCCGATCTTCCCTGCCTTGAGGCGGTACACCTTGCGCCGCGAGTCCGTCGGGTGGCCGTGTTCCGCGATGAGTTCGCGCGCCAACAGCTCCTTCATGTGCAGACTGGAAAGCGTCGGTTTCGAACGGCCGGTGATCTTCATCAGGTCCGGCAGCTGGAGGTCGCCTGCGCGCAACGCGTCGAGGATCTGGCGCTGCACGGGGTTGGTGACGGCGGCGTAGCCGGCGTCGGTCTGGTAGATGTCGAACGCGTCGTCGGCCAAGAGTCACCCCGTCGCGCATCCTATGCTTGCCGCGGCCGTAAAACGTTTGCCTCACCCAAAACGAAGTTGGCGCGGCCGGGCAGGGCAAAGCTGAACGCCGCGCCGCGGCTCGCCGCCACGTGGAGAAGGCGTTGGTCGCAGTGATGGCCCTGGCCCTCGTCTTGGCGTCGACTTCCGTCGAGGCGAAGGGGGACGCCCTCCCGGCGGCCCGCGATGCAGCCCTGGAATTCCTCGCCAGGCAAGGCGGCGATGGCGCATATCCCGCAGGGCTCGCGCCGTACGCCGTCGAGGCCGCCGTGGCCGCCGGGCTTGACGCGGCATCCTGGCCATCGCGCGAACGGTCCGCTCTGGCAGGTGTCTTGGTGCCAGCCATGGGCGAGCCGCTGCTGCGTCTGGTCCGCCCGGCCCACGCCATCGCCTTGGCGGGCGGCGACCTCACCGATTGGAATGGCGATGACCTCGAAACGCGACTGCGCGCCGGGTTCGATGGCGCACAATTCGGCGATGCGGTTCTACTCAACGATGACGCCTACGCCCTCCTCGCCCTGCGGGCCACCGGCGCCCCATCGGACGACGCCATGGTGGAGAGTTCAGCACGGTTCCTAGCGGATCACCAGAACGCGGATGGTGGATGGGGCTACGCCGCGGGCAGCAGCTCCGGCACCGACACGACGGGCATGGTCCTCGCAGCCCTTGCGTCCGGCGTGGAAACTGGCGCAACGGCCTGGGCCAGCGACGGCCGCGCGTTCGTCAACACGACCCGCGCTGGAGCCGGGTATGCTGAGATGCCGGGCGGCACCGCCAACTGCGACAGCACCGTGTGGGCGCTGCGAACCCTGGGCGACCACGGCGACGCCCAAGCATGGGAGTTCCTGCTTGGACTGCAGCAGGCGGACGGCGGTGTCGCGTACCAACCGGGGCAACCGTCCAACGCGTTGTGCACGGCGGAGGCGGCCGCGCTGTTCGCCGACGCCGCAGCGGGGCGCATCCCCGCGCCCGGTTTCGGGTCAGACCGAGGCGTCCCGGCGTCTTCGGCAATCCTTGCATCGGCCCTCCTGGTCGGCCTGGCGGCTGCAACAAGGTTTCGGCGCAACTAAACCATGAAATTGGG
>JBAZXE010000006.1:2377-58628 GCA_041659985.1 Thermoplasmatota archaeon | reverse complement strand
ACACGGCGCCGATTCGAGAGACCACCACGACTTCCACCAAGCGGTTCGGCAGATAATGCCACTAGTCAGATGCGGGCCAATCTAGGAGACGAGTTGCGCCGCCGTGATTTTTGGAGAGATCAGACACGAACCAAGTACAGGTAATCATGCCGTTCTTGATGTGGACGTGCATGCCGTTGGTGGGGTTCCGCAACTGGGTGTCGCGCGCGTCTCGCTGTACACGTGGGCGGAGTAGCAGGCCAACGAGGATGAGAGGAAGAGGATGTGAACGAGGTTCTCAGAAGCCTAGGCCGGCGACGACTTCGCTGACCGACATCGCGGAAAGGCCATCGATGCCGACTTCGCCGACGGAGGCGCACTGGAACACGCCATTGCGGGTGTGGTAATGGACGGCGAAGTTGGTCGTTTGGGCGCAGCCGCCGCATGACGGCTGCTGTGGCGTGTCTGCGCAAACGTGGGCGGCGGCCGACGGAACGAAGGCGAGGCTGGCCAGTCCGGCGGTCAGGAGCAGCATGGTTGCGGCGGCAATGGTTTGGGTCTTCATTGGAATCACGGGCCGTTTTACGGCAAACCCGACGAAAAGAGACGCGACCATAAGGCTGCTAGCCAGAAGGCGGCCAATGGGGGAGGGGAGAGGGGGAGAAGGACGTGAACCGGCTTGCTTAGAAGCCGAAGCCTGCGACAACGTCGCTGACCGACATGGCGGAGAGGCCGCCGACGCCAACTTCGCCGACGGAGGCGCACTGGAACACGCCGCTCTTGGTGTGGTAGTGGAACTCGAGCAGGGACGGCCGGTCGGCGCATCCGCCGCACGACGGCGCCGCGTTGGTGTCCATGCAATAGTGAGCGGAAGCGGTGGGTGCGACGCTCACAGCTGCAAGGGCGGTCATGGCAAACAACAGCAGGCTAGCCGAGATGGTTTTGGTCTTCATTCGAATCACGCGCTGGCCGAAGCCAGCAGCGACAGCAAAGCCGCCTCGTCCATAACACGGCTAGCCAGGCCTGGGCCAATTCAACGGCGGCGAAGCTGGGCGAGCGCCGTGACAGTGAGGGCCAATACCGCAAAGCCAAGCGCGGCAGCATCCTGGGCGGCTGGTTCGGCCAATTGCGCGATTTGCCCCGCTTCGTCTGGGTGATCTTGCGCATTGTCCGCCAAGACGAGGAAGCGCGTCAGGGTCTCGCCCTGGCCCGACGATGGCTCAACGGTCAGAATGACGTCGGCCATGTCGGTTGATGCGGCATTGGCCGGGATGGTGATGGCCACGTGCACTAGTTCCGATTCGCCGGCACCTAGCGTTCGCTTCGGCGCCCCAATCAGGCGGGCCCACCCAGAATTGAGGCCGTCCAGAGTCAAGGAAACGGCCTCAGTGGATTGGCCGGTGTTGTTGAGCATGGCCGAGAAGAGGATTTGGTCGCCGGGGTTTCCCTGGCGAGTGACGGAGGTGGTCGGCTCGAGGCTGAGCGTGCGGCTCAGCCCCACCACATCGTAGATTGGGTCGCGGTATTCCAACAAGTCGAGATCCAGGTACGCGCCTGGCTCAAGCTGGGGGATTTCCTGCGCCGTCACGGCGGTCGGCTGGCCCGTCACCAGTCGGAGTCGGAGGAACATTTCGGACCCTGCCAGAAACGGCAAGTCTTCGGACTGCGCTGCAAGCGGGAGCTCGAACCGTGTTTCTTGACCGGGAGACATTGCAAGAGCCGCAGAAGGTCCCCCAGATGCCAGTGGAATCTCCACGAGGAGGCCGTCGGCACCAGTCTGGCGGACGAAGATGCTGGCCTCAAGGGTGGCAGCGGCCGCCGGCACATTTGAAGAAAAGGCGCCGCGGAAGATGCCACCGCCACCTGGCTGGAATGCGATACCGATGTCCAAGCTGGGAGCAAGCCGGACATCCCAGGTGAATTCAGTAATCGGCCTGGAGTTCGAGGTCGCCAGCACCGAGACGGACTCATCTTCCGGGTCTTCCCCCAGGGTGTTCATGTAGGCGTAGTTGCCGCCACCTACGACGAGATCATAGCCCGGAATTCCGCTCGCCAGGGCCTTGGAGTGGAGTACCAGTCGGTTGTGATGTCCGGCCGGCTGCGGCACCTCATGATAGCGAATGCCGACGTCAAGCTGACCCAAAGCTTGGGGGTCCTCGTCGGTGGTCATTTTCACGCGCATGGTTTCGAACTCGCCATGCTGGTGGGCAAACGGAATCGTGACTAAGAGGTGCTTTTGCACCGTTTCGCCAGCCTTCAATTCGAAGACGGGGCGCGCCATCGTCACGTCCCACGCGGCCGGCGCTCCCTCCCAGAAAATCCGGAACACTGCGGGCGTCGCGCCCGAGTTCGAGGCGGCGACGGAAAACACAAATGTGGTGCTCTCGCCATTGGAGGCCCGCGTCGGCTGGTCGCTGGTGAGCCTGGCGCTTCCCAGTTGGGCAATTCCCATCGTCCCCTCGTAGGGTTGGAGGGTAGCCCCGTTTTCGGGCATTGCATCGAATACGTAGACGGTTCCGGACGGCCCAATGGTGACTTGGCCGCCAGTGACTTGGGCCCATAGGTCGGTAAGTTGGGTGCCAACGCCTGGGACGGCGCCGTTTTCATCGTATATCACGTCGCGAGGGACGTTGACGGCAAATGAGGCGGCGTCTGGCCTGGTTGCCAGCGACATGACGAAGCGCCGGCCGCCGGCCCCGTCGACTCGGTAGAGGCCGGAGCCTCCGACGTTGGCTTCTTCCGGGGGGTACTGCACCATGTATGCCTGGGTTCCGTGCTTGAACCCGATAAGGGCGTAGGCATAGTTTGTGCCAGAGCCGCCTGGATGAAGGGCCAGCGCAAATTGGAAGCCCGCAGAATCCTCGGAAATGGTCAGGGACGCTAGATCGGGGTAGGCGGCAATCGGCATGGGGCTCGGGCCACCGGCGCCGAGCTGTGCAAAACCGTCCCCCGGGCCGTCTTCGGCCGTATACGCCTGGCTTGAAGCCGAGGGCAGCAAGCAGAGTGCCAACATGATTGCCAGTCGTTTCATAATGGCAAACGTCGGTGGTGACTAGTTAGGCATTATGGCTAATTGCGGGAAGGGCCCGCCGCCGTTCGTTTTCGCGGCCCTTCCTTGTAACCAAAATCTCGGGTGGTAGTCGTCCGAACGCGCTGCCAAGCCGGCGCCATGCAGCTTGCGAAGGCCGCGCGCCACGACCTTGCGCGAGAGGCCGGTCTCCTGCGTTAGCTCTGCGATGCGTTTGGAGTTCGGGCCCTGGAGGTGGCTGATGATGCGCGCCACGGCCGGTTCGCGCAGCAATGGCAGGTAGGGGTTCGTTTCGATGGACGCAGGATACACAAGATAACGCGAACCGCGACGGAGGGTGGAGATTCGCCCGGCGCACTTGAGTTGGTGCAGGTGATGGCTAACACTGCCCCACGGAATCTCGGCCCGCTTGGCCAACTCGCTTTGGTGGATCCCAGGATGTTCCTGGATGAGCTTCAGAAGGCGTTCGCGCGTGCCTTTTCCGTCGGATTCTTGCAGCATCCGTAGAGGCCGGGTCGCAGCCCGCCCGTGCGGATTGCTTTCCGCGATTGCACCAACCACGGGCCCCGAACGTCCGCCGGCCAACCATAACTGGTTTGGCTAATGGCGGGTAAACATCCCCAAAGCAGTCCCCAGCCCGGTTTTGCCCGCTATTAGCCAATGACTCTAAGAGGCAGGTCGCCAGGTCGCCGATGTGGGGCAGACGAAACGAACGTTCCAGGGGAATAATGGCTGCCCAGGAATAGCCAAGCGGCCTATGTTCGGCACCCATTGGGTTGGGTCTTGGGTAGACCCCCTTGGTTTCTCGAACCGCAACGACCACCCTCATCCTGCTGACCCTCGTGGTCATGGCCGCCCCCGCAATGGCCGACGACTCCGAATCCCCGCCGGAGCCAGTCCCTTCGGAGTTCCGCGTCCCAAGTGGCCCGTGCAACATCCTCAACATTCAGACCACGTATCCATTCGCCGACTTCCATCCCGAGTGCCTCTAACGCTTGTGGCAGCCTTGCTGCTCATACCTCTTGCAGGGGCCGTCCCATCAACGCCCGATCTCAGCTTCTCCACGGCCAGTTTCGCTGGCCAACAGAATCTGACCGGGCCATTGCTGGGATTGCGCATTCAGCAAGAGGCGGCGGCCAACGGCGAGATGAATGGCTTCTCCCCTCTTCTTCACCTCGAGACAACGAACAAGACCGCGATGGCTTACGCGCAGACGACGGTGATTCCGGCAATTGGCGGAATTGATGAGACGTTGGAAAACGCGCGCGTCGCCGCCCAGGGTTCTCAAACTGACGTCGACGTTGTCATCGTTCCCTTGGCCGGGTCGGCGCCCCCGGTTGTGCACGTTCAAAGCACCTCACAGGAATCCACGAAGTCCGCAGTGACTGAACTTCGCGAAACTGCCTATGTGGACTCGACGCGCCAGGTTCTCGGCAGCGACGTCGCCCGGAGCATCGCATCCGTAGGCCAAGTGACGAGCATCCGAATCGAAGGCACATTCGCCACATCAATCTGGAGTTGGAACTTCACCGCCGGCAACCACAGCATTCCCACAGGAAGCATCCGCAGCAATGCCCAGTATGACCCGGTCCTCGGCCGCGAGCTATCGGCGCAGACCCTCGAACAGGTAGCGCAGTTGACTTTCTACGGTGGCTGGCTGGAATTCAACACGACCTCGCGGCTCACGTTCTATTCGGATGACCTCAGCGTGCAGGGCACCGGTAGCGCCACCTACGCGGGAGTCGACGGAATCCTCAACTCGCAAGACGCCGAACTGGCCGTCCGGGGCGCCTACAAGCTCCGGCAAGCCTGGACCGATGGCACCCTCTTTGCCCGCTTCTCAGACCTACAGGGCAGTAGTCAACTAAACGGACAGCCCGTCGACCTGCCGACCGGCTCCGCCAAAGCGCGGCCTGGCACCACCATAGCAACACCCGCCAGAGGACTATCCCTCTGGTTGACATGGGGAGGCGGGTTTGTTGGATTGCTGCTCGTGTCGATCCTCCTGCACGGGCCAATGCGTTCGATGCGCTTCCGCGCCATCCAGCGCCGGTTCGACGACCGGGACTATGTCGAGGTTCTCACGCGCATCGACCCTTTCACGCGCCGATACCGATTCAGCAGAAACGCCAATCTCCTCAAGGCAGTCAGCCTACTTTCACTCTTGGAGTACAAGGAAGCAGGCCTGTTCCTCAACACCTTGGGCCCGCTTGACGGCCCCGATCCGGCTACCCAGGCGTTCCTTCGGGCATGCGCCAGCGCGGGGCAGGCGCACGACGCCGACGCCATCCAGCACCTCACAGATTGCTTTCGCCTCGACCCCACCTACCGGGAAGAGGCGAAAACCGTCCCCGCCCTGCGGGGATTCCTGCCCTACTTTGATGTGGAAACCGGAGGCGCCGCGTGACCGAGGATATCGCAGGCGGGGCGTCCCGGAAAGCCATCTTCGAGGCCCTACGCCAAAGGGATGGGGGCGCACACAAGCGCGAACTGTGCCGCATCACAGGCCTCGGTTGGGGCACGGTCGGCCACCACGTCTACATGCTCGTAAGGGCCAGCGCCCTCGTCACCGAGGTCCATGGCCGTCAACTGTGGGTGTTCCTGCCTGAGCTGGGGCGTGGCGATCGTGACTGGCTCGTCGCCACACGCACCCCGAGCCGGAAACGCCTTCTTGACTACATCCACTCAAGCCAACCGAAGACCATCAACGCACTCAGCGACGAGATGGCAATGTCGCGCAAAGTGATTCGCACTCATCTGCAGCACCTGCAGCGGTACGGTGCCGTGAAACCGGATGAAGACTACCCGCCGAAGTACACAACGGTGGAGAAGCGCCAACGAAGCTAGGCATTCCGCACCAGTACGTCCAATTCATCCGGATCAAGGCTAGCCCCATGCTGCGCGAACGGCTGCGCCTTCGAACACTGGCCGATAGCAACGTTCCAGTTCTAGTGGTCCTTCACGCCGCCTCTTGACTGGCCCGTGCGACTGGTCGGGGCCCTATTCAAGTCGAACGGAAAGGCCTGAATTTGGGCCGCTGGGAAGCTCGAAGGCTTCGTCGACGCGTTTGCCGGTGCGCAAGTCTTCGAGAAGTGCCTCCGACGGTACCTGAGTTCCCAACTTGGCTACCGACTCCGGCCGGGGGTCCGATACTGGCTTGCCCCGGACGACAATAAGCGAGCGATTCTCGTTCATGGCGCGCAAACAAAGGGCGCGAATGTAATAGCGATTGAACTCGCCTTCGGCAAGTGTTTCTGCGGCGGTAACGGGAACTGCCGCTTCTACCTGCCCATGCTTGGTTTTACGGAATTCACGAGCCCTTAGCATGCCACCTTCCCTGATGGCCGCCGCGAGCGTGACCTCATTGCCGGTCCCTGACGAAGCAAGCATGGCGGTCCGAAAATCCGCCTGGCCCCCAGGAACAAGGCGCGGGCTTTTCCAGTCCGCGTCAAGGCTAATGTCCCGTTCAATTTCCTGACGAATCAACGGCCGAGTTACTGCGTCGAGATCATGCCAAACAAAGGGCATGATTCCCGCTGTGCACCCCTAACTTTCATCATATTGGCTAATAGAGGGCAAAGTGCCAGAGTCGTAGGTTCACGTCACCAGGAAACCTATTGGACGGCCTCAAGCAATGCTAGGTTCCATGGTTCAACCTGCTAACCGCCGCACGCCGCCTAACGACCCGCTAAACCCAGCTCCATACATGCCGCCCCCCATGGACCCGTTTGAGGCGGAGCGCCAGCGTCAGGAGACCGAGCGCATCCTGAAGGGAGTGGCAGGCTTCATTGTGGCCGGCGCGGCATTAATCGGATTTGCAAAACTGCTCAGGCGTGCCTTGCGCTAGGCCATCTTCTTTCTCGCGGCGCGTTTGCGTTGCGGCTTCATCAGGGCCTCGAGCTTGGTCACCACAACCGCAACCAGCGCACCGACCAGGGTCGAGAGGAAAACCGTCGTGTCATTTGCGAAGGCGAGCACTAGTCCACCAGAGCAGACGACAACGGCGCAGATGACAAGGTAACCCGCGAAGTTCGGCAATGGGTTTCCGCGTTGGGCCATGATTGCTGCCACCAGAACGAGTGCCATGCCGATGACTAGGAAACTGGCGGCGAGAATCGCGACGATGACCTTAGTTGCCAGCCCGGGAACGATGCGAGCTGAGTAGACGAGAGCTGGGCAGCCCACCATGGCAAAGACACCGACAGCTAGGACTGGGCCCGCCTGAAGCCGTTTCATGCCTACCCATTTGAACGGCCCGTCAAAGGCGTTCGGAAGCCAGTTTGCCCGGCATTAGCCAATGACTTCAACTGCTCGTGGCGACCGGTGTGCAAGCGCCGTGGTTGAACCGCAGTCCGAATCGCCCGCCCGCCAGACGAACAACTCGTCCGCACGCGTCGACAACCGAGGCGCTTCGTACAGGAACGTGCGCGACGTGTACAATGGCCCCGTCACACATCAGACCGTCGTCAAGGACAACTCGGTGACCTACGAGGTTGGCCATGACGACGTGCGGGGTATGGAGCGGTTCTCGATGTGGATCATTGAACGCATCGGAGAAGGTCGGGTCAAGGTTGCGGCCGCCGTAACCGTCCTGCTGGGCGGTGGTGGTGTCATTTCGCTTACCAACTCCTCGATTCATTTGCCGCAGCCGTTGTGGACGCCAGTCTTCCTGGCAAGCGGGACTCTAATCTTAGCCGGTTCGGCATTCATTGCGGCCTTGAAGTTCAAGGCGGACAGCCGGTGCACGAAATGCAATCGGTTCTACGCGATGCAGGAATTCGGCGAACCCATCGTCAAGGAGTCGCCACGCAAAGGCGGCACCCAAC
This sequence comes from Thermoplasmatota archaeon, assembly GCA_041659985.1. Taxonomy (GTDB): domain Archaea; phylum Thermoplasmatota; class E2; order JACPAO01; family JAHFTW01; genus JAHFTW01. The sequence goes on along the minus strand of JBAZXE010000006.1, from coordinate 50,795 downwards.
GCACTACTAAACGCCACTATCGCTGCAGGCATTGCAACGATGAAATCACGCGTTCCCAAGGTGAATTCGTGGCCGATGAACCCGAAGAGGAATGAAGACTATGGATCATTGGCTTGGGAAGAAGCGCTACAATCTCATCCGAAACGCGTTCAAGGCGATTGAGCGCGCGTTGCTTGAAGAGATGGCCGCGAAAGTCAACGCCCAAGAAAAAGAGCTTAATGGCGTCCTGGCCCGAGAAGCAACAATGGCCCGGCTCCGCGGCCCCAACAAGGACCTCCAATCCAGGCTGCGGGGCCTGGGATTGGACTTCCGGCTCGAGTGGACCCATGCGGGAGCTGAAGAGGAAGCCAATGGCGCGGACTTCTTCGTGGAGCTCGATATCGACTTCAAGGGCTTCTGCACCCGAAAAGCCATCCTAGTGCAAAGCAAGCGACTCATGTCCATCCGTGGACCCGGTGCTGGCGACTCGGACAACGACGAATATTCCGCCTACGAGCAAGCCCAGGCCAACCGAATGTTGAACCTCACCTCGAGCAGCTACTACCTACTTTACAATCCAGAGGCGGTTCGCGCAAGCAGCAGCGACCATGAATCGGGCTTGACCTGGGTTGCTGCCTCAACCATGGTCACATTCTCCAAGCCACCCAAGTTCCGCGACGTCGTTGGACACCAGGTTGGCTTCGCAGACTTTCTCATGGACGCCTTCATCCAAACCATCGTCGGTGATCCACGCCTTACAGTCGATTCGAAGGGCCGTGTTCATGTCGAACGCCCCCATCGCGACGACGACTTCCGAGTCGAGCGGGTCCTTCGGCTGCGAATGGCCAATGCCGACGGCAAGCATCCAAACAGCTAGCGTCCCCCGGCCATGGGCGCTTCGTTTTGAGCGCCCATGGCCACTGAACCACTGCACCTCTTCTCCCCTCGCCGCGACCGCCCTGCGCGCGAAGTTTACCACAGCATGCAATGCTGGTGCCAACTCGGCGAAGACGGCTCGCCGGAATTCGTCTGGGAAAGCGGTCTATACCGCTGGCGACGACTTGAATGCCAAGGGGCAAACTGCTAGTTCGCCGGTGTGACACCGACGTCACCGACGAGCCCATCGGATAGGCATCCATTTCGACTAGCGGGCCCATCAACGGGGTCTCGGGGCTTTGGTGGCCTGGACCTCCAGTGGAACTCCCCCGCCCATTCTGCCCCCTTTCCCCCGGCCCCTGCCAATTTTTCAAGCGGTTCGCGGCTGGAATTCACGTTGCGCGACGTGTTGGCACGCGTCCGGCCTTTGGGCCGCGTGCCCAGTGACCTTCATGGACCAACCTCCCCCAGACCCACCGACGACTACACCGGAGCAAGCCACCCAACCGGAGCACATCCGCAAGTGGGACAAGCGTGGCGAAGGGCTTAGGGCGGTCGCGTCCATAGGCCACGGCGCACGGGATAAACCCTCGCCGTTCCTTATATGTCGTCAGGAGGCCGAACACACGCATATGAGCGCACATCCGCGGCCGCCTGAATTCGTGAGGCTTTTTGTATGACGAACCGTCCCGAACCTGGCGTCGGAACAGCCGGTCAACCGGCAACGAACGCTGAGGACGCTATCATGACTGAAACGTGGGAAGAGCGCCATGCGAAACTTACGTCCCGGTTTGCCAACCGAGTCCCGTCCGCTGGCGGCTACACATACAGCACGAACAACTCGGCGTTGGCGCGCGAAGTGCGCGAACTCGCCCGCGGCCAAAGCCAAAGCTAGATCCAGCCCCACAAGTGCAGGATTTGGGAAACAGCGTCAAGGAATCCCAGCGGCCGTAGCGCTTCCAATACCACTGCAGAGAGGAGGCCCAAGGCCAGCCTCAAGACGACGTAATGCCGCTGCGACTCTCCAGCCCTAAGCCAAACGGCTCCGACCATACCGAGATATGCAAGCGGCGGCAGGCCCGTGAGAAAGCCATGGCCAGATTGGCTCGTAGCCGCCAAGAGCAACAACGGGACGGCAATCAGGGTCGACGCACTGATTGCATAATTGTAGATGCGTTCGCGAAAACGAATGACGAACCTTCGGCGCGTGAGCTCGTGATCGGGGAACACCAACTTCATTGACTTGGAATCAGCGTCCTGGGATTTCTGCCGAAGGTCTCGCATAGCCTTCTCGAAACTCCCTAGGAACGTGGCCTGCCATTCTTCAATCTCGGCTTTGTAGAACACGAAGCGAAGGTCTGTTGCACTCGAACTGAGGTTCTTCGTCTTGGGCTGAAGAACTGGGATTTCTGCGGTCCGCTCTGACCAACGAGTTCGCCGCTCGCGCTCAATCTCGTATTGCCAGCTCTTGGTCGATGGGTCCATGCTGAACTCGATGCCGTATCTCGGCCACAAAGCCCCCTTGCAAACCATGCCCTCAGGCACAACGACGCGCACTTGCACCTCCGGGGCAGCGGGCGGCAGGGGCACGACTACAACTTGGCGGTGGGACCACCAGGCCAAATCACGCAGGGTTTTCCAAGTCAGGTTGTGGTCGGCGAACCAGCGAACACGTGCCCAACCCTTGCGATCCGCTTCTCCTTCCTGGGGATTGCAATCGAAGAGCGCCGGCTCTACATGCGCTACAAAGTGCAGCCAACTTCCTCCGGCCGCGGCCTCCGAGGAAGTCGCCGTGCCTTCGGCTGCGTTGACCTCGAAGCCAGAGTCCGGCATGATGGGCCCGTCCAGCTGCACGAGTGGGATGTAATGCCGATCTTCGGCCTCCTCGAAAAGTTGCATCAAAATCGCCGTTTGCTCGCGTAGATTGGCCAGGATTTCCCCACTCACGCCAGGTACCTTGCGCATGTCGTCCACTTCACGACTCATGGTGCGCAAGAGATTGCCAACTCGCCATTTGTCAAGGGGAACGGGGCTTTTCCCATCCCGAAGGTTATCGAACATGCGTCGGAGCGCCTTCAGGAACGCTGGCTCCGGTGGGGCACGACGCAGGACCCAATGCAAATCCACGGATGCCTCCAAGATTCCAAGATGCATGGCCTCCCAGCATGTGCCTGCATCCAAGAAAACGAGGTCCCCGCCGCCACGGTCGACCACCTTCTTGGAGAAACGGTGATCCACCTCCTTCTCTGCGCCTATCGGTGCAATCCAATGTGGGACATTTCCGCGATTTCGGAACACATAATGAATTTCCCTGGAATCTGCCGTCCGGAAAAGCAGACTAGGATGATGCGTTTCCTGCTCAAAGTGGTGGGTTACCGCGACGCGCTCCACCCGCACGTCGAAGAGGGCCAGAGCAGCATCCTGGATCAGACCAGCGTGTAGCACGGCAACGGACCCCACGGTTAGCGCACCGGACAGACCACCATCCGCTTGCGATGATGCGTTGAATGTTAGGACTAGAATAGCTTACTGTTGAGTACCAAGCGCAAAGCATGCCGGCCATTAGCCAATGACTTGATTACCCCGGAGCGACGGGCCATTGAAAAATGGCCCGCGCCAGGGGCGCGACTCGGCTTTAGGACGTGGTGCTGCAGACGCAAACGCCCTACCCGGCGAAGTCGCGCTCTCATAGTTCCCTGTAACAGGAAAGCCCGGCAACGAGCGACTCCCGGCGCGGGACGAAGACGGCCCAACCCCCCCAAACTCCCGACTTCGGGAAGGGACCTATCCCGATCGCTTCTCGAGCCAGCCCTCAATTCGTGGGTGTGTCAAGCCACCAAGCAGTTGGCTTTCTAGGAGATAGGGGAAATCCATGCTGCGATACCGCAGAAGTCGCTGCGCGCGCCATTCTTCGCCGGTTTGCATCGTCTGTCTCTCAAGTTGGGCTAGGGTCTTCACCCTTGCTTTCCTAGCACCCGATTCAGGTTGCCCGACATTAGCCAACGCAGGAAAATACCTAGAATTGACTCGAGCGGGCAATGACTCCCCGGTCCGACTTGCGCGCTGAAGCGTTTGCCGGCTACAAGGCTAACCTGAAGGCGCTCCGCGCGAGCCTAGTTGGAGCCGGAATACCGGAAGACGCCATCGCCGAGGACCTTGCCATTGGTGGACGGTACCGAGCCGACCTCGCGGTTCTTGACGCCACGACGAAGCGGCCGATTGCCTTCTTTGAGGTGCGGAGCCGGGCGGAGCAGTCGCAAGTCGAACGCGCTCAGACGCAATTGACCACGTTTGCGGGAGCGCTCGGGAATCCGGGCATTCCCGCCTACCTGGCGGCTACCGTCAATGGGAAACTGCAGCTAATGCGCTTGCCCCTGGGGAAGAAGCTGGACGCAACTGAACTCATCCCGGAACCGACACCGACCTATGAGTCATTGCTGACGACGGCCCAGGTGGTGCTGAAGGCGGACAACCGGAAGGAGCACCACGGCACAGTGGCGGCATTCAAGTGGGTATGTTGGGCAATGGCACTCATCGTCGTTGCCGTATTGGTCTTGGACTACTTTGAGCTCTACACGCTGAACCAAGACCGCCTGCTCCTGCTTGGAGCGGCTGCTGCACTGGTTGTGATTCCGTTCACGCGGAAACTCAAGATGCTCGGTGTCGAATTCGAAGCCCTCACCGCCGAGAACGTGGCCCAGCAGCCCGCCCCCGCTGGCTTGGTTGGCCCTGGGACCGGCAGGCCAAAGCGTGGCCATGTGACCGAGGTTATCGAGGACGCGAAGGATGCGGTGGGCGGAACCTTGGGCGACTTGACGGGCCGACGCCCCCGGAGGCCATAACATGGCGCCGTACTCGCCAACCGAATGGAAGAAGATTCGCGCGGAGCTCGCGAAGAATCCGACCCGCTACGGGCTGCCAAGCCGACGCGATGGATCGGTTTTGTTGGCGTCGTTCAACATCCGGAAGCTCGGTGAAGTCAAGAAGCGCAGCAAGGAGACATGGGATTTCTTCCGGGAGGTCCTGAGCCGCTTCGACCTCATTGCTGTGCAGGAAGTGATGAACAACGTCGAGGGACTCGTTCACCTCAAGGGGCTCCTTGGCAAGGACTACGGCCTCATCACGTCCGACGTCACCGGCGCCTTCACGGGCGAGGACGGCAGCGAGGAAGGCATGGCAGAGCGCCTCGCGTTCCTGTTCAATTGGCGCAACGTGGAACGCACCGAGATCGCCACGGACGTCTCCTGCGACCGCACCCAGCTCCTCAGCGTGCTGTTCAGTGACCGGGACCGCTTCCACGCAGTCCTCGAAAAGTACCGGCGCGATTTGGATGTGTTCGAGCAGCAAAAGAAGGAGTACAAGGAGGGCCGGCGGCCACGGGCCCCCTCGCCTCCACACCTGGGGCCGCTGCCTCAGTTCCTCGACTTCATCCGCACGCCTTACCAGGTCGGGTTCCGCGTTCTCCCCGGCAAGGGGTCGAAGGCGGCTCCGTACGAGTTCACCGCGGTCAACGCCCACTTGAACTACGGCAACTTCATGGAAGACCGCTGGCAGGACTTCGAAGGCCTTCTCGACTGGCTCCTGGCGCACGTGCAGGACAAGAACGCGTACTACCGCGACTGCATCCTGCTCGGCGATCTCAATCTGGACTTTGACGACCCCGAGACCGACCGGATCCGCATTGAGCAGTCGATGAAGGGTTACAACGTCGCCGCCACGAAGGGCATCAGCGTCAACTTCCCCTTCCTCGACCCCCACAAGGGCCAGAAGACCTGCTTCCGGACCAACGCCCGCCTGACCGAGACGTTCGACCAGATTGGCCTGTTCTTCCAAGACAAGCGCTGGCCCAAACACGACCAAAACAGCAACATGCCCATGACGCAGGACGGCCCAGACTACGGCGTCTTCGACTTCGTCAACCTATTCGCCGTCGCCATAGAAGGCGAACCCTACTCCGATGCTTGGCCCTCGACGAAGAAGAAGGCCTTCTTTGCGCGATTCGAATTCGAGGTTTCTGACCACATGCCACTCTGGCTGAGAGTGCCCAAGCCATGACAGACACGCCCACCAAGAACAAGGTGTCCGTGCCGGACGTTGCCGCTACAGCCGTGCTAACTCTGGCCTACGCAATGTTGGCTGGCCTCGTCGGCGTCGGAGTGTTCGCGGCCAGAGTATCCGGCGCGTCCCCCTGGTCGGTTCTAGGCGTCGGCGCCCTTCTAGGGGCGGCCTCCGCCCTTTTCGGGGCACTCGTCGGGTTCTTGTTTGGAATTCCACGAGCGGCGGCCATCATCAATGGGGCGACGTACAAACCTAACACGAATCTTGAGGAAATCTCGGATTGGCTCACCAAGATTCTGGTCGGAGTGGGACTGACGCAGATTGCAACCTTTCCAGGTTTCTTGAATCGCGTATCGGCATACTTTGCACCAGGGCTTGGCGGCTCTCCGGCTGCGCCAACTCTAGCCACGGCAATCATTCTCTTCTTCGTCACTGCAGGTTTCCTTTTCGGATACCTATGGACGCGCTTCTACTTGGCTGGCGCCTTGGCCCGGGCCGATCGGCTCGTCGCCGGATTACAAGAGGAGCTTCACCAGGCTCGCACGGAACGGCAGGCGTTGGCAGCTACGGTCGACACAGATGAGCAGGCCTTCAAGGCCGTCGACGAACAGCTTGGACTAGCGGCGGACAAGGCCAATGTTCCGCAGGACCGCCTCAATGGCGCCGTTGCATCGGCCTCGGATCGTGCCCGCGACCAAATCTTCAGCCGCGCTCAAACCCTTCGCGGCGCAACGTGGCGCGACAACAAGGTCCAGATGGAACGGACAATCCCCGTGTTCCGCGCACTCATCGCAGCCGAAGGCGGCAACCCGTACCATGGCAATCACGGCCAATTGGGCTTTGCCTTGAAGGACCAAAGTATCCCCGATTGGAGCGAGGCGAAGGCCGAGTTTGACCAGGCAATCAAGTTGCGCGACCAAATCGGAGACGAGCACCTCTTCTATGAACTCAATCGCGCCATTTGCCGCATCATGCTCGACCCGGCACGGCCCCAGGAGCGCGCTAGTGCTCCCGACCTTCGCTTCGAGATTCTAGCGGACCTGCGAGTAGCGAATCGCAACCTGCCGCAACTCATCCAAGAGATTCCGGAGATTCGGCACTGGCTGCAAACCAATCGCGTGGAGAGCCTCGAATGACGCAGGGGCGCAAGTACGGCCGCGCGGCTGCCAATGGCCCCCCCTGCGACGAATGGGCGGCCCCATCTTCCGTATGAGTGCAACAACTACCCGTTCGACCCCGGGGAAGAAGGGGCCGAAACTCCGGTCGAGGCGACCGCGATTAGATTAAGTTCGATTAGTCGTCCGAGTCTGCAGATTAAGCAAAATGAGCTTCGATTCCGTCCTTGAATGGACTATCGCACACATATTCTACTGGGGCGTTGTGATTGGCACACTTGTCCTTCTTGGAGGGCTTGTAATCGAACGCATCTTGGACGACGATCAGCTGTGACGAATCGCCGCCGCTGCCGTACCAATTGTACTCCTGGTATTCGGCGTTGCATTGCAAGGCGGCGACCCTTCGTTCGCCGCCGCCTTTGTAGGCATGAATGGAGTTCTTCTTTTTCTTGGCGGCGCGCTCTTGGGTTTCGTCACTGCGTGGGCATACAATCGATTGCGTGACGCGGAGGTCGCAACCGCGTTCATAGTGTTGCTTCTCTCCCTTATCTTTTGTTTCATCATCTACATCTTCATCATGGATGCCGCGTCGAATCTCAACATTCCACTCTTGGGTTTCCTCCTGGCCTCCTTGCTCTATGTCGCCTTCCAGCGAAGTACGTGAATCCAGTTAATTCGCACGCCTTCGTCGGCCACCAGGCCCGCCTGCTTCGCTAGGCGCTGCAACCACCGGCGCAGCGATTCGTAGCGCATGTGTTGTTGTCCTTGATCGCCGCTCGAATCCAAGCGCGCGCCCCTGCAACGACGCGGCGTCCAACGCGCCTTAGCCCACCGGTCAAGTCGTGCCAGGTTGGAAACCAGGACGAAAACAATTGTTGATAGCACGACGACGCTCGCGGCAATCCCCAAAATGACGCGCCGCCGACCATACATTGTTCCAATCTGGGCGGACCAAATTAGCCTTAAAAATCCGGGAATCGGAACGCGACCGAGTCGGCCTGCGACTGCAGCGTCGCATCATCGAGGGCTCCGTACGTGAGAAGGATGCGGTCGTGGTCTAGTGGCTGATAGGACGCGATTGACGACTCCTCCAGCCACCTGGCACCGTCCTCGTGGACGACGAAGAGGCGTAGCGTGCGGTTGCCGTCGTTGCGCAGTTCGGCCCCCGCGTGCGACGCGTCGAGTCGCAGGCCAGTGTCCCACAGATCGGCGTCCAGGCTGCCGTGGAAGAAATCGGCCAGCGTGAGGCCGGGCGTCCCTTCGAGGTGGATGATGTCCTGGTCCGGGACATGCAAGTGGCCGCGCAGGAACCCCGTATTGGCCAAGTCGTACGCTGGCGCAGTGAAGTTGACGCGGTCACCGTCGACGAAGAGCGCCCAGGCTGCGTGGATGTGGATGGTCTCGTCGTCGCCCGGTGCTGCCGTGAAGGCCCACGCAGCGCCGATAACGAGGGTCGCCACGGAAAGCCCGAGGAGGAAAGAGCGCATCGTCCACAGGCCGGGTGCCTGAGGTTGTGAGGCCTTGTTGGCCTGCGCGGATTCCCGTAGGAGATGTTCCGCCTCCGAGACCGCGCGCATCGCGGCGGCGACCGCGGCATCGTTGCCCTCGACGCGAGCCAGGCTCGCGCGCAGACCAAGCCACACCAGAATGGCCACCGCTGCCGTCGACGCCACGGCCAGCAGCGTGGCGCCCGGGTCGGGATCCGGCAGGGGTACTCCGAGTCGCCAAAACGCGAGATAGGCCAGAAGCAGGACCAGGGGCGCGGCGGCTGCGGCTCCGAGTAAGGGGGACGGGCGGGCAGGAGACTCAGGCGACATTCGGGGCCTCCGCGGCGACTGCGGCAGGCACACGGCCAACCAGCAGCACGGGCACGATGGCGGCAAGGAGCAGCAGGCTCGTGGTGACCAACATGGCAGGCAGGCCCCCGGAGCCCGCAAGGACTGCCAAACCGAACGGGGCCGCGACACCCGCAAGGGAGGCGGCGGCCCCGATCCAAGCGAAGGCACGCATACGGTGGGCAGCCGGCAGGCTGCGGGCCACGAGGGCGCCAGTGACCGGGCGTCCGAGGCCGTCGGAGGCCCCCAGCAGGATCCACGCCGCAAGCAGCACGGCCAGCGATGAGGAGGCGAGGGCGAAGTTGAGGGCGGCGGAGACGGCGAGGCTGACCGCGATAATGGCGCGGTGGCGCCCCGTGCGGTCGGCCCAGCGGGCGCCGATGACCTGGCTCAGCCCAAAGACGACCCAGGAGGACGCGACCGCCACGCCAAGCCAGCTTACCGGAATGCCCCGCTGTAGAAAGTGGTGTGGAAGGTAGACGGGATACACGGCAAGTGACGCCGTGAAGAGGAACATGTACACCGCGACGCAAGCGACCTCGCGCACGGCCGAACCGTCGAGGGGCAGGCGGGCAGCGAGCCTGCGCCGATGACGTTCGAGATCGCCCGCCAAAGCCACGTGATTGGTGTGGGTGCGGGCGGCGGGCAGGCCTATGACCAGCGCCGTCGCGGCGGCGGCGAGACTGAGCAGGCTGGCGACCAGGAACACGGCGCGGAACGAGTGCGCCATGAGGATGCCTCCAAGCACCAGGCCGCCGGCGTGGGCCAGGCTGGTCAGCAGTCCCCAGTGGGCGTAAGCGGCCGCCAGGGCTCGTTCGCCAGCAGCTTGGGCCAGCAAGGCCTGGAACCCGGGAGCAGCCGCGGCGGCGCATAGGCCGGAAACTGCCATGAGGCCCATGAATTCCAGCGGCGTGTTCACCCACAGGAACAATGGATAGGTGGCGACGGGGACCCACAGCAGCGCCAGCACGGCGGTGGGCCGCCCCAGCATGCTGTCGGGCCGCGTCGCTGCCCAGTTGGCCAGGAAGAGCGTCAAGGCAAGGACACTGTAGGCGGCCCCCAACTGCGCGAACGAGAAGCCCCTTTGGAGCAGATACGGCGGCATGGCCGGCAGCAAGAGGCCGGCGGCCATTGTGGAGGGCACGCTTGCCAACAGCGCCAGCCGGGCGGGGCCTGGGGCGCGCAGCAGGCGACCGATGTCACGGGCGGATTCCCGCCATGCGCCCCGCACCCACGCCGGCACCACGGCGCATCGACCGGCGGCGCACGGATAACGGCGGGCGGGGAAGGACCTGACAAGAGGCCGCAGGTTCTAGAGCCGCTCCACCATCCGTGGCCGTGAACACAAGGACGCCGGACGTCGAGGTTCTGACGCTCAACCTGGCGCCGCAGGCGCTGGCAATCGTGGTGCCGCGCCGCTTGGTCCTGCGCGCGAGGCCCGGTATTGGCACCCTGTCATCACCACCTGCCGCAGACAACTCGTGGCGCGCCTCGGTGATCAATGCGTGGGATGCAGCGTGCGCTCTGACTGGGCGGCACGATGTGGACCTAACGTTGGCCCTGGTGGGTCCCGCCGCGGTTTCGGGTGGCAGTGCCGGGCTACCGTTTGGGCTGGCCGCGCTGGCCCTGCTTCTCAACGTACCACTCCGGCCGGTGTTGGGCACCGGCGAGGTGCTGCCTGGAGGCTACCTGCGGGGGGGAAGGCACGCGCAACCCAAGGCGGAAGCTGCCGCCGCCATCGCAGCGCAACGCGGCTGGGCGCGGCCGCTCTTCCTCACGCCGCCCCTAGCTTCGCCGCCACAGGTGGACGGCATAGACGTGCGTTGCGCCACGGACCTAGGCGACGCTTTCTCGCAATTCGACCCTGAATCCTACGCAGCGGTGGCGGCGCGCCACCACGCGCTGCGACGGCAGGCCATTCCGCCGGCCATGGCACCGGCCGATGGCGCCTTTCTACACGACGGTCGCTGGCATGTATGTTCCGCCGGCGAGGTTCTCTGGGTCGTGCCCGAGGCGGACGCCACGGAGGCCGCGATGGGTCCGCTCCTGACCTTGGCCGGTCACCGGCCCGCTCCAAGCTGAGCGGCCCCCGTCACTAACGGGGCGAGCGCGCCGCGCCGCAGGAGGTCCTGGACCAACTCGCCCGCATCGGATTCGACCTCGGCGCGCGGAATGTCCGGATGGCGCCGCGCCAAACGGTCGACGACTTGCGCAAACGAGGCACCCGCGGCGGCAGATTCGTAGACGAGGCGCCCGGTCGCGTTGAACTCGTGGATCTCCCCAGTCTCCGTGTCCGTGATGAATGACAGCCCTCCGGCCGCCGTCGCCAACCAGCGCGGCGAGGCGCGGTAGCGCGACTCAGGCACCGGCTCGCCTCCGTCCCGTGACGACGAGGTGAGACGCAGCACCTGCCAGACCCGGGTCATCCGACCACGCCTCCTCGATGCGCAGCCAGCGGTCGTGGTGTTCAGCAGCTAGCCTGTCCAGCGTGGCCGGCGGCAGCAAGTGGGCGAGTGCGCCCTTACCCGTGACGCGCACGTCCTCACCGCCCGCCGCCTCAAAGAGCCCCTTCAGCTCACCAGGCAGGAACGTGTGCACCGGGAAACCGTATGGGTCAGCGCCGCGGCCGTCCTCGGCCGCCGCCATTCCCTCCGCGACGCGGCCTTGACTCCATTGATGCAGAGCTGCCACCCAGCGGTTGTCAACGCTGACATAGAACGGGCGGCCGGGCCGCAGCACGCGCAACAGGTCGCGCGCCGCACCGAGCAGATCAGCGCAGTAACCCAGCGGGTCGCCTTCGCAGAAGACGAAGTCGATGGAGGCGGTGGCCACCGGCATCGACCCAATGGGCGCTTGCACCAAAGTGGCCCGCGAGGCGTGACCCGCCGCTTCTACGGCCCGCCGCGCCTCCTCGAGCATGCGGCGCGACGGGTCGAGCAATGTTACTCGGCAGCCCGCCTCGAGGAAACGCAGGGCGAAGCGGCCGGTGCCGGCGCCGGCGTCTAGGACGTGGCCCCCGGGCCCTGGAACAGAACTCGTCACCGCGCGCCACGTCAAGTGGTCATGCATGTCGAAGCGCACACCGCGCCGCGTGGCGTCGTAGGCCGTGGCCAAAGCGTCGTAAGGCGCCTGCTCCACCACGCCGCGACGACTGGCCGCCAACAGATAACTGCCGACGGGGAACGACCCGACAAGGGATAGTTTGAGGGCCTCTTGACATCGGTCTGCGTGGGCGCGCCGCCGCATCTGGGGGTCGGCATCGGCTACCGCGCCGGCCTACACGCCGGCCTACTGCGCAATCAAAGCCGGTTCGATTTCCTTGAGTTGGTGGCCGACAGTTTTTTCGCCAACCCGCGCGCCGCGACGGCGCTGGCCAGCCACCGGCCCTGCGTCCTGCACTCCCTACAGGCCTCCGTGGGCTCGCGCATCGAGCTGGACTACGTCGAGCGTCTTCGCGTCCTGGTCGAGGCGGTGCGGCCCCCATGGATCTCGGACCATCTTGCTTACACGCGTGCCGGCGGCTTCGACGCGGGGCACCTGCTGCCGGTGCCGTGGACGGACGAGTCGTTGGGCGTCGTCGCCGAAAACCTGCGCGCCTTTCGGTCGCTAGGGGTGCCCATCGCGTTGGAGAACATCACGCACGTTTTCCAGTGGCCGCACAGCACCCTTTCGGAAGCCGACTTCCTAACGGAACTAGTTCGCCGCGCCGGATGCTGGATCCTCCTTGATCTGGAGAACCTGCGCGTCAACCACGCGAACCATGGCGGCGCAACGCCTGAGGAATTCCTCGACGCCATCCCACTGGATCGCGTCCTCCAGGTCCACCTTGCCGGCGGCGTCGCCCACGCCGGGCTCGAGCACGACACCCACAGCGCCGCCATCCCCGAGCGGACGTGGCGGCTGCTCGAAGAGCTGTGCCGGCGAATCCGGCCACCTGCGGTCCTCATCGAGCGCGACAACGACCTCCCTCCGGTCGATGAGCTGCTCAGGGAAGTGGCGCGGGCACGCGCCATCCTGGAGGCGGCATGAGCAGCCTGGACCGCGAGCGCCTGCTGGCGGCGGCGGCCCGCCTGGTCACCGATGCGTCGTTCCGCGAACGCCTGTTTGCGACGCGGACCCCCGCGGCCGACCTCGACCTGGCGCCTGAAGAGTTGGCCGTCCTGCGCCGGCTCGACGCGGGCCGCCTCGGCATCGTCTCTGAAGGGTACGCCGGAAAACGGTTGGAGACCGTCTAATCGGCCTTCCCACGCTGCCTGGACCGGCTGGAGGCCTGGCGGCCCGGGGTTCGGCGGCGTTACCTCGACTCGACGCCTTTCCCCCACGACGATGCAGCCGAGCGCTCGGCGTTCCGAGCCTTCGCGGCGCGCGACCCTCCAGAATTGTGGCAACGCCGCCTTGTGGCCGACCTGGCCGAGGTCGAAGAAGGTCTGCATACTCGCACTTTCCCAGCGCCGCCCGCCTATCGCCTCCACGACGGCCTACGGCCGCGGCTGTCCGACTCAGCGTGGGTGGGCGCGGCCTCCGGCCCCCTCTCCGAGGCCGTACGCGGCGAGGGGGGCTACGCGGAACGGCCCACGTATCTGCTGGCCTTGCGCACGCCGGCAGGCCTTCACATGGAAGAGCTGGACGCGGACGCCGGACGACTGCTTGCGGCGTGCACGGGCCAGCGGGAGATGGCGGACCTGGTGAACTGCCACGGCGCGTGGGCGCACGCGCGATTGCAGGCCTGGCTGCGGGCGGGCGCCGTGGACGACGTGGCCACGCGCCGCGCCGCCAGCATTTAGCCCTCGTTGTCAGATCCTTCCAGTTGGTCGGTTCATTCCCCGCCGCAGCTTAACCACCCGCCAAGATTTGTCGGCGCGTATCTGCGACACAGATACAACTTGATGGAGAATGAACCACATGTACCAGAAACCCATGATGACCCAGGTCGGACTTGAAACTGAGACCGCCAGCTGCTCGCCGTGCATCCTGATCACGGTGACGCCGCCCCCGGTCAAGGCCAGCGCCACGGTCGGCGACGCCACAGTCAACGTCGACACCAGTGGCTTGGTCGGCGGCAGCGTCGTCGTGACGTCGCCGACCAGCGGCGGCTGCCCGACCAACCCCCTCCCGGGCCTGCCCACGATCGGCCCGGTCCAGGGCATCCAGCTGCCCCGCGAGATTGGCTCAATCATCGGCGGAATCGACCTGCCCCCGATTGTCCCCATCGGCCAGTGAGGCTGCGCGATGTCCCGCACTGCCTTCGTTCCGCTCGTGGCGTTCACGCTACTGGCCGCCATGGTTCCCTTCGCCTCGGGCCACAGCCCGAGCGTCCCGCCGCTGCCGTTCGAGTTCTGCGGCAACCAGGGGCTGCACCACTACACGGCCGGCACGTCCGTCGATACCACCGTGCTGACAACGGTCTACTGGCGCACGACGGTCCAGCTCTTCGACTCGTGCCCATTCGACGGTGAAGCCGACTACGGCGTTGGCGGCGCTTTCCTGCCGTCGAGCCATCACGGCTCCTACGATCCCGTGAAGGGACTCTGGAGTGTCACCGCGTGCGCCGACGACGAGCTGTGGGGTCCGGCTACGGGCCCGACGCCAGTCGGCCTCATCGTTGGCATCGACACCGGCGGCGGCATCATCCTGGACCTTGCCGACGGCGCGGGTTGTGTTACGGCCTCGGTCGCGGGCGGCGCCGGCGGTCCCGGCGCTGCCGGCGGCTGGTGGGTGTTCCTCGCAAACCGCAACGCGGGCATCACGCCAATCGCTCCCACGATTGGACACATCTACGACATCTAAGCGTGGTTTTGCACCCTCTTCCCTTTTTTCCTTTCTGGCTTCCACCCGGCTCCATTTTTGTTTGACCCGCCCAACCCGACGATGGCCCCTCGACGGCTTCGCCTCGCCATCTGGACTGCATTTCAGGGAGTTTGCCAGGGAAACCTGCTATCGTTTCTTGTCGCTCTAGCCAAGTTTGCCAGGGCGTTCTTGAAGGCTCTCCACAACCAGGTGGTTCGTTCCAGCCATGATCCGATTCGTTCCGCCTTCCTCGACCTCCCCCGGCGCAAGGCTAGATTCGCGACGCAAGGCGAGCGACGCCTTCGCGTCCAGCAGAAGCACCCGTCGGCCGCCGGCCCACCGACGTTCCAATAGGCCAAGACTCTGCAGGCGCAATAGGTGGTAGCGAATGGCTCGCGGCGTGATTCCCAAGGCACGTCCCAGGCCGCGCACCGAGACTCCCGGGTCGGCGTGGATTGCTTCGACCAATTTCTGGACCGTTGAAAGTCTCATGAGGCCAACGAGACCCTCGAACGGAGTCGCGGCTGCCGGAAAGACGAGGACCCGTCGGCCAACGCGTACGCAGCGGATCTTTGCTGGCCGGGCAAGTAGGCGCAGGTGGTGTACGACGGCGGTGCGTCGAATCCCCAGCACATCAGCTAGTTCCCTGATTGAAGCGCCCGGTTGCCGCGCGACTGCCGTCAGCAGCCGTTGGCGCGTCAGGTCACCGCGGGTGGCCGTTGGGCTCAGGGCTTTCCCCCCCGGGCTTTTTCGAGCCAGGCCAGTGAGTCATGTCGGCCCGCCTCTGCGAAGATTGGATTGAGCAGGGCCACGCGAACCCAGTCGGCATCCAGCGTGGCGCAGGACTGGAGCGCCGCTGCACATGCCGGCGCGTCCCCCGCAATGGCATGCGTGAAGGCAACAGCCATGGCTGATTCCATTGGTGGCAAGAGAAGCGCCTGGGCGAGAGCCTCGTCAAAACGGCCGAGATTTGCCAATGCCTGCACGCGAAGTGCAGTGGCTTCCAGCTCGAGGCCCTTGGCCCTTTGCAGGCGACGAGTTTGTTTCGCGACCGCGTCGTGTTGGCCGGCCATGGCTAAACCTTCCAGGTGAGCCAGGACCGTTGCAGGGCGCCGTCGCAGGGCGACGGTTCCGCCCCCGACAGCCACGGGCGCCAAGAACAGCAATGCAATCCACGCGGTGGACGCGGTTCGATTTGGGGCTGCGACCACGACGGATTGGCCGTCCACCGAAGCCGAATCCAAGTCGCCCGTTACGGTTACACCTACGCCACTGGCTTCGCGGACGAGGCGGGCACTTAGCTTGCCCTTCAGGTCGAGGTTCTGACCTTCAGAGCGACCTGTCCCCGGGATGGCCGGCACTGTGCCGGTGGCGCCATTGATGCGAAGGTGTGAAGCGTCCAAGTCGGCCGTGGGAAAGTAGATCGACGGGTTTGCACCCATCAAGTCGAGTCGGCCGCTGCGGACAGTCAGGAAGAGTTGGCGGTCCGTGTGGTTCCCCGCGAGGTCGAATGCCCCCGTCGAACTGACCTGTCCTGTCGAATACGAGGCATTTCCGTCGGCATGCCGGAATGACAGGTCGGCTTCCCAAAGGGACAGTAGGAATCCGCCTTCCACGCTGAAGGCCGGGCTACTGCACTCGGCAGAATTCCATGCGAGCGTGTGGCCAACCGGGACGGTTTCGCGGTGGCGTGACTGGGCCGTTTCAACGTAGACGGGGATCTCGACTTCGTTGCGGTGCGTGGGAACAACGGCAGCGCATGGACCACTGGATACAATTCGTGGCGGGACTTCCCCCGGGAGGGCCAAAACGTAGGCTTGGTGACCAAACCGGAGGAGGCCTGCGCCGTCAGTTAGGTTTCGGTAGGATCTCATCCCAGGCAAGGCTGCGGTGTCGTACGGGGTTTGGTTGGCGATGATTGGCCCGGATTCCTGTTCCAAAACGGCTTCGGCGGACAGCCCCGAAAGGAGGAAGTGGAATTCCACGCCTTGCGAGAGCTGCTCAAGGGCGAGCAACGACGCATCGAGGTGGCCATCCGGGGCCTCAAGGCCTGCGGCGCTTACGGCGGCAATCATGTTCGTGCCTGCCGCCACCGGCGGGAACGCCGTCACGCACGTTAGCAAGCCTGCCAATAACGCCAGCGCCGCAAAAGGGGGTCTCGTCATGGTCCCTTGATGACAAGGTCCGGCCTGCAATCGGGGGCAATGTAGAAAGGAGGCATATATCCCAAAGCTGGGCTGATGCAGTGGAAGAGATTGGGCGGGAAGCCAGACGTCGCCATTGTGCTTGGGGCGCTTTGGCAGCCGGGGCCTAAAGCCGTGACCCAGTAAACATACGAGACCTTGGGTTGGACGGTGGTGTCGAAGAACCAGGTCTGCTCGGCAGAAACTGTCGCAATCGAAGTCGTGGTTACTTCAGCAACCCCTTCCCCAATGGCGATGGCCCGATAGATTGCATACCCAAGGGGCTCACCAGTGGGAGGGGCTTCCCAATCGAGAAAGACGCCGCCCTGTCGATCCGTGGCAGTAAGGCCCGTCGGAGGCAGTAGGCATTCGTTCGCATCAGCGCACAGCTGAGCACGGTCAATGATCAGGCAAGCTTGCAGAGTGTCATTGCTGTCTTGGAGACCCATTCCTGGCGAAGGCGAAGTGCAACTCGCGGCCAGGCGCGAATCGAGGGTACTGTTGCCGTCGAGATGCACTTCGCAATCGATTCCCTGTGTGTCGCCATTGGGCTGCCGGCAGGAGGAATCCTCACTGGCGTGGGCTCCCGGGCCCTTTCCAAAGCCCTCCATGCAAACGGGCGCTTCGGCTAACGCTGGCTTGGGCAGGAGAAGAACGAGTAGAAATGCGGCTGCCAACGCCGGGCTCAAGGAGGCCATTGGCGTCGAGCAGGACTAGAGCGATAATAATGGTCCATTGTCGCTTTGTTCCCCTCTTGAAACCGCGGGAATGATACGATAAATATGGAAGTCAAGCAAGATGAGCGCGAAGCTTTCCGAGGACAATTGCCCAGCCGACTTCGACTAGTTTTGTTGAGCGGGACTCTGCCTCAACCATTCGTCGACCACGGCGTCGCCCTCGATTTGTTCTTGGCGCGGCCCGTCGGCCTGCCCCCACCAGTTGCCGGCCGCATCGAAGGCCGCGCCCGTGTTGCGCAGCGCCACGCCGGGACCCGTGAAGCTGTTCGCGCGAGCCTGCGCCTGCGGAGATTCGTGGGCTTCGATGCCCGCCAGCGCATACTGGTTGCCCACAAGCCGGGCGGTACTGTCGACCAGCCGGGTACCGGTGGCCGCTGCTCGGATGGTGCTGTTGGAAAGAGAGCCCCCTCCACCCACGAATTGAACGGCTTCCAGTGAATCGAACACGGATTCCCCGATGGTCGCATTGCTGCCGTCCGTGACCGTGAACCCTCTCTGGGAGGATTGGAACGTGTCGCCGCGGACGTTGGCTTGGGCCCCCGCGACCAGCAGGACGCCGCAATGCGTTTCCCACCGGTTTCCCGACAACCGAACCGTGGATCCGATGGCCTGCAGGCCATAATCCGCCGAGCCGGCGATGACGCTGTCCTCGACTACAAGTGTTCCACCCGTGGCCTGGAACCCATACCCGGAGGAACCCTCCAGCCGTGAATGGCTGACAACGAGGGAGCCCTGCTCAAGCACCACTCCCGGACGGCCGCCGCCGGACCCCCGGAATACGGTTTCCACAACGATCGCCGTCCCACCTTGAACGCGAAGAAACTCTTCCGTCGAGGACTCGAAGGTCATGTCTTGCAGGACCAGTGTGGCGTTGCGCGTGGCAATGCCGCCGCGACCCAATTCGACATCGCCACCCCGGAATTCGGCGCTTGCGCCAGGCTCGAGGATGAAGCGGGTCTGGCGGCTTGTGCTGTTGGCAAAGACGAGGCGGGCTTCGGCTGCGACGCGCACGGTGAGGCCGGGGCCGCCGTCCACTTGCGAGCCTTCTAGCACGAGCGTGGCCCCGGATTCGACCGACCAGACGAGGCGCTGCTCCCCCACAGCGGTGACGCCTGTCTCGTCGATTCGACGTTCGGTCCCGGCGACGACGGCGGAATCCGCATCCAATTGGAATGTCGCCCGTGTTGAGCCTGAATCCAGGCAGCCCGCAGACACCCCGGACAGCAGCAAGCACAACGCTGCCGCCAGCCAAAGACCACTCATGAACCGAGGTCCAGTCCCAGGATGTACCCAACGGTGCTTCCGCACGTATAGGTCGGAAGGTTCCCCCACAATTCGAGGGGCACCGCGTTGCCTGGGCAGGGTTGGGTGTACCCATCCGTGCCGAGGACATCAATCATCAAACCGATGCCGTCGCGGGAGGCGTCACCCTGTGCCAGAACGGCAGGCGTCGGCAACGGGACGGGAACGCCATTGACGAAGGCTAGGGCCTGGTAGGTATCGTTTCCCCCGATGTTGGCCAGCACGCCGACGGCACGCGCCGAGGCCCCCTGGGCCACGACGAATGCATTCGTTGCGCCGGGGCTCGAAGCTGAGGCCTCAGCAATGAACCGGTCGGCTCCGGAGATGTCGATGTGCACACCCAGCAAGGCGGGGTCGGGCGCCCGGACGCTGTCCGCGGCACCCTGCACCGTCGTCCGGGCCGGCGTCGTCCAGGCCAGGGACGCCGTGCTGGCAGCTGTGGCACGAGCCGTGTACGTCGCCCCGGTTGCGGGCGCTCCATGGCATGGCGTTGACCCGAATTGGATTTTGGCGGCCGGGTCGCAATCCGGAAGGCAAGTCAGGATGCCTTTGACCGTCGTGGCAATCGGGGCCGTGCTGCCTGCCGGGTCGACGGATGGCGGTTGGACCGGGCAGGGGCAAGCAATGCCCAGGTTCTGGGGCACAAGGCGGTCGAGCACGAGGAACACGGGGTCAATCGTGGGGTCGACCTGCCAGGATTGGAAGTCGGGCCTCTCCGGGATGAAGCAATCCGCGCGGACAAGCAGGCCCAGCGCCGGCCTCAAGGACGGATTCGGCGCGTGTGTCCCGGGCACGGTAATCGGGTCACTTGGGTTCGGCACCGATAGTCCAGCGCCGATGCCTTGGGAGAGAGCTCCGCCTTGCCCGGTAACCGACCCTTCCGGGCAGTTGCCTTTTGCATCGGCTTCCAAGATGAATTGGTCGGGGCCGAGGGAGGCCAGGTCGACGAGGCCGCCGATGGACACCATGGCGTGGTAGCCTTGGTCGGCGATGGCTCCTTGCGCGTACGCTACGGCTGCCGACGAGTGGCATCCGCCCCAGGTCCCGCCGTCCGCGAGCGCCGCGGCGTTGTACCGGTCGCTGCCGCCGAGATCGGCCAGGAGGGCGGTTGCAATGTCCAGGCTGGGGTTGCAGGCACCGAGGGTCACGACGCTGCAAGGATTTACACCCGTGGCCGGCAACACGCCCGCTCCCTCGAAGGCCGTGCCTTGCGCCAGCACGCGGCCGAAGATTCCCTTGTTGTAGGAACCTTGGATGGACGTCATGGATTGGGTCGTTTCATAGCGGTCGTTGCCTGAACCGTCGACAAGGGCTGCCAGGCCGCCGATGCCGGCGACCGCTTGGCCGCTGGCAAGTGCGACGCTGGCATAGGCGGATTGCGAGTTGGAGTTGACCTCGTATCGGTCGTTGCCCGTGGCGTCCATGAGCAGCCCGGCGCCTAGCACATCCGCGAAGGCTTGGCCTGCAATCATTGGGTGGAAATGGCAGCCGACAGTGCCCGTGGCGCTGAAGGAGACGCTGTAGAGGTCGTTGCCGCCTGCATCAATGAGGGCGCCGATTCCCAGGACACCAATGCCCTGGCCAGCCGTCCATGGCTGCGCGCCATCTAGGCAGGCCGGGTTGGCTTGGACACGGTGGACATCGTCTCCGGCCCCGTCCACGAGGAGGCCGACGCCGCCCAAGCCGACGCCGCTGGACCACGTGTTGAAGGAACCCGCTACAGGGGTGTAGGCCAGGTACTGGTCGTTTCCGCTCACATCGAGGACCACGCTAATCGGAATGGGCAGGGCCGTGCCTGGACCATACGAGGCGGCGTGGTTCTCGTAGCAGTCGTCCCCGCCTAGGTCCACGATGAGGACTCGCTCCATAGTGTAGTGGTTGCTGCCGGCTAGGCCAACCTCGATGAGCCCGTTGGGGTCGACGATGCTGCCACCGATTGCCAGGCATGGGTTCGGAAGGCTTGGGGGCAGGGGGTCGATGGCCTGCGCGCCGGTGGGGGCTACGAGGAGCGCGTCCCAGGGATTCTCCATGGATGATTCGGGGAGCGTGGGGCCGGGCGGGAGCGAGGTCAGCATGGCTTGGGCGCTTTCTGCGGCTTGGGTTAGGATAAGTCCGGCCGAGCGAAGCGCGGTTCCGTTGACGAGGCTCAGCAACCGGGCGGCCTCGGCGTCCTCGTCTTGCAAGTCCTGGCTCCGTGGTCCCACAAGGGAAACTGGCATGGCATGCCTGAGCAACAAGTTACGCTCGCCCGCGTCCATGTGCTGGAACGCCTGGTTCAGGAGAACCGACGCCTCGCGAATCCCGTCCACCAGCGTGGCTACGGCCGCCCCCTGCAGCGGATCCAGAGCGGCGAAACCGGACTCCAGGGGGAGACCAAGACGGGCAAGGGCTTCCTCCACCGTGGCAGAGGGCCGCGAAACCGGGCCGGGACCCATACCAAGCGCTTCCATCATTTGGGAGGGTGGCAAGCCGGCCATCGAAGCGGCAAGGCCGGTCGCTCCGGCTGCCAGGTTGAGTGCCTCTGCGGCTGGCTCGAGTCGCGAGGGCTCTGGGGCCAACTCGATGGTTCCGAGGTTCCCGGATAACAGGAATAGCAGGAGGACAGACGCCGGAATGACCTTGGACAGAACCAATGCAGCACCACAGTCCGCCCGAAGGCAGACCATTGCGCCAACCCCGGCCCCATGAAAAGACCCGTCTGTTGGAAAAGGGAGACGGTAGTCAACCTTCTTGCCGGTCTGTTCTGATGCAAGAGAGTTGATTCTTGGCCGGGGGGTCATGCATGGCCTTCAGGTAGCTGAAATCACGACAAAGGAAAGGGAAGGGACACAATCTAGCTAATAGCATGAAGGGTTCCATGAAACTGTTTGGCGCGACGATGGCGTCGTTGAGTGCAATGCTGACAACGACGGAGGCTAGAACGGTGCGCAACGGCAGCTACGGAAGCGTTCCTGCAGTCCTTTCCGCGGCTGCAAGGGCCTGCCCGAGCGCCGGCACTGCGTGGCTGACCGTGCCCTGGTTCACGCCGTCCTTGTAGATGGTGAGCGTGACCGTGAGCGCTGCGGGGTTGCCAGGCGCGGCGAGCCATTGCAGATCGGACGGCCTCGGCCCGACGGGGCTCCAGGTCTGCACGCCGCCTACGTTCAGCAACGGCACCAGTCGCGCGTCGTCGTAGCGGTATGACACGTCGACGTCGAGGGTGACGCCGGGCGAGTTGCCGAGGCTGCCCTCCGGGACCTCGGGCACGTCCGGGGTCGCCTGGCCGGGCGTGGGCGGGATGTTTGGCGTCGTGACCGGCGGCGTACCCGGGACATCGGGCGTCACGACCGGTGGTGTCCCCGGCACGTCCGGCGTCACGATGGGGCCGGTGGCGGGCACGTCCGGCGGGTCGTAGAACACGAGCGGCGTATCGCCGCGCGGCGCCGACGGGTCGAGGGGACCGAGGAAGGCGCGGCCGACGCAGGTCAAGAGCTGTTCGGAGCCGCCCTCCGGCGTGAAGTAGGCACAGTAGTTCGCGCCGTCGTCGCGCAGCGACAGCACGCCGACCTCCTCGCCGACCTCGGGCGTGGGCACCGGCCCGGCGCCCTCAGAATCCGGCAAGGGCTGGCCCGGCGTGGACGGCACATCAGGCACTGGCTGACCGGGCTGGGCCGGCACATCGGGCACCGGCTGCCCCGGCTGGCCGGGGACATCGGGGATTGGTTGGCCGCCGAAGCCGGCCGGCGGCAGCGGTTGCGGGTCGGCGCCGATGCCTTCCTCGTGCAGTAGCGTGCGCTCGGAGAGGCCGTTGTCGCTGGGCGAGGGTGGCGTGTCGACGCCGGTCTCGCTAACGTCGCGTTCGCCGTCGTGGTCGGCGTCGTTGTAGATGGTGTAGCTGCCGTCGCCGTTGTCGTGGACGCGCGGGTCGGGCATGGGAAGCTCCGCGAGGTCGATTTGGGCGCCGGCGAGGCCCTTGGGGACGATGGTGCGGTCGGTGCCGGTGCCGCCGGCCTGGTCGTAGTACTCGTCAGTGCCACGGTAGTCAAGCAGGAGCCCGAGGCCAGGAATAGTCGCCGCCGCGTAGAAAACGCCGCCGCCCCCGTTGGGCGCCTGGTCGTTGTAGACCGTGTAATCGTCGTCGCCGTCCAGGTCGATGAGCGTCCCCGCTCCGCCGAGGCCCCCACCGCCATTGGCCGCCGGCGACTCGGCGGAGTACGTGTCGTCACCGGAAGCGTCATGGAGTAATCCGACCGAGGCGATGACACTGCCGCCGTTGACGGCCTCGCAGTCCGTGAAAGAACAGACTGCCAAAGAAATGTAGGAGTCGTTGCCCCCGTCGTCGACGAGCATCCCAAAGGAGGTCTGGTAGGTCCCCCCGTTCGTGCCGAATCCGCCGGCCAGGTACTGGTCGGAGCCAGAACGGTCGTAGAGGAGGCCGACTGACTCGGTGACAGCACCTCCGTTGGCACCCTGCTGCGAACCGAAATAGGTGTCGTCACCGTCGCCGTCGAACAGGGCCCCAACGCCACCGCGGCCGGCCCCACCGTGAAGGCCCAAGCCGCTGTCGTACATGTCCTGGACAGCGTAGTTATCGTTGCCGGAGGCGTCGTACAGGAAGCCCCAGCCAGCATTTGCGCCGCCGGCGACGCCGTTTGTCGGGCCGCGGTAATAATCGGCGCCCGCGGCATCATACAGGAAGCCGGAGCCCGCCATGCCGCCGCCACTGACGCCACAGCCGAGGGCGTCGTCGTGGATGTCGTTACCGGCGAGGTCGATGAGAGCCGCCGAGTTGTAGAGGAAGGTCTCCGGTGGGGTCGGGCCGAAGAGCACGTCGTCAGCGGTCGGCACGGCGAGGCATCCATCGGGAACGGCCCAGTTGATTCGGCTGCCGCCGGCGTTGTTGTAGTAGGCGTCGTCGCCGCCGACGTCGATGACCAGGACGCAGTCCTCGGAGTAGACGTCGGAAGTCCCGGTGAGATCGAGGGCAACGTAGGGGCACAGATCCAGCGTCGAACTGGAAGAGTGGGTCTCGAACGCGGAGCGGAACGCCTCCGCCGCGTCGAAGAGCGCCAGACGGGCACCCAGCACCGGTCCAGACCCGGCAAGGAGGCCGGAGAATGCGGAGGGGTCGGCCTTCACGGACGGGTCTGTGGCCTGGCGGAGCCAGTCGGCATCGGCGGGCGCGGCCGCGAAGGCGGAGTCGGTCGCCGCGGCATAGGCACGGAAGCTGGCGATGACGCGGGCTAGCGAGTCACGCTGCGCCGATGGTAGGGCATCGAGCGCCGCGAGTTCAGCGGGGTCGGCCGCGAATCCCTCGGGAAGGAGCGCTGCAATCTCGGCACTCGGCAGGCCAGGCGAAAGCTCCGGCGCCATCAAGTTGACGCCGAGGATGTCCGCCTGCCAGCCTGTCGCGAGGCGGACCGCTTCCGGCAGGGAGGCGGAGTCCGTCAGCGCGCCGGCGACGGATAGGGAGGCCTGGCGCACCGCGCGGAAGTCGGGAGACGCCGTGGATTCCGGTGCGGCCAGAGCCGCAGAGACGGGGACCAAGAGCAGGACCAAAGCCACGACGGCTTGGACAACCAACGGAACGCTGCGCAGCTGATCGCGGGGGGACAACCGAACCACCAATCGGCTATCGGCGTGGCCATTATAGGACGCGCTTGTCACGTTGTGGCCCATCCCGAGCCAATCGGCAGCAGTTCGACACGCAGCCGGGGGGTCAAACGCCATCAGGCGTTCTTCCTCGACGCCCGTGAAGGCAGTCGAAAGCTGGGGGGCACCCAACGAGGACTTTACCGAAATCGAAATCGAAAAACCGGGCCCGGACCAAAAGTCGGCTCTCCAGTGGAGGATTCCCGCCACTAGCCAATCACTCTTTACCGCGTGTGCTGAATTGGTTGATTGTTGGGAAAGCAGACCTATCCTCGGACCCCGATTCGACCTTACTCGCCGAACGCACCGGACAGCCCGACCAGTGTAGTTCGCGAGCCCGAGTTGAACCTAGACGGGCGCTGAATAGGCTCCGTCGGAACACCCGGCGCCGCCCGACATAAGGAGAGGGCCGGTTCGATTCCGCCCCCGTGGGGGTTCGTGCCGATTGTCTGATTGCATCGGGCTTCGCGCTCTAGTTAGGCCGATTCGGCGCATACCATGTCGCGGTACCTAGTCATGGATCCCTCGAATTCGCCTTGTTCGAGCATCGTTCCGAAGCCCGCATAGTCGGGGCCCAGTTCCGACATTAACATTGGTGGATGCATCGTGCCGGTCATTACTCGCTGTGAGGATGCCGGTGCGTCAACGTTCGGAGGGCCCACGGCACCCAAGGCCCCGTAGGTAACATCCATGAACGAGATTCCAGCGACTTCGTTCTGCCAATACCAACGCGACGGAGCCTTAGGGAACCGCTGCAAGGATGCCGTTTCCTGGACGATTTGCATCGAGGATGCTTGAACGCCGGCGGACCACGTCCACGTCCGCGTGGGCAAACCTGTTTCTGATGCATCGGATGAATCAATGGTTGCCGCGTAGGCATTCATGCCTTCAGCCATGCGAAGCAGATTGGCGACTTCCGGGTCATCCACCCAGATGGAGGCAAGGATCCAGTAGAAGATTGGCCCTTCCGTGGCTTGGCATTTCTCGGGGACCGAGAGGAGGTTGTGGAACTCGATGAGGAACTTGATGGGGCCGCGTTCGATGTCGCCGAAACTGAATCGGCTGCACTCCCAGGCCATCATGTCTACGCTGCTCCAGAGGGTATCTTCAGCGGGTTCCCAGCCAACGTAGGTTTCGCCGGGGCTGCTATCCGCTGGCCATATGAATTCGGAGAATAAGCCGCGGCAATCGGTCCAAAGCGCACGCGTCTGGAGGGCGGGAGGTGGCAGCGTGATCGTGCGCGAATCCGTCGTACCCGGCGGCGATTCGGTCTGGGTGCAACCTGCCAGCAGGGACGCAAGAACAACGAGTGCGAGCCCCGACACGAATCGTTTCCACATGGTCTTGGTCTACGGCCGCGTAGTCCAACCCCGTACCAAGACTTGGCGGTATTTTCGACCTCACCGGGCCCAAGGGGGGCAGCCGTCCCGGTTCTCGGCGCCGGTTCACCCCTGACCATGGAACGCCGCCACCAGCGCAGGGCTTTAGGCCAGGGCCGGCAATCCCGCCGCATGGCGAAGGACGAAGACCACATCATGACGGGCGTCTACATCGGCCTCGGCGTCCTGTTGGCTGCCGGAGCCGGGTACCTGGCCTGGCGCTACGTGCTGTCGGACGAGCAGAAGACCAAGGCCATCAACTCCACGAAGGACCTCCTGGCCGACGGCGCGACGAAGGCCAAGCGCGCCGTGCGCGACGCCCGCGGCAAGGTCCACCTCTAGAGTTTGGGCACCGGCTGGGACTCCAACGCAATTGCGTCGACGGCCTACTGACCGCCAGCTCCGACGAAACAGGGAGCGCACGGAAACGCACGGAACCTGTTGGTTTGAGCGGGGTTCCGTGCGGTCCGTGGTTTCCTTTTTTGGTTCGGCAGGGTTAGGAGTGGACGGGGCCGTTGAGGCCCTGTACGGTCGGGGCTCCGACGCCGTTTTCCCCTCGCGCCGTTTGCCTGCCTCGTGGCGCGCGGCAAGGCCGACTGGGATTCCTCGACGTACGCGAAGGCGAAAGCCAAGGGCGCCGAGCGTAAGCCGGAGTTCTCCACCTTCTCGGGCCGTCCCATGGACGCGCTCTACACGGCGGATGACCTCACGGGCCACGACGCCGACAAGGACCTGGGCTACCCGGGCTCGGCGCCGTACACGCGTGGCGTGCAGCCGACCATGTACCGTGGTCGACTGTGGACGATGCGGCAGTACGCCGGTTTCTCCACTCCGGAGGAATCGAACAAGCGCTACAAGCAGCTCCTCGGGCACGGCTCGACGGGCCTCAGCGTCGCCTTCGACCTGCCGACCCAAATCGGCATGGACTCCGACGACGAACGTGCTCTCGGTGAAGTCGGCAAGGTCGGCGTCGCCATTGATTCCCTCCGCGACATGGAGACCTTGTTCGACGGCATCCCGCTCGACAAGGTCACCACCTCGATGACCATCAACGCGCCCGCCGCCGTTCTGCTGTGCATGTACCTCGCGGTGGCTGAGAAGCAGGGCGTCCCCTTCAACAAGGTCGGCGGCACCATCCAGAACGACATCCTGAAGGAGTACATCGCGCGCGGCACCTACATCTTCCCGCCCGGCCCGTCGATGCGCCTCATCACCGACACTTTCGCGTTCTGCGCCAAGGAAGTGCCCGAGTGGAACACCATCAGCATCTCGGGCTACCACATCCGCGAGGCCGGCTCGACGGCGGCGCAGGAATTGGCGTTCACGCTCGCTGACGGCATTGCCTACGTGCAGGCGGCCATGGATGCCGGATTGAAGGTCGACGAGTTCGCGCCACGCATTGCGTTCTTCTTCAACGGCCACAACGACTTCCTCGAAGAAGTGGCCAAGTTCCGTGCAGCCCGCCGCCTCTGGCACCGCATCATGGCGGAGCGCTTCCACGCCAAGGACCCGCGCAGCCTGATGCTGCGCTTCCACACCCAGACGGCCGGTTCGACCCTCACGGCGCAGCAGCCGGAGAACAACGTCGTGCGCGTCGCCCTCCAAGCCCTCGCGGCAGTGTTGGGTGGGACGCAAAGCCTTCACACGAACAGCATGGACGAGGCGCTCGGACTGCCGACGGAGAAGGCCGCCCGCATCGCCCTGCGCACGCAGCAAATCATCGCCCACGAATCCGGCGTCGCCAACACCGTCGATCCCGTCGCCGGCAGCTACGCCATCGAGGCCCTCACCAACGACCTCGAGGCCGAGGCCACCAAACTCATCGCCGAGATCGATGGCATGGGCGGGATGCTGCGGGCCATTGAGAAGGGCTGGGTGCAGCGCCACATCCAGGAAGCCGCCTACCGGTTCCAGCGCGAAGTGGAGGACGGGGACCGCACCGTCGTCGGCGTCAACGAGTTCCAGTTGGAGGACGAGGCCCCGATGGACCTGCTGAAGGTCGACGATGGGCCGGAGCGCTTGCAGCTTGCCAAGATCAAGAAGGTCAAGGCGGAGCGCGATGGCAAGGCCGTGGCCACCAAGCTCGAAGCGTTGCGCAAGGCGGCGCACACGAAGGAGAACCTCGTACCGTTCATCCTCGATGCTGTGCGCAGCTACGCGACCTTGGGTGAAGTGTGCAACACGCTGCGCGCCGAGTGGGGCGAGTACACGCCGCGGGCCGACGTCTAGGGGAGAATGCTTGCGCTGATGAACGCGGCTCCCAGCAATGCGTAGAGGGCCGTCGACAGCCCCGGCCCCGACACAATCGTTAGCCATCGGGCCCGGCGGCCGGGCTTGCCCTTGGGCGCAAGCGCCGTGTGTGCTTTCTCCATCGCCTGGCGCTCGCGGGCAAGCAGCCCGGATACGGCAATCGAAGTCAGCTCCCCAAAGGCCAGCAGGAGAAGGGCGAGGCCGAAGGCAATCGTCGGAAGGCCCGGCCCGGACACGTCGCCGCCCTCCGCAACGGCGGACACGCCAAACGGAGCCAAGACCGCCGCAGCAACGAAACGAAGGCCACGCTGCAGCGTGAGGTGACGGATGTCCTGCTGGACCTCCTGCCATTTGGCCAGATCCACGGCGCCAACCGGTCCGGCCATCGGGACGATTGGCCTGCCTCGGTGCATGGGGCTTCAGGGACGTCGGCCGACAACGGCATAAGCGCCCCCAGAATCCGCACGGCATGGCCCGCCTCCGTTTCGACCCCACCCCCAACGCCAACGCGTTCAAGGTGACGGTCCCCAGCCCGTTCTGCAACGGCTCCAAGATCATTTCCAGCAAGGAGAAGGCGACGACCCCGGTGTCGAAGGCCCTCATCGAGATTGACGGCGTCGTGTCGCTGTTCTTCCTCAACGACTTCGTCACCATCACGAAGAAGCCCGAGGCCGATTGGGAACCCATCCTGGCCTCCGCCAAGCTGGCGCTTGAGAAGCACCCGCACTTCGTCTAACGTGCCACCGCCAACCACGACAACCCCCACGACGACGACCACGAAACAGGGATTACGGGGAGCCCGGGGAAAAATGGCCATCAGAGTTCCCCCGGTTTCCCAGTAATCCCGGCTTGGTTGTCGTGGGGGCGATTCCTGCGCGACTCGCCTTGGCATCCATTGCACGCTCTCGTGCAGTGCAGTTTAAGATTCGACCCGCCGACTGTGGGGTCGTGAGCGCCCCCGCTTACGCATCCATGCTGCGCATGTGGTGCGGAAGCCAGGACGCCCACATGTTTGACGCCTGCACGGCCAAGTGACCCGCTCACAACGCCGTGCTGGCGTCGTGAGTGGTGTCCCCCATGAACGTCCAGCCCAAGCCCTCCCATGATGATGACTGCACGATGGTGCCCGGAATCCCGGAACACTCCACCGTCGCTCAGCGCCGCGTCCCTTCCGGCCCGCGCTCCCCCCTGACCTGGCCCGTCGAGTTCGAGGTGGAACCATGGCGCCCGTAGCCGCGCTCGGCCGGCCGCAGCGGCCGCCACCGCCCCGCAAGAGCGACGATGATGGCATCGTGGCCGGGCCGGGCCGGTTGCCCGCGGCCGCCGTTCCCGCCAAGAGTGCATCCGCCGTCTTCGTGCTGACCCTGCTGTCGGCCGTGGACGGCTCGCTGCTGGCCCTCGCCGCGGCGGGCCAGCTCGAAACCCTGGGCGGTGCCCTGACGGTCGGCCTGCTGGTCATCGCCGGCGCCGGATCGTGGCTCGCCGCACGCTCGGCCTTCGGTGGCCGACTGCGCGACGGCCGCGACTGGGCCGTGCTGGCCGGGCTCGGCATCCTGACGCTGGCTTCGACGGCGCTGGCCGCGTGGCTCGGCCAGACCTTGGCGCAGGCCGTGACCCTGCACGTCCTGCCCAAAGCGGCCGGCGTCGTCGTGCTCCTGGTCGCTGCCGAGGTGGCCGGATTGCGCTTGCCGAAACTGGCTCGCGGTCGCCTGCCCTTGCCGTTGGCCGCCCTCGCCCTGGGCGCATTGCTGGAGGTCGCGGCGTGGACAGCCTGACCGGTGCCGTCATCGCAGCGGTGGCGGCGTGGTTGTCCATCGTGGCCGCCATCGTGCTGCCTGTGCCGGAGGCGTGGTTTCAGCGCCTGCGCTGGGTCGGTGCGGCCTCCATCGCCGTCGTTGGCCTCACCCTAGTGGGAGTGCCGCTGCCGGCGTTGGCGCCCGCGCTGGTGCTCGGGGTGGGCGCCGCCGCGGTGCTGCTGTGGCCGGCCAACCGTCGCGTCCACCCCAAGCCTGTTTGACTCCGGCCCTTCCGCCCTCTTCCCCGTGCCCGTTCCTCTTCCCCGTTCCCCGCGCCGCGAGCCTCAAGTGAAGGTCCCCCTTGGTCGGCCCGTGGCAATTCTAGGCGTGGACCAAGTCAGCGTGGCCGTCGAGACCCTCGACGACGCCAGCCGCATCTACGAGGGCATCCTCGGGCTCAAGGCGACGCATGACGAGACCGTTCTCGACCAAGGAGTCCAAACGCGCTTTTTCCCCGTCGCTGACTCTGGCGCCGTCGTCGAGGCGCTCCTGGCCCTCGGCCCCGACACGCCGGTCGGAAAATTCCTCGCCAAGCGCGGCCCCGGCGTGCACCACATCGCCTTCCGCGTCGACGACCTCGACGCCGAACTGGCCCGCCTGAAGCGGCAAGGCGTGCGCCTCATCGACGAGACGCCCCGCAAGGGAGCGGAGAACAAACGCATCGCGTTCATCCACCCCAAGGAGACCGGCGGAGTCCTCATCGAATTGTGCGAGGCGGCCCCCGGCCACGCGGCACCCGCCCACGAAGCCGCAGCTCGCCCCAAACCGAAGAAGGAAGACTCCAGCATGCAGGGCTGGACGATGCACGGCAGCATTGGGCGGACCTCCTGATGCAGCCGAGCCCGTGGGCCATCGAGCGCCACGCCAGCGTGGGTTCGACGATGGACCTTGCCAGGCAGCGCGCCCGCGCCGGAGCCCCGGATGGGACCGTGGTCGTGGCTGAAGAGATGACGGCCGGCCGGGGCACCAAGGGCAATTTCTGGACCGCGCCCAAGGGGGGCCTCTACCTGTCCATGGTGCTGCGCGGCCTCAAGGACCCGCATCTGCTCACGTTGGCCCTCGGCAACGCCGTCGCCGACGCCCTCGAAGTCGCCGGCGTCGAGCCGCGCCTCAAGTGGGTCAACGACGTCCACGTCGCCGACTCCGCAGGCTCCGGCATCGGGCGCAAGGTGGCCGGCATCCTCGTCGAAGGGGAATCGACGGGCGACACCTTCGACTTCTTCGTCGCCGGCATCGGCGTCAACGTCAACGGCAAAGCCTCCAATTTGAAGGGCGTCGAGGCGACGGCGACCACGCTGGAGGACGAACTCGGGTGCGATTCGTGCATCCCCGACTTCGAAGCGCTGCTGCTCGACGCCGTGGCGCGCTGGGTCGGCCTGGTGCGCGACGGCCGCGACGCGGAGATTGTGGCGGCCTTCCGCTCGCGCGATGCGCTCATCGGCAAACCGGTCAAGGTGACGGATGGCGGCGACGTCGTCGAAGGTCAGGCGGACGGCATCGATGACCAGGGTCGGCTTCGCGTCAAGGCGCGGTCCGGCTTGGTCGCGCTGAACACGGGGACGGTCCAGGTCCTCCCAGTCTCTTAAGGCGAAAGGGCCATCGGCCCGCGATGGGTCCGCCCGTTCCCGCCCTCCCGCCCGAATTAGGGGAGTTCACGGTCCGGGCCTTGCTCGAGTCGGCCCCGGACGCCCTCGTCATCGTCGACGAGCGCGGAATCATCGTGCTGGCCAATGGGCAGGCCGGCACGCTGTTCGGCTACCCGCAGCAGGAACTGGTTGGCCAACCCGTCGAGATGCTGGTGCCCCTTGGCGCCCGTGCCGGGCATCCCGCCCACCGCGCCGCCTTCATGGCGTCGCCGCGCACGCGACCGATGGGCGCGGCGCTCGACTTGCACGCCCGCCGCAAGGATGGCACCGAGATTCCCGTCGAGATCAGCCTCAGCCCCCTCGAGACCACGCGGGGCCGCCTGGTCTCGGCATCCATCCGCGATGTGACCGGGCGCCGAAAGGCCGAGCAGAAGTTCCGCGCCCTGCTGGAATCGGCCCCCGACGCCATCGTCATC
Organism: Thermoplasmatota archaeon; assembly: GCA_041659985.1. Taxonomy (GTDB): domain Archaea; phylum Thermoplasmatota; class E2; order JACPAO01; family JAHFTW01; genus JAHFTW01. Next base: position 18,805 of record JBAZXE010000006.1, on the reverse strand, counting down.
GTGGATGCCACCGGGGCCATTGTTCTCACCAATGCGCAGGCCGAACGGCTCTTCGGCTACACCCGCACCGAACTGCTGAGCTCCAACGTGGATGCCCTTGTGCCGGATCTGGTGCGCTCCGGCCACGCCGCGCACCGCGCCCGCTTCATGGCAGACCCCAAGGCCCGGTCCATGGGCGCGGCCCTTGACCTGCGCGCCCGCCGCAAGGACGGCTCGGAGATCCCCGTTGAAATCAGCCTAAGCCCGCTCGAGACCGAGGAAGGCCTACTGGTTTCGGCGGCCATCCGCGATGTCAGCGAGCGCCGCCGGGCCCAGGAGGGGCTGTCGCGCCTGGCCGCCATCGTCGCCGCCTCCGCCGACGGCATCCTCACCAAGACTCTTGAGGGCATCATCACGAGCTGGAACCCGTCGTGCGAGCGCCTCTTCGGTTACAGCGCGGCCGAGATCCTCGGCCAATCGGTGACGGTGCTTTACCCGCCTGGCGCCGAGGAGGAGGAGCGGGCCATCCTCGACCGCACCGGCCAAGGGGAGGCCGTCGCCGTGCGCGAGACGCGCCGCATCCGCAAGGACGGCTCGCAGCTTTGGGTGTCGGTCTCGGTGGCGCCGCAGCGCGACGCATCGGGTCGCATCATCGGCGCGACGGCCATCAAGCGCGACATCACCGACATCCGCCGCGCGCAGGACAGGTTCCGCGGTCTCCTCGAGGCGGCGCCGGACGCCATGGTCATCGTGGACTCGAAAGGCAAGATTGTCCTGGTCAATGCCCAGGCCGAGCGGCTCTTCGGCTACACCCGCGCCGAGATGACGGGTTCCAGCGTGGATCGCCTCGTGCCGGACGCGGTCCGGCCGAAGCATGCCGGCCACCGCGAGCGCTTCATGGCCGAGCCGAAGGCGCGGCCGATGGGCGCGGCCCTTGACCTGCGCGCGCGCCGCAAGGACGGCAGCGAGATTCCGGTCGAGATCAGCCTCAGTCCGCTCGAAACCGAAGGGGAACGCCTTGTGATGGCGGCGGTCCGCGACATCACCGAGAGACGCCGCATGGAGAAGGAACGGCAAGAGGGACGCGACCGCCAACGCGAGCTGGAGCACCTCCGGGAAGTGGACCAGTTCAAGACCACGTTCCTCAACACCGCCGCCCACGAACTGCGCACACCCCTGCTGCCCATCAAGGCGCAGTTCCATCTCCTCAAGCGGCGCCTGGCGGAGAGCCCCGACCCCGAGACGAAGGTGAACGTGCAGATCCTTGACCGCAACATCGTGCGCCTGGCGTCGTTGGTCGAGGACCTCCTTGACGCCGCGCGGTACCAGGCCGGCCGCGTCGTCCTGCAGGTCGAGGACTCCGACCTGTTCCTCCTGCTCGACGAGGCCGTGGCGTCGTTCCGGCAAGTGGCGAAGGACCGTTCCCTCACTCTGGAGCTGCGCAAGTCGGGGCCGGGTCGCCTCCGGCTCGACCCACGGCGCGTGACGCAGGTGCTGTACAACCTCTTGAGCAACGCCATCAAGTTCACTCCGGATGGCGGAAAAATCGCGGTGGACTGCGCGGTCGATCGCATCGAAGCGACGGTGCGGGTGATTGATTCGGGCCTGGGGCTGTCGACCAGCGACATCCGGGGGCTGTTCCAGCCCTTTGCGCAGCTGCAGGAATCCGTGGTGCCCGGGCAGCGCGGCTCAGGCCTTGGTCTCTACATCTCGCGAGGATTCGTCGAGGCGCACGGTGGCCGCATCTGGGCGGAAAGCCCGGGCACCGGGAAGGGCTCGACCTTCTCGTTCACGATTCCGGCGCGGCCGGAGACGGCGGGTCCGACGACGGGGAGTAGTCCAGCAACCGCGTGATGCCGGCCACCAAGTCTTCGGGATTGGCCCCCTTCGACAAGAAGGCGCCCACGAAGGCGTCGACGACGGCGCGCCGGGCCAGGTCCTCGTTGCCGAAGGCGGTGAGCATGACGCGCGGGATGTTGACGTGCTTGCGGCGGCACTGGTAAAGGAACTCGATGCCGTCCATTCCGGGCATCTTGAAGTCGGACACGATGAGGTCGACCCGTTCGCGCTCGAGGAGGTCCAGGCCGGCCCGTCCAGAGGACGCCGTGATGACCTTCAGGCCGTGGATGCTCGATTCGAGCAGGGCGCGCACCGAGTCAAGGATGTCGGGCTCGTCGTCGACGAGAAGGAGGACCCACGGCCGGAACCGCGGAAGAGGCTGTGCCACGAAGGACCATTGTTGCGGGACCGGTTTAGGCTCGTGCGAAGCGTAGATATGGGGGCGCGGCCGCGCCGTTTGGGTCGGTGCCTGCCCGCAGGGACGCATTTGGGCTTGTTTCTCGAGGTTCGTCGTCGAGGAACGCCCCGGTTGCGCATTCGTCATCCGCCGTACTTCCGCTCGCCACGCTTTTAACGGTCCTTGAAGTGGAAACCGCATCCATGCCGGTTGGCATCACGAGCTATGGCGCCTATGTCCCCCGCTACCGCATCCGGTCCGAGGAAATTGCCCGCATCTGGGGCGACGACGCCAACATCGGCAAAGGCCTGAACGTCCACCAAAAGTCGGTCCCCGGTCTCGACGAGGACGTCGCCACCATTTCGGTGACCGCCGCCCGCCAAGCCATGCGCCGCTCGCCGACACCCGTGGCGGACATCGGCGCCATCTACGTCGGCTCCGAGTCGCACCCGTACGCCGTCAAGCCCACCGGCACCATCGTGCAGGCCGCCCTCGACGCCGGCCCCTACCTCACGATGGCGGACTACGAGTTCGCCTGCAAGGCCGGCACCGCCGCCATCCAGACTGGGATGGGCCTCGTCAAGTCGGGCATGTGCAAGACCGTGCTGGCCATCGGCGCCGACACGAGCCAGGGTGCCCCGCGCAATGCCCTCGAATACTCCGCGTCCGCCGGGGGGGCCGCCCTCCTGGTCGGGGGCGACAAGAAGAACATCCTGGCCGAGATCCACCACACGGCCTCGTACACGTCGGACACACCCGACTTCTGGCGCCGCGAAGGCCAAAAATATCCTAGCCACGGCGAACGCTTCACCGGGGAACCCGCCTACTTCCGGCATGTCCGCATGGCCTCCGAACGCCTCATGGAACTGGCGCGCAGCAAGCCGAAGGACTACCAGTACGCCGTTTTCCACCAGCCGAACGGCAAGTTCCCCGCAACCGCCGCGAAATCGCTCGGCTTCACGGAGGAGCAATGCAAGACCGGATTGCTGGCGCCGCGCATCGGCAACACGTACTCCGGCGCCGTCCTTCTGGGCCTGTGCAACATCCTCGACGTGGCCAAAGCCGGCGACCGCATCTTCATGTGCGGCTACGGAAGCGGCGCCGGCGCGGACGCCTTCGACATCACCGTGACCAAGAACATCGACGCCTACGACCGCAGCGCCGAAGAACGCCTCGAGACGCAGCTGGCCCGGACGACCGAGCTGGACTACGCCACCTACGCCAAGCACCGCGGCAAGCTGGTCATGACGGGAGGCGACGCCTGATGGCGCGCAAGGAAGTGCCGAAGCGGCGTGAACGCCCTGAGGCGCATGTCATCGGCGCCGCCCACACGGCCTTCGGCGAGCAATGGGAATCCAGTTTCCGCGACCTCATGACCGAAGCCGGCCTGGCCGCCATCCAGGACGCCGGCATCGCCGGCGAGGACATCGACGCCGTCTACGTCGGCACCATGTCGACCGGCAAGCTGCTCGGCCAGGCGCACAGCGCGCCGTTGCTGCTCGACGGCGCCGGCCTCGCCGACCGCCACTTGCCCGCCACGCGCGTCGAGGCGGCCGGCGCCTCCGGCGGCCTCGCCTTCCGTCAGGCCGTGCAGCTCATCCGCAGCGGTTCCGCCGACATCGTCGTCGTGGGCGGCGTCGAGAAGATGACGGACGTGAGCGACGCTGACGCGCAGGCGCTGGCGGCCTCGGGCATCGACCAGGAATGGGAGCATTTCTTCGGCGCCACCGAAGCCGCCCTGCACGCCATCCTGGCCAAACGCCACATGGCGGAGTTCGGCACGACGCGCCAGCAGTTGGCGCAGGTCGCCGTGAAGAACCACAAGCATGGGGCCGGCAATCCCTTGGCGATGTTCCGCAAGGCCGTCGAGCTCGACACGGTGCTGCGCAGTCCCATCATCGCCGACCCCCTCACGATGTTCGACGCCGCGCCCTTGTGCGACGGAGCGGCTTGCGTCGTGCTGGCCTCCGACAAGGTGGCCGCCTCGTACCGCAAGGACGCGGTGCGCGTCGCCGGCTCCGGCCAAGGCTCCGACACCCTCGCCTTGCACTCGCGCTCCACGCTCACCGCGCAGCGCGCCACGGAGCACGCCGCCCGCCGCGCCTACCAGGAAGCCGGCATCTCCGCCGCCGACGTCCAACTCGCCGAGGTCAACGACGCCTACACGATTGGCGAACTCCTGGCCATCGAGGACCTCGGGCTCGTGAAGAAAGGTGACGGCGGGGCCGCGACCGAGGACGGCCGCACCACGTTCGGCGGCCAGGTCGTCGTCAACCCCTCAGGCGGCCTCAAGGCGCGCGGCCACCCTGCCGGCGCCACCGGCATCGCGCAAATCTGCGAAGTCGTCTGGCAACTGCGCGGCAAAGCCGACGGCCGCCAGGTCCCCAAGGCCCGCATCGGCCTCGCCCACAACATCGGCGGCACCGGCGCGACAGCGATCGTGCATGTCCTGGAGAGTGCGGAATGACCGTCCCCCGTTTCTGGCGCGAGATCCCCCAGCGCTACAACCTGCAGGCATCAAAGTGCGGCGTCTGTCAAGCCATCCACTTCCCGCCCCGCCAAGTGTGCCCAACCTGCCGTCGCGCCTCCATCGGCAAGATGACGGCGGTCAACCTGTCGGGCCGCGGCACCGTGCTCGAGGCCACGCGCGTGCACAAGCCGGCGCCCGGCTTCGAGTTGCAGGTGCCCTACATCGTGGCGCTTGTGCAGACGGCGGAAGGCCCCATCGTGACCGGCCAGGTCGTCGACTCCGACGAAGCCGCCATCGTCTCCGGCGCCCGCGTCAAGGCCGTGTTCCGCCGCCTCGGCGCCGACGGCGAATCCGGCGTCATCTACTACGGGACGAAGTGGCAGCTGGAGCCCCACGCGGCCCCCGCCAGGTCCGCGGGCAAGGCCGACGCCGCCCCGAAGAAGAAGCGGCTTCTCGAGCGGCGCAAGAAGGCCTGAGGCAGCAAGCAAGGGAGCACGCAAGGGGCCAATGTTGCCTGCGCAGCTCCCGCGCTCCGCGCTCCGGCGTTCTCTTATACCACTCCACTTTGGGCGGCTCGCCCGGCATGCTCCAGGGAGCACGCCGGTTCCAGAAAACCGGGGCGGAGTCGGGAGGGCGGGTCTACGCAGACCCGCCGGCTTGACCCCGCGCCGTCGAAACGGGGCGGTAGATCAGCTGGAAGATCGCGTCCTTGGCATGGACGAGGCCCGGGGTTCAAATCCCCGCCGCTCCACTCGCAAACCCGCTGGGCCGCGGCCTGGTCCTCCGGGCCCGCTCGCGTCCCTCGTGCTTGCAACGGGGACGTGGCCTAGCTGGTTAGGGCGGGGCACTCATAATGCCCAGGTCGCCGGTTCAAATCCGGCCGTCCCCACTCACTCACGCGGACGGCACGTTGCGTCCCGCCTCGAGGTCGGCCTCCTTTCGCTGGATGGCCGTCCTAATCTGCGCCACGTTGGAGCGCAGGATGTCTCGCAGGATGGCCTCCATGCGGTCGTCGCGCAGCAGGTCGATGGCGATGCGCTGCGTCACGCGGCTGGATGCGGCCACGACTGGTTCGAAGAAGGGCAAGTGCCGCACCGCTCCGACCTCCGGGTCCGCTTTGACTTTCTCGATGGCAAGCGCCAGCATCTCCTCGCCGCGCGTCTCCAGGGCGTCAGCAAGGTTCTGCGCATAGGTCCCCTTCTCCAGCACCTGCGCCGTCTCCTCCAGCACGCGCACCGTCACGGCGCCTGCAATCGCGTCCACGACGACGCCTTGGAATCGTCGCACAAAGCGGTAGGTGAACTCCTCGCCGAAGGCGCGGTCGGCGGCGCGACCGAAGCGGCTCAGGATGACGGCGATGCGGATGATCCGGAACAACCGGAAGCCGCGGATGGCGGGATGCGCCACCGGGATCATCCCCAGCAGCTCGTACCAGTTGCGCAGAGGGAACGTCCTCGGCTTGTCGTCGCGAATCCAGCGGAAGGCGAACTCGACGGCGAAGATGGCAATGATGACGAGGTCCGCGCGCAGGATTTGCGTGCGCTGCTGTGGCGTCACCGGTCCCCAGGTTTCGTACACCAGCATGGCGACGGAGACGATGGCGAGGACGAGCATGAGCCAGTCGACGGCGCCGACGGAACGCTTGCGGGTCATCGGTTGCGGGATTGCCGTGGGGCCGGAAAGGCCTGTCCCAATTACTTGAACGGGTTGCGCGGCGCTGTCGGGCGGCGGGAGCGAAGGTAGAGCCACACGACGCCCGTTGCGGCCATGAGGCCGATGAGGACGCCGAGGCCGGCCCAGGCTGGCGCGCTTGCCTTGGTCGAGGCGGCGTTGGCGGCGGCCGCAGCGGCTAGGGCGGCATCGTGCGCGGCCTGCATCTCGTCTGGGCTCGGGCCCTCTTCGCGGCCGAAGCCCGTGGGGGCCAGGCGGAGGTCGCCTGTGCTGGCCCTGCCGTCGCCATCGAGGTCGACGAAGAGCGGGCTGCCGATGGCCCAGCGGCCGTCGTGATCGGCGTCGACGTGGTCGAGGTGGCCGCGGGGCGATGCGGCCATGGGGGGCATCAAGAGGGAGTCGCCGAGGCCGGGCGTGGCTGCGCTGGCCTTGGAACCGGCCGTCGCTCCGTCGAGACGGACGTCGCCGGCCGAGAGGCGGCCGCCGCCATCGAGGTCCGCATACCAGGCGCCTTGCGCAACGCCAAGCCAGCCGGTGGTTTGCGACAAGACGCGCGTCGTGTCGCGATTGGCGAGGTCGACCATCGAGCCGGCCGGGTAGCCGGCGAAAGGCGTGAGGCGCAAGTCGCCGTAGGACACCGTCTGGCTGGCGTCGAGATCGAGGTACGCTGGCTCATCGGGCGTCGCCGCGTCGGCGTTGCCGTCGCCGTCGCCGTCGATGAAGGCGAGCGCGGCGGGAAGGTCCGAGAGGACCTGGCCGGATTCCGGGCTGTTGGCCTGCGCGGGGTCGGCCCATGCGGAGGCTGCCGGCGCGAGGGCGGCAAGGACCAGGGCGGACACGAGAATGGGCCGGAAGGCGGGGCGAACGCTCATGGCAGCGCCCACGCAGGGTCCTACGGAAAAGAGGCGCGAAACAGTTCCGCACCCAATGCCGATCGAATCCGGGGCGAGAGACCCGCGTCCTAGAACAGCAAGCCAAGCGACGAAAGCTCGGCGGTGATCTTGTCGACGGCCTCTTCGGCGTCTTCCTTCTTGCGGGCGCCGGTGCACACCAGCTTGCCGGAGCCGAAGATGAGGACGACGACCTTGGGGTCGGTGAGGCGGTAGACGAGGCCGGGGAACTGTTCGGGCTCGTACTCGACGTTCTCCAGGCCGAGGCCGATGGCGATGGCGTTGAGGTTGAGTTCGGCGCCGAGGTCGCTGGTGGCGACGATGTTCTGGATGGTGATCTCGGGGTCGTCGATGGTGTTGAAGCCGTTGGCGCGCAGCTGGGCGCAGACGATTCCGACCGCGGTGTGGACTTCGGCGATGCTCTTGGCGCCGGTGCAGACGACCTTGCCGCTGCGGAAAATGAGGGCGGCCGTCTTGGGTTCGGGGACGCGGAAGACGAGGCCGGGGAACTGTTCGGGCTCGTACTCGGCGTTGGAGAACGTGGCGCTGATGGCGTTCAGGTCGAGCTCCTCGCCGATGGAGGTGCTCGCGACGACGTTCTGGATGTGGATGACGGCCATGTGGCACCAGGTCCCGTTCGCGGGCATCCGTGCCAAGGTCCGGAGATATTTAAAGCTCAGGCCGCCGCCTAAAAGCGGTTGATAAGCGCCTTATCTGGCGGGACGCGCGTTTATCTACGGTGGTGACCCCGGGTCGAACCGGCCGGTTGAGGGTCAATCGGGATGGCGCGGCCGGCCCGCAAGGTTGATTGATAACAAACCTGTGAGCGACCTGCCATGGCCGGGTCGGATGAGGTCGCAGGGGCAGGGCACAGCCCTGCGACGGCGGCCCCGGAGCCGACTCCTCGACCTGGGCCTTCCACCTCCGGCCCCTTGGAGAGCCCCGGTCCCGCCGGCGTCCAGTGGGCGCGCGACACGTTGCGTGAACGCATCGTCGACCACCTGCGCCGCAACGGCCACGACTCCATCAGCGGCATCGCGCGAGCCTTGCGCCGCGAGGGCGAGGCTCCGGCGCACCGGCTCACCGTCGCCGGCTACCTGCAGGCGATGACCGACGCCGGCCTGCTCAAGGAAGTCGAGCGCCCGCCCAGCAAGGAATACCAACTCACCAGTCCCGAGACCCATTGGTCCCTGCACCAGCGCCTGTGGCGCCTGCTGCAAGACGCGCCGCGGGGGGAGGACGAACGGGTGCGCCTGCTCTTGGCCTGCCTCCAGCTTGCCCTCGGCCGCCCAATCTTCGCCGCGGAACTCGTGCATTCCGGTGCACCGCGCCTGCCCGACGGCCTTGACCGCCACATCGTCTCCGACGACGTGCGCCGCCAATATCGCCGCCTCTTCGAACGCAAGGCGGCGCCGCGCATCGATGTTCCCCAACGCGACGCGCTCTATCTCCTGCCGCCCGGCGACCCGCTCCTCGGCTCACCTCTTGTGGCTGAGACCTTGCGCCGCCTGGCCGTGAAGGCGACTGGCGCCGAACATCTCGTGGCAGAACGGCCGGCCGCGCCGACGCAGAAATCCCTCGACCTTTTGGGCCCCGAGCTTGCGGAAACCCAGGGCGAGCCAACCGCTTCCAAGACCGGGCAAGGGACTCTGCCGCCATGACGCCCCTGGAGCGCGAGATCCTCGGCGAGGTCACACCGAGCGACGACGAACAGGCCGCCCTTGACTCCATCGTGCGCGACCTGGTGGCGCGCTGCGACGCCGAACTCGCCGCCGCCGGACTGCCCGGCAAGGCGGGGGTGCAGGGATCCGTCGCGAAAGGGACCTGGCTACGCGGCGGCACGGACATCGACCTGTTCCTCCTGCTCGACCCCTCTGTGCCCCAGGACCGGTTGGAGGCGGTGGCGTTGCAGGTCGGCCCCAAAGTCCTCGAGGAGTGCCAGAAGAAGTACGCGCAGCACCCTTACCTCACCGGCTCGTTCAAGGGGCACGCCGTCGACCTTGTGCCGGCCTACGCCGTGCCGGAGGCCGGCGCAAAGATGTCCGCCGTCGACCGCACGCCGTTCCACACCGCCTGGGTCCGCGCGCACCTGGGCGACCACAAACGGGCGCAAGTCCGCCTGCTCAAGCGTTGGATGAAGGGCACCGGAGTCTACGGCGCCCAGACGGCCATCGGCGGCTTCAGCGGCTACCTCGTCGAGGTGCTCATCGCGCGGTTCCTCTCCTTCGACGGCGTCCTCCTCTGGCTCTCGGGGGGCGCCCAGCCGCGCCGCATCGCCCTCGGTCCCGACCAAGTCAAGGACGATGTGTCGCAACTGGTCGTCGTCGACCCCGTGGACCCCGCGCGCAACTGCGCCGCCGCCGTCAACCTTGCCACGCTCGAGCTGGCCATCGCCGCGGCGAAGGCCTACCGCGCTGCTCCGGGCCGACGCTTCTTTTTCCCCAATCCGCCCCGCGTGGAACTTCCAGCCACCCTGCAGGCAGCCTTGTCCGCGCAGGAGGCCTCGTGGACGGGGGCCCTCGTGCGACCGAAGAGCAAGCGCCTGGACATCGTCTTCCCGCAGTTCCAGCGCGCGGCGCGCACGCTCGAGACGGGCCTTGCCAACGCCGGCTTCACCGTGCGCCGTCTCGACGTCGCGGTCTCCGACGACGAATCCGAAGTGCTGCTGCAATTCGTCTGCGCCGGCGAGCCCCTGCCCTCCCGGCGCATGCACACGGGTCCCATCGATGACGGTCGCCCCAACGCCACCCGTTTCCGCGAGAAATGGGACGGCCACGCCGACGCCCTGACGCCTGTGCACACCGGGCCTGACGGCAAGCTGCAGGTCGCCCTCGCAATCCGTCTCCAGACGCCAGCGCAGTGGTTGGCGGCGCGCCTGCCTCTTGAGCCGTTGGGCCGCCACGTCCAGGACGCCCTTGAGGGACACCAGACCTTTGCTGATCCCGCCGAGGTCCCCGCCGCTTGGGCGGCCCGGGTGGCGGACGTCGTCCTCGACCGCAAGGCGTGGGACCGCTGACGTGACCACGGGGCGCCTCCTCCAGGTCTTGGCCATTCCCGACCGACCCACCCTGCGCATGGTGGTCGTGCCCGTGGGCGGTGGCCCCTTGGAGACCATCGAGCTTGCTGGAGATTTCTCATTCCGGGCGGGGCCCGTCAAGACCTGCGTCGGCAACGTCACCGGCGACGGGGAGCACGTGCCTTGCCCGACGGCGGAGCCCGTGTGGCGCCATCGCCAGTGCGCCGCCTGCAGCGGCCTCGACGACCCGGAATGCGTGTTCGAGCCGCGCTGCCGCGCCGACCCGTCATCGTGCACCTGCGTGACGACGTTCAAGGGCGTCCCCCACCTCGTCTATCTCGCGTTCCACGGCACGCTCCCCAAGGTCGGGCTCACATTGGAGCGGCGCGTCGAGAACCGCCTGCGCGAGCAAGGCGCCGATGCGTGGTTCACGGTGCAGGCCTGCCCGGACCGCGGCACGGCGCGGCAAGTCGAAATGGCGGTCTCCTACCTCTACGGGTACCCGGAGCACCGTTCGCACCGCGAGACCTTGCCGCAACTGGCACGCCCCGTGCCGTGGGACGTCATCGAGTCGCGCGCGGCCGAAGCCCGTCTCCGCCTCGAAGGCAGCTACGAGGTGGAGCGGATGCTGCACCGCATCGAGGACCACGCCATCGCGCAGCCCGTCGGCGGCGTACCGCGCCGCGTCCCGACGGAAGGCCTGCACGCCGGCACTTGGCTTGGAGCCAAAGGCGGGCATCTGGTCTATCGTGAAGCGCCCCGCGAGGATCGGCTGCACGTTGGCGCTGCTCCCCTGGCGGCCCTCAAGCGCGGCGACCTCATCGGTCGCAAGATCGAATGGCTGGCCTAGGCACGGCGGCGCAGGGCCAACAGCGCAAGGCCCATGACTCCGAGCAGGGCCAGCGGGCCGAGCCCCGGCGCGTCCTGCGACTCGCCATTCGCGGCCACGACGGCCGGGTCCTCGGAGGCGTTGAAGCGGAACTCCTCGACGCCGAAGGCTTCCTTGAAGTACGTCCCGGACGCGTTGCTCTTGCCCTTGAGGAAGACCTTCTGGACGCCGCCGGCGTTGGAGACCTTCTCGAGGTCCGCCGGGTTGGGCTCGCCGCTGCGGGTGATGGTGACAGTGATGGGTTCCTCGAACCAGAACCACACCTGGCTGGTGGCCGGGTCGACCTTGAGGTTGTCCGGGTGGACCATTGCGGCGGCGTCCAAGGTGAAGCTCGCCGGCTCGACTTGGATGTCGAGGTAGCTCGGGTTCGTCGCCGTGCCGCTGAAGGCGATGACGATGGGCACCATCGGGTCGATGGGGTAGGTGCCGTCCTGGGTGATGTCCCAGTACCAGCGCAGCGTGCCGGCCTGCGTCACCGATTCACCGGGCGCGGGCAGCGTCATGCAGGTCGTGAGGTCGACGGGGCCGCCCAGCGTCGCGGCCTTGCACAGGGGCTTGTCAGGGAAGTCGAGGGCCATCTGGGGCCCGATGTAGCCGCACGGCGGAGCCGCGGCACAGTCGGAAGCAGCGGCGTCGCTGGCGGCTTGGCCGGAGGCAAGGGGCACGAGGGCGGCCAGAAGGACGGCGGCGAGGAGCGCCTTTCCCAGAGTCATCGCATTTGCCATCCCAGGCCTGGCGATAAAACGGTTGTGCTGGTGGCGGGTGCGTCGGACCAGGGGAGGTGACAACCGGGTCACACCGTTGCCCCGGCCATCCCCATCCAGTTTCGTGCCGGCGGGTAGAGGTCGGTGTACGTTTTTCCGGAGATTTCCTCGGCCAGGAAGCGGGCTTCGGCGATTTGTTGGGGGGTGAGACGGCGGTTCAAGCCGCGGTGGGTCATGGCCTGGATGGCGGCTTGGCGCAGCGTGCCGTTGGTGCGGCCGTAGGAGACGCGGTGGTCGAAGGACGCGAGTTTTCCCGAGTCCAGGCTGAGGTCGACCTGGACGGTCCATTGCCAGGTGCCGCGGGCCTCCATGACGTGCTTGGCCAACCAGCGGTCGGCATCGGCTTCGGCACGAAAGCCGCTGAATGACTGGCCCACCGGGGCTTGGCCCGGCAGATGGGCAGCCAGGTCGATGAACTGGAAACCCGCGCCGATGCCGGTCATGGGCCATCCCTCCGATTCGGCTGGAGTCGAGCAGCACCGAGTCCCGAGGCAAACCGCCGGGTCTCCGCGCCTTGGCTTGGCCGCTTCGACTCCAGCCAGGCACCGTGTTGGCGGCGCCTTTGGGGCTCGGCAAGAGTGGCGCGGAGGGGGACGAGGGGAAGCCCGCGGCGTTGCGCGGGGTCTTTTAAGAGGGGGCCGAATGGTCGGCGTGCCTGCGATTCCCTGTGTTGGCGGGGCTTCATGGGCAGTCGGGTGGGCATCCCTGAGACCACCCGCATTAGTGTTGGAAAAACAACACTATCTATTAAGGGTTGGGGGACCTCACCTCGCATGAGCCGGACAAAACCTGAAGCGGTAGTCCGGGAAACCTCGCCCTATTCCATCGAACCCGGCCTCTTGGCCTGGGTCCAGGGGAATTGCCGCAGCGGCGGACCGTTCGGCTTCCCCGGCCACGCCTTCGAGCTGGGCCTGCACTTGCTCAAGGCCCGCTATGAATTCGTCCAGCAGGCTTGCAAACGCGAGCGCCGCACGTTCAAGCCGGCGGTGTTCTGGGGACTCCACGGTTCCCTGCTGAGTCAAGCGGCACCCGGCAAACGCGGCTTGCCCGCTCGCGGAGAAGCCGCCCCGGTGGTCCGCGAGCGCATCCACGCCACCGTGGCCACGGATCTTTTGGCGTGGGCCAAGGACACGTTGGTGGGGCACGAGGCTTTGGCGTCGATGAGCCAGGCCGTTGAAGTCGGGCTCCTGCTCCTGCGCCAAGTCGAGGAGCGACGGGTGCAGGATGAGGAGGCCCGCTTGGCAGCGGATCTGCAAGGCTTGTGGAAGGCCTACCGCGCCTAAGTATAGGCGGCGTCCACGTTGGACAGATACTCTTCCAGGTCGGGGTAAGCCGCCAACTCGGAGCGGATTTCCTGATGGATGTGAATGGCGGATTGCACCCATTCGCGGATCGTGGCCTTGGAGAACTGCTGGCTGCCCTGCGCTCGGTGGCGGGCCATCGACACCGCGCCCAGGGCGAGGTTCCATGCGGGCAAGTCGTCCGTCGGCCAGTCGCCCTCCAGCTTGCGTGCCTCTTCGTGGTGCCGGACGGCTTCCTCAAGCCGCTGTTGCAGACGCAGGGCAGATCCGAGAAGGAAGTGGTTCACGGCGCTCGTCGGGTTCCAGTCCAGGAGCTTTCGGCCGCGAGCCTCGGCGGTGGCTCCGTCCATCTCCTCCAATGCCCGCCAGGCCTGCTCGACCACGGCGTCCGAGTGGCGTGCACGGTGGATTGGCGTGCGTCGGCGGCGCAGCAGGGGCACCATCACGGCCGGCGCGGCGACCGCGCCAAGCGCCCCGAGGAGAATCCAGGAAGGGGAAGGACCGGCGTTGACGGTTGCGGCGCGCACCGCGACGGCTTGGCCGTCCACCGCGAGGAAATCCAGGCCTTGGTGGACCTGAACGGCGATTTCGGCGTCGCTACGCGCCAAGGTCACGCTGAGGTTCCCCGCCGCCTCGATGCTTCGACCGGCCACGTTCACGGCTTCGGCCGTCAGCTGACCGGTAGCCTGAATCAGGTTCATCGTGGAAACGCCGGTCAGGTCTGCGCCGTCCATGTAGAGGAGGGGCGGCAAGTCTTGGCTGCCGACAATCGAAAACGAGCCATCGGGGACCGTGATGAACACCTGCTGCGCCCGGCTCGCGTAAGGCCCCAGGTCTTGGCCCGGCACGACTTCCTGTTGCGCCTTGCCCGACCAGAGCAGCTCTTCGCCCTCGGCGGCGTGGAGTTGGCTGTCCCAAGACCACAAGATTACCTGGAACGCTCCATCGAGGGTCAGCTTCGTGCCCGCGCAGGGTTTGATTTCCAAAGCGCGCGAAGAGTCTGCAATGGTCGTACTCGTGGTGATGTAATGAACCGCCTTCAATTCGTCGTTGTTTGACGGCTGAACGAAGCCGGCACATTGAAGCGACACACGCACCGAACCGGGTGCGGCGGGGAAAATGTAGATGGCATGCCCGTCCTGCAGGGAGACACCCTCAATCCTTGTTTCAGTGAAGGTGCGAACGTCTTGCGATTCCATAGCGTCCGGCGAATAAAGGACGGCGGGTGGCGCATCAAGGTAGAGGTTGGACCATTCGCGCCGCACTTCAAGCTGGTCGGCCTGAATCTCAAACCCCGACACCGCAGAGGGGGTGTCTTCGAACAAATTCTGCCGGACCATGAGGCCGACAAACGAGCCCGCCATTTCCGGGTTATTGGCCTCCCAGGACAGGCCTGCGGATTGGAACCTCGCCTGCTCCAACCCTTCCTGGGCGCTGGCCAGGGGTAGGGTGGCCACGGATAGGGCGAGGAATGTGGCGAGCAGAAGGAGGGGGCGTCGCATCGGTTCGGGCCTCATTCGTTGATGGGGGGAATGCAGTCGTCGTCGATGACGACGAAGTTGGGCGGGCCCCCTAGAATGATGAGTGTACAGGGGACGCCTTGGAACAGGAGCTTGATTCCCCGGTTGGGCGACTCGTCGTCTCCACCGAGGGGCATGGCGGAGCTGGGGTTGGAGGGGAAGCTTGGTCCGGCGTCGTTGAAGGAGGTGACGCGGTAGGTAGCGTCCGGGCCTTGCGTTGCGGCGGGGTCGAGGAAGTCAGTTGTATTGGCGGCCACGGATCCGATTTCGGTCCACGTCGGCAAGGTGCCCGTCGAGTCCAGGCGTTCAATCCGGTATGCGGTCACCGGGTGGTCGGCGTGTTCTTGGACGGGGGGGAGCCACGACACGGAGGCGCCGTTCGTGGTCCAAGTCGCCACGACCAGCGTGGGGGGCAACGGCTCGTTTCCGCTGCGGGCCTGGACGGGAAGCGTAAGGCAAAGGACGGCAAGCAACAGGACGAGAGACTTCATCAACAACCACCAAGGGAATTCGCCGGGAGGCCCACTCTACCAAAGTGAGCCAAAACCGGGCAACATCCCGGCGAGAAACCCCATCAAAGCCCCCCACAGGGGTTCCAGACATGGAGCTATTTGTCGCTCCGTGTCCCGCCCCCCCGAACGACTACAAAAGAGCCCTCTTCGCGGAGAACCGGCCGTTTGCTAGGTGCGTTGCGGCGCCCGCGTCCGTTCGGACGGAGGAACCCGCTTCAATCTGGGTCTGCTTTCTGGGCGGTCGCGTCGTGTCAATCCAACGCCGTGACGGCATCCGCCTCGACGATGGGGTAGCCCCC
The DNA here is from genome assembly GCA_041659985.1 of Thermoplasmatota archaeon. GTDB lineage: Archaea > Thermoplasmatota > E2 > JACPAO01 > JAHFTW01 > JAHFTW01. Next base: position 3,258 of record JBAZXE010000006.1, on the reverse strand, counting down.
CGCGTCGCGCCCGAGGCGTCCCTGGACGCGCACGCGTCGCCCGGTGAACCCGTCGTCGCGCGCCGCATGGACGGCGACGCTGTGCCCGCCGTCCTCGAGGCGCAAGAGGACGCCGGAGCTGGCCGGACGCGGCAGGACCTGCACGACGCGCCCCTCGGCCTCGATGGGCAGGCCCGGCTCGCCGGCCAGGTCAGCCAAGGCGCGCCGCTCGACGTACGGGACCCCCGCTGCCCAGGCCGCCGCGGCAAGCGAGGCCAAACGGGCCACGAGCGCGGGGTCGGCCACCACGAGCGCCAGGGCGCCAGGCCGCAATCCCCCGGGGAACAGCAAAGCCCGCCGGCCGTCGGCCGCGACCGCGACTTCAACGGCGAGGTCAGCCGCGCGGCGGACTTGCCCGGCGCGCAGGACGGCAAGGCTGGCGCGGCCCGACACCACGGCGCGCGTGCCGCTGGGCAACTCGATGTCCAAGTCGCGCGCCAGCAGCAGCGGCGAGCCGAGCTCCGCCAAGGACCACGCCGCCGTGAGACGGTCGGCGGCCACGCGGGCCTCCACGGAGGTTCGCCGCGCCAGCGTGAGGACGACGACGGCCGCCGCGCCGACGGCCACGCCCACGACGAAGAGCGCCAGGGTCGCGCCGACGGCCATGCTTGTCCGACCTCGCCCGCGCGCTTGACGTTGCCGGGCGCCGGTCACAGCGCTTCGCCGGCTTCGGAGGCGTCCCTTGAAATAGGGTGGAGGGGGTCTTGCGCATGTGAAGACGGTTGACCGAACTGACGTTCTTGGGGACCGGCGGAGGCCGGTTCACCACCATCAGCCAGCTCCGCCAGACGGGCGGCTTGTACATCCGGGACCAGGGGCTCAACTGCAACCTTGACCCGGGG
>JBAZXE010000006.1:0-2336 GCA_041659985.1 Thermoplasmatota archaeon | reverse complement strand
TGCACCGCTACGGGCTGGACCCGACGAAGACGGACGCCGTGCTGGTAACGCACGCGCATCCCGATCACTGGACCGACGCCGCCATCTTGCTCGAGGGCATCACGCGCGGCGGCCTCGACCGTCGCGGCGCGTTGGTCGCCCCCAAATCCGTTCTCCGCGGCACGGCACTGCCCGAGGGCGGCACCATCGGCCCGGTGATCACGCCGTTCCACCAGGCCATGATGGCGAAAGTGCACGAAGTGTCGGCGGGGACGTCGTTCACGCTGGAGAACATGTACGACTTCCAAGCCACCAAGCAGATTCACTCCGACCCCGACACCGTCGGTTTCCGCATGCGCCTCACCGAGGGCCAGGTGTCCTACATCCCCGACGGCGTCTACTTCGACGGCCTCTCGGAACCGCACATGGGTTCCCGCATGGTGATTTGCCAGATGACGCGCGGCGGCTCCGACCGCATCCCGCACCACATGTGCACCGATGACGTGATGCGGCTCGCCGACGAAATCCGGCCCCGGCTGCTTTTGCTCACGCACTTCGGCTACAAGTCCCTCAAGGAAGCCGATCCCGGCGTCTGGGCGCAGCGCATCACGGACGAGACCGGCGTCCCCACGGTGGCCGCCCGCGACGGGCTTCGCATCACCATGAAGTCGGATTTCGAGATGGAGTTCCTCGACGGAAAGGCCCATGCGCCGACGGCGACGGAACCGGCCGAGCGCGTGGCTTAGCGGACCCCAATCGCCAGTTGGGGCCAGTTCCCCGACGCAACCCTGAAGTCCCCCGCGCCGAATCGAGCGGGCATGGGCAATCCCGTGCGCCTCGCCGTCGTTGCCCTGTGCGGCGGGTTGGCGGTCCTCGGGCTGGCCCTTGGCGCGGAAAGCCAGGAGGAGATCTTCCTCGAACCCGACGAGGCCGCGCAGGAAGCGGCGTTGAGCCAAGGCGCCACGGGAAACCTCGTCATCCTCACGGCTCTCGTCGCAGCCCTGGCCGGCACGCTCGCCGCCGTGCTGCTGTCCCGTGAACGCCTCCTTCGTCGCCTGCTGGCGGGAGCCGCCCTCTTCGTGGCGTTGTATGCGGCCATTGTGCTGGCGCAGAGCGCGTGGCCCAACTACGACGCCAACCTTGACCAGCGTTGGGCGAACCTCGCCACCGGGCTTGCGGTCCCCAACCTCACGGGAACCCCCTCGGTCCTTCTGCCTGCGATGGCTTTGGGCCTCGCCGCCGTGGCCGGAGCCCTTGCCCTGCTGCGCCGTTTGCTGGGCTCGCGCCCCGACCCCGACACGCCGCGCCGACTGTTGGTCGCCCAGGTCGCGGCCGTCCTCCTGGCGACGCCCTTCCTCGTCCTGGCCGCCTGGGGAAACCTGCGGCTGCTCCTGCTGTTGCCCAACAACCAGCCGGGCCTCGGCCCCTACCTCGTCGCGCTTCCGGTATTCGCGCTGGCGTGCTTCGCCCTAGTCGCCCTTGGGCTCGCGAAGGCGTGGCGGTTGGGCACGTACGTCCAAAACGGCCGCCTCGCCGGAGCGGTGCAGGAGTCCTGGCAGGCCCTCAGCCGCGCCGAGCGCGTGGCGGCCGGAGCCATCGCCGTGCTGGCCGTGGTCGCCGGCGCCTTGAGCGCCACCCCCTTGCCGCAACTCGAGCTCGGCCGCACGTTCGCCGTCACCCTGCGGGCGCACAGCCAGTTTCTGCTCCTGCTAGGAATTCCGCTGGCCCCCGGGTTCCTGCTGCAGCGGCGCGTGCAACGGGCCCTGGATTCCGCGCCTTTGCACGGCGCCAACCTGGAGTCCGCGACGGACCCCTTGGCGCGCGCAGCCGTCGTGGCCGTCGCCGCCTCGGCGCTTTTGGCGGCCGTGGCGACCTGGTTCATCGAGGGCGCCATGTGGGCCTGGGTCCTCGCGTTGCTTCCGGTGGCCATCCTTGCCGCCACCCGCCTGGGCGGCGCGGCGTCTGCCCTGCATGTCTTCCTCCTCGGGTTCTCGCTGTGGGCCATCGGCAACACGGTGGTCGCCTACTACAACGGCAACACCGCCGGCATCCTGCAGTTCCGCGAAGCGCCGGGCCTGTTGGCCCTCTGGCGCACGCTCGGCGCCACCGTGGCCGGCGTGGCGGCCGCCCGTTTGGCGCACCGGCTGGCCCAGCGCGAGCCCGGCTCCGTGGGCCTTCCCATGGCCATCGGAGCGGGGGCCTGCCTGGCTGCCGTGGCGCTCATGGAGATGCCGCTCACCGCCTGGCTCATCACGCGTGGGGACGGCGAGGCGGTCGCCGTCGGATCCGTCGTGGCGAGCCAGGAACCCGTGGTGGGAATCCTCCTGCACTCCATCGCGGGCTTGCTCGGGGTGGCG
>JBAZXE010000005.1:0-61877 GCA_041659985.1 Thermoplasmatota archaeon | reverse complement strand
CTTGGCTCGGCCGGAATGCCGGTCAGTTCTCGGGTACGGGCGTCGAAAGGGACGGCGCAACCCACGGCGCATTCGCTCGAATACGGCCCGGACTGAACGACGCCGTTTCGGCAGTGGGGGCAGTGGGTCGGGGTGCCCTCGACGCGCAGGACCGAGGAGCCTTCACAATGGGTGCAGGTCATGTTTCCTCCACGGCCTTGAGGTCGCGCGGTTCGCCGTCGAGTTCTCCGCTCGTGACCCACGCTTCGTCTTGTTCCCGGTCTCCTCCGCAGTGGTGGCACAGGCCCCTCATGGGGCGCTCAAGCGCCGCGTCCATCGCCTCCCCTGGGCTGTCGGCTTCGATGCGCGTGAAGGTCGAGATGGTCACCAGCGCCTCGACAACGTAGGTCTTGCTCATGTCTCCTCCGGGAGTTGTTGCGGTTGGAGTCGTGCCTTTTCGGATTCGCGGATTGCGACCATTCCCCTGATGCGATTCGACGCCCGCTCGTGGGCCTCGAAGTAGGCGTCGAGCCCGTTCGCGTACTTCCGGCAGTGGCGCATGAACTTCTCCAGCCACTCCCGCGCGTTCGGGCGATTCGCGGTCCTGTCGTCGTTGCAGTCCCGCCGCAGCATCCAGCACGTCTCGAGCGACTCCGAACGCGCACGGCCCTCGAAGTGGTCGAGGATGGGGTTCGCAAGCCACGGCACTTCAGCGAGCGGCTTGCCGCAGCCGCACTCGCACCAATTTTCCGCCCGTTCCTCGACGGCCTGATAGACGGCCGACGTGTTCGCCCGCTTCCCGCCGGGGCGCTTGGCTCGGGGTGGCTTTCGCTTCGTGAACGGGTAGCTGGCCAGGCACTTCTCCGCCGTCGCCCGCGCGTTGCGCTCGAGTTTGTCGGCCGGGTAGGGCGCGTACCTGGGGCCCCGCCGCGGCTTCAGAGCGGCCTCGAGCAGGTCGCCAAACTCCCCAGCCCTCCGAGAGTCGTCGTCCATCGGGGCCGTCGATTGAATGAGGCGCAGGAATTCGAGCAGGCCCTTGAGGGTGGAGCGGCTAAGAGTCATGGCCCCTCGCCCGCTTCAGTGCCGCGTGGATTGCCGCCTCAAGTTTCGGGTGCCGCGCCTGCCACGCCCCACGAGCAATGACGACGCCCGCGGCCAGGAAGAACACGAGCCCGGCGATGAGGCCGACGGCCTTGAGTGCAGGCATGAACTCGTAATTCATCGACCCCTCCTATCGAGCCGGTAGGCCGTCCAGATGAGGAGGAACGAGAGCGCCGAGAGAAGGAGGAGGGCGGGGAGCATCACGGGCGCGCCCCCCGAAACTCGACCACCCATACCCAGGGATTCGAGTCCCACGAGGCGCGCTTACCGTTGATAGCGTTCCAGAGATTCGCGAACGCATGGCGAGCAGGAAGCGCCGGCATCGAGTCGACACCCTCGGCCTTCGCGTCCGCCTCTGAGATTGCCTGTAGCCGCTCGACCCGAATACCTGTGACTTCGAGGTCGATGCGCGAGGCGGCGCGCCGCATGAATATCGACGGCCGCCAGAGTTGTCCTGGGTTGTGGTCCTCGTCGCTGGCGCGGTAGATGATTCCCGGGCCAATCTCAGCCCACGTCTCGCGCACCCAGAGACGCGTTGCTGGTTCACCGTCAGCGGAGCGCCCGTCCTCGCCATACGGGCATGTCGGTTGCCAGCCCCCACTCACCCATTCGGTTTGTCCCGGGCCACGGTAACCGACGCAGCACAGACCTTCAGAGCACTCGTCCAAGAAGACGGCGCCAACCTCGGGCGGTGGCTGCGGCTTCACGATGCGCCGCGTCTGCGTCTTCCGTCCCTCAAGGATGGCGCGCACCATCGGAGCGCTGAACAGAATTGGACGCTCTTTCATGCGACGCTCCTTTGCCGCGCGTCGTGCTCGGACTCGGAACGCTTCACCCGAACATCGGCGAGGTGGTCTTCGGCTTTGCGGCCCAGCCGCGCCGCTTCGGGCTCGAGCCTCAGAACTTCGTTCTTGAGAATCCGCGCCAACTCGCGCAACGGCTCTGAGAGGGTTTGCCGGTCGCGTGCCTTCTGGAGACTGTTCGCGGCGCCGACGAGTAGACGGCGGGAGATTTCCAGATGGCTAAGGCGCTTCTTCTCGTCCGACTTCGGAGAGGAGCGGAGGAGGGTGCTGGCGCGGGTCATAGGGACACCCCAGGGCAGGCCCACTCGAAGAGACACCGGCCACAGACGCAGGGACCGCCACCCGTCAGCGTCACGGAGCCCGGCTTGCCCGCAGGCGGGGCGCTGCCACGGTCAACCGGCTTAGTGCCGGACTCGTAGACCTTCCCGCCTCGGGCCGCGAAGGTGTCGGCCTCGGGGTCCTCGATCTGATTCATGAAAAGGAATGTCATTTCGCCACCGCCGGGAACATGGGGAGTTGGCCCGCCCGCGCCGCGCGAAGCGTCAGGCCTTGGGACTCGGCCTTGAGGCGCTCTCGGGCGATCGCCGCATAGCGGGCGTCCTTCTCGATGAGGATGCAGCGCCGGCCCGTGCGGAGGCAGGCGACGCCCGTGGTTCCGCTGCCCGCGTATGGGTCGAGCACCACCTCGTCGGGGTCGGTGAAGAGTTCGACCAACTCGACCATCAGCGGCTCGGGCTTCTGTGTTTCGTGCTCATGCGCGCCGCCGCCCGCTTGGCCTTTGTTGTGGACGAAAACGGAACTTCGGCCGCCGCCGTTCCACGTCGAACGGCCAGCCGCATGGGCGAAGACGATCGACTCGTAACCCATCGCCGGTCTGTCGCCGGTGAACTGCGGCATCCCGTCCGGCTTCACCCAGACGCCGATGCGGCGCGCGACCATTCCGCCGTCCACGAGAGCGTCAAGCCACGTCACGGCGGCCTCGACTTGGCAGAACGCGATCGCCCAGCGACTCGTTGTGCGTCCGATTTGTGCTGCCACCGATTCCCGGCCGGACTCCGAGATCGGCGCGAACGAGAGGGCGGGATGTTGTGGATCGTTTATCCGCCCCCCCCCATGTCGAGGTCCGAACCCCGTCCTTGACGCGCCGCTGTTTCGTGTGCGCGGCGGCCTCGTACGGCGGGTCCGTGATGACGTGCGCCACGCTCTTGTCGGGGAGCAACGGCAACACGTCGCGGTTGTCGGCGCAGATCACGGCGTAGCGCCGCATGCCCGCGAGCACCTCGGCAACCTCTGCCGGGAGAGAGCCGCTCACCCCTGCACCACGCCAGGAAGAGAGACGGACATAGGGACTCCAGAAAACTCGCCGGCCACGCGAACCCCTGCCAGGGTTGGGACCGGCGCCGCCGAGGCGGAAGTTGCTGCGATGTCGGTGGCAGCCGAGCGCATGACCACTTCTCTACAGAGCAATTGGCCTCGCGTCAAGAGCCAAGCACCCAACAGAGCCGCACGCCCGTTGACCGCCGCGCCGGACCGCGCGTATATAGAGGGCATGAACCCTCGCCCCGGCCCCCTCGCAGGAACGCAGCGCAGGCAGCCCGCCCGGAAACACACCGCCTTTCGCCTACCGGAGTCGACGCTCAAGGCCCTGGACGAAATGGGCGCGGCCATCGACGCCACCCGGACCGCGCTCATCATCCGGGCCGTCGCCGACCTCTACGAGCGCCACACTCGCGCCAGCCGTCGCTCCGTCTAGTCGATTGTCTGTTGACACGTCCGTTGGACGCGCGCATAGTGCCTCCTGTCGGTCGAAGTCGAAGTTGCGGCGGGCGGCGCGGGCGCGGGTGGGAGCAGAGGGCCAAGGTCCTCTGAGTCGCAGGGCTGACGAAAGTGGCGAGCAGCGAACGATGGGGAGGAAACCATGGCGAAGCGAAACGCAATCATCCGAGCGGAGACAGTGGCTGTTACCTGCCCGTACTGCGGCGAGCCGCAACCGGCGCCGGACAATGGCTCTGACGCCTGGATGCCGAAGCAGGTAGTGGACGCCGCCGGGAACCGCACCTGCGTCTCGTGCGACGCGGAATTCACGCTCATGCCGCAGAGCCGCGTCGGGGTGTCCTAATGCCTCACCCCAAGAGCAGGAGCGGGCACACGGCGGGAGAGTGGCGCCTAGCCGAACCGAACTGCGGCGATGGCTACAACATCGCCGCCAAGGTATCGGACCCCGACCACCCCGCGAAGGGCCTCTATGTCGCGGTGGCCCATACCTCGGCGGTCCGCACGGGCGGCGCCGACGTGGTGAGCCCAGCGCAAGCCAAGGCCAACGCGGAGCGCATCGTCCTCGCCGTCAACTCCTACGACGCGACGCTCGCGGCACTCGATGCGCTGGTCCTGACCGGCGAGGCGGTGCTTTCCAATCTGCCGCAGGAGGCCACCGGGTACGACGCGCATCAGTCCGCGATTTTGGCCGCCCGCGCCGTCCTCCTCTCTGCGCGGGGCGGCAAATGAAATACCTCGCCCTCGCGTTCACGAAGCTCCACGCCCCCGGCTACTGCTCCAACTGCAAGGGCACCGGCGAGGCGCTGGCGCCCGTCGAGTGCCCTAATCCTCACCACGGAACAAATCTCGACTCGTGTACCTGCACCGGCGAAACGGAGCAGTGTACCGAGTGCCTGGGCTCCGGGCTCGTCTGCGACGAGTGCGGCGAGCACCCGGCGACCGAAGAGGTGCCGACGTGCGGCGAGTGCCGTGCATGGCTCGCGATGGAGCGCGAGGCCCAGGCCGAGGACAAGCACGACGCCGACCGCGAGGACGAGCGCATGGGGGTGTTCCGATGAGGGCCCTCCCCGAAGTCTCCTCCGACCTCGACGACTCGCGGCGCACCCTCGCGGCCCTGGCGCTCACAATCGCCGACCGGATGCGCACCGGCCGCAGCGTCGAGGTGATGCGCGCCGACCTGTTCGCGGCGCAGGACAGGCACGAGCGGCTGGGCCGGGAGATGGACTCGCTTTGCGCCGATGTCCTGCTCCCGCGCCTCCCGCGTCTCGTTCTCGTGGCGGTCGACGAGTCGGACGACGCGCGGAACACCGGGGCGGATTCGCTGTGAGCGCCTTCGACGCGGCGCTGGCGGCGCTGAACCGGGCCGCGTGGGCATACCTGCATTGCTCTGAGGCGGAGCGGCTTGCGGCGAAGTGGCGGTGGCATTGGGCGAAGTCGGAACTTGACCGCGTGGTTGGAGGTGGACGATGAGCCTTTCCGACTTTGCGGCGCAGTTGATGGCGACGCACCGGGCGAAAGTGCTGGCCGACCGCTCCCGGACCTGGACCCCTTCGCTGACCCCGGCCACGGACCTGGGCTACGAGTGCGAACGGCGCATCGTCTACCACCGGGTTCACCCGAACGACGCCGCGCCCATCGGCGAGGAACTGGCCAGCATCTTCGCCGAGGGCGACCTGCACCAGCGCGACGTGCGCGCGCAACTCGGGGCGATGGGCTTCGAGGTGTTGGAGGCCGAGCGGAACTTCAGGGACGAGCGGCTAGAAATAACCGGCACCATCGACGGGCGTGTCGCGCTTCCGTCGGTGAACGGAGAGCGCCCGCGCCGTGTGCCGCTGGAGATCAAGAGCACGTCCGGCTCGCCCCCGGAGAGCGAGGCAGCCTGGCGCGCGTCCGAGTCCTCGCTCCTGCGCCGCTATTATGCACAGCTCCAAACGTACAGCCTGCTCACTTCTGAGCCCGATGCCCTCGCCCTCTTCAAGAGCAAGCAGACCGGCGAGTGGGGTGTGGTGGCGGTGGCTCTCGACTACGCCTACGCCGAGGGGCTCTGCCAGCGGGCCGAGAGGGTGCGCGACGCGGTGAAGGCGTGGAAGGCGGCCGAGTCCGACAAGGACGCGATGCTGCCCCCGCGCATCGCCGACCGCTCCGAGTGCGACGGTTGCCCGTGGCGCGACACTCTTTGCCATCCCGCCGAGGCCCCGGTCGACCCGTTGCTCGTGACGCTGGACGAGAAACTCGCGGCCCAGCTCGACCGCCGCGCCGCTCTCGACTCCGGGCGCAAGGAATTCAAGAAGCTGGACGAGGGAATCAAGGGCCGCTTCACGCTGACAAAAGGCGAGCGGTTCGTGGTCGGCGCTCGTTGGCTGGTGGAGAAAAAGAAGTTTGGCGAGGGGCAGCGCATCAACATCCGCAGTCTAACCAACGGAGCGACAGAGCCATGACGGCAATCACCGAATACTCGCAGACTGAGGCAGCGCTCGCCGAACTCTCCTCCCGCTACAAGGGCGCGGTGTACGCGGTGACGACGGGCGACGGGATGGGCAAGGCGAAGAAGGCCCGGGCGGAGATCAAGCGCTACCGCGTCGCCTTGGAGGCGATGCGGAAGGAGATCAAGGCCCCGGCCCTGGAGCGTTGCCAGGCCATCGACAGCGAGGCGAAGCGCATCACCGCCACGCTGACGGCGCTGGAGGACCCCATCGACGCCCAGATCAAGGGCGAGGAGCGGAAGGCCAAGGAGGCCGAAGAAGCGAAGGCGAAGGCCGAGGCTGAGGCCATCGCCAGGGCCGAAGCCGAGAAGCGGGCCGAAGAGGAGCGCAAACTCCAGGCCCAGCGCGACGAGATCGCCAAGGCCCGGGCGGAACTCGAAGCGGCGGCGGAGGCCCAGCGCAAGGCCGCGGTTGAGGCCGAGCGCGTGCGCCTCGCTGCCGAAGCGGAGTCCCGGAAGAGGATCGAGGAAACTGAGCGCGCCTCGCGGGAGCGCATCGAGGCCGAGGCCCGGACCGAACGGCTGCGCGTCCAGGCGGTTGAGGACGTCGCGCGACAGAAGCGGCAGGAGGAAGAGAACCGCCTCGCGGCAGAGCGGCGCGCGGTGGAGGATGCGGCGGCGAAGGTTCGCGCCGAGAAGGAAGCGGCAGAACGCAAGGCACAGGCGGAGCGCGACGAAGCCGAACGCCAAGTCAGACTCTCGGCCGAGAAGTCGAGGCAGGGGTGGGAGATTCTTCGCGGCTTCGTGAGCACCTACGGCGCGCTTCCCGAGTTCGCGGACGCGGCCACGACGGTCGCGGAGCTTCTTCGGCACCACGGGAAGGCGTAGCGGACACGGCGAGCGGGCGACCGTTTCACCCGCCAGCGTTGCCGCGCTGACCCAACGGCAAGGAGAGAACATGGAAACCGAAAACGACGAACCGAAGGTAATTCGCACCGAGCCGATGGGCGCGCTGTTGCGTATCGACGTGCAGGACCAGAGCGAGCGCAGCCTCAAGCTCTTCGAGGAGCGGGTGCGCAGCGCGAAAGAGCAACTCAAGATCGCCCTGCGCCTCGTGCAGCCTGGGCAGTTCATCGTCATGGCGAGCGAGAACGGGAGCGAGAGCGTCTACGCCACGGGCGCCGCCGCCGACCGCATCCTGCGCATGGGCTTCGGCATGAGATGGGGCGAGAAGGTCGTCACGCTCTCACGGGACGACAAGGGAACGCAGTGGGCCGTCTGTCGCGCCCCGCTGCTCAAGCAGGATGGCGAAACCTACGAAGTCTTCGAGGGACGCCGGAAGTTGGGCGGGTTCGTGAAGACCGAAGCCGACCTCATCAAAGGCAGCATCGAGAACCTGAAGCACCAGGCCGTGACCGACTTACTGGGGCTCCGGTTCCTCACCTCGGCCGACCTCAAGGACCTCGGGCTCGACACCTCGAAGCTACCGCGGCGCGCGGAGTTTCAGGAGCACGGCGCCGACGAGACGGGCGTGGCCGTCGTTCCCTGGGGAAAGATGAAGGGCAAGCCCATCACCGACATCGAGGACAAGGACATCGCCTACTACGAGGGGAAGGCGCGCGAGAGCATCGCCGACCCGGCGAAATCGAAGTTCGCCGACCGCGAGAAGCGCTGGCTGCTCTCGCTCGAGGCCGAGAAGAAGCGCCGCACGGCGCCCGCCGACGCCAAGCCCGACACGAAACCCGCCTCCGCGTACCAGCGCATCCTCGCCATCCTCAAGGCCGGCGGGACCGAGGGCGCAGCCGCAAACGCCTATATCAAGCGCGTCACCGGAAAAGCCAAGGGCTCCGAGTGCGACGAAGATTCCGTGGCGCAGATTCAAGCCGCCGTAGCCGCTGACGCGGCCGACGTTCCGTAACCCCACGCCCGAGGCCGCCCTCCCTGGACCTCGGGCAACCCCGTCTCACGGTGAGGCGGGGCCTTTCTCAACAACCAACCAACGAGGAACGCATGGCAGACCTGAACCTGGAAGCGCTCGGATTCACCAAGGACGAAGTTCTCGCGAAGGTGGTGGAGGCTGTCGCTCGCTCCGTCATGGAAAGCACCGTGCTCGACGAGGACGGCGAGGAAGGAACGATGCCGAGCACCTTCGCCCGCTCCCTCAAGGAGAAGGTGCAGGAGCGGATCGACTCGGCGGTCTCGGCCGTCGTCGAGAAGCACATCCTCCCGAACGCCGAGCAGCACATCGAGCGGGTGACGCTTCAGAAGACGACGCAGTGGGGCGAGAAAGTGGGTCAGCCGGTCACGTTCTTGGAGTACCTCACCAGCCGCGCCGAGTCGTACTTGACCGAGCCCGTCAGCTTCGAGGGCAAGAGCAAGTCCGAGAGCAAGGGCTACTCGTGGAGCGGGACGCAAAGCCGCATCACCCACATGGTTCACCAGCACCTTCACTACAGCGTCGAAGCGGCCATGAAGAACGCGCTTTCTGTCGCCACGTCGGCCCTGTCTCAAGGCATCAACGACACGGTGAAGATGAAACTCGACGAGGTGGTGAAGCAGATTCAGGTGAGCGTCAAGACCCGCTAACCCCTCTACGCATCACCCGGCTAGACCGGCAAGGAGAGACGATGGCCGTCACGAAAGAGCAGTTGTCCGAGTGGTCCAGGCTCGCCGACAGGCCGCGCGGCGCGTGGTCGCCCATCATGCAGGCAGGAAGCGGGCAGTGGTTCGTCGGCCGCATCGAGAGCCATTCGGTGGTGGTGCTCCAGAAGGCGGACGTGGAGCGCGCCTGCGCCGCGCTTGAGGCGTTCCCGTCGCTTCTGGAGGCGCTGGCGGAGGCGCAGGGACGACTGGACGACGAACTGGCCGCCGCACACCAGTCCGACGACGACCTTGAGGCAGCATGGGGGCTCATCGCCAACGCCGGTTACGGAGACTGGCGCAAGGAGGGCATGGAGTGGAGCGCGGCGGCGGAACGCTGGCGCGACCGCGTGATGCCAGGCCTCAGCCGCCGTGCTGCCGCCCGCTCGAATGTCCCCGCCCCTCCCGAGCCCCGGACGGAGGAGCCAGCCGACATCTGCGCACGCGAAGGCCACGGCCGGCCGCACGTCAGGCGAATGCACTGCTGGACGTGCCCACGGTGCGAGGCAGTGGTGGAAAGCGACCCGCCGCGCACGTTTGCGGTGTCGACGTCGGACCCGCTCTATCCTGCGCCGATTCACGGGGCCGAGCCTCGGACGGAGGCGACTGCCGTTCGCGCCGAGGGGGAGGCATCGGCCGGCGCAGATGCGGACACCCTGCACGAGGCCCTCCAACGGATTCACCGCGTTGCCCTGGGGCAAAGCGACCGCCCGTACATGAGCATCCCGGCAGACCCGAAGAGAGACGCGGACCCGCTCATCGACGGCGCAATCAGGGAACTGGTTGCCCTGCGCGCCGAGGTGGCCACGCTCAAGGCCGAGAGGGACGAGGCGCGTAATGGTGGGTATGCAGCCACGGAAGACAACGACGCCCTCCGCGCGCAGGTAGTCGCAAAGGACGGGGCGCTGCGAGGGTGCGTTTCTGAACTAAGGGAGGCCCGCGCTCGTCTCGGGTTTCGTCCCGCCCTGACCAACCCCATCGACTCCGCCCTCGCCGCCGCTCAGTCCGCACTGGAGGGGAGATGAGTATCCACTGCAACACCTGTCGATGTGACCACGCGAACCAACCTGCCGAACTCGCCACCCTTCGCGCCGAGGTCGAGGCGTTGAAGGCGGAGAGGGACGGAGCGGAGATTACGGCCAGTAACGCCAGGTCAGACCGCGACTCCCTCGCCCAGCGCCTCGCCGAAGCGGAGGGGAGGGCGCAGCGGCTCACGATGGCAATCGACGCGCAGTTGAAGCGCTGCCACTGCCATGGAACCGGGCGCGTCGACGTGCCATGTCCGTTCTGCGGGGACTCGACCTATGACCACGAGTGCCCGACCGAGAGCAGGGAGTGCGAGAACTGCAAGCCACTCCGCGCCGCCCTCGCCGCTCCAGAGGGGGCGCCGACCGCGCACATCGAAATCCGACCGATGGGCGACGCTGGCGGGGCGCTCGTCTCGACCGTGGCTGATGCGCGGTCGAGCGCACCGACAGCGCTCACTGAGGAGGACGTCAGCGTCATCAGGGAAGCGTTAGGTGAAGCGCGACTCGCGGCACGTCGCGGCACGCACCTGGAGCGCATCGTTGCCGAGGCGCTCGAAATCTTCCGCTCGCGACGTGCGCGGTGAGCGCGTCGCTGTTTGTCCACGAGGTGCAACTCACTGACACCGAGTGCCAGGTGATCGCCGACGCCTGCGCCTGTGCCGCAGTCATGGGCAGCGACCACCCGAGGATTATCAACCGCCTCGGGCTCTACTTCACCACGCTGGCCCCGACGCCAACGCCACGCAAGCGCGCCGCCGAGGCGATGATGACGAAAGGAAAGCGATGAAAGCCGAAACGCTGGCAGTCTGGATGCTGCGAGACGAATACGGCAACTGGGATTTCTCGTTCGACGAGCCCAGCGCATACGGGCGGCGCTACTGGACGGCCAAGGGTCGCCGCATGGTGCTGTGCCGAGGGAAGATGCCTCCTGACGAGCGGGCGATTCCGATGCGCAAGAGCAAGAGGAGCGGACGATGAGCGCGAAGAAGGCGAAGTGCGACTGCGAACCGCCAGAGCGCCACATCGAGCACGCTAAGCCTCGGCCGCCAAATGAATGCGACCGAGCCCGCGCCGCCGGTTTCGCCGAGGGCGTCGAGAAAGCCGCTCAGTCCATCGAGGCCCACGCGACCGGATGCCTAAAGCCGGGCTGCGCTGACTGCCTCGTGCATCGGCGCCTCGCTGCCGAGGTCCGGGCTCTCGCGCGGGGTGGGAGTGACCATACGTGACGCTATGCGATTTCTTTCGCGGGCGCTGGACATCCGGTATGCGCGGGTCCATAGTACGTCCATCAGCACGGCACTCCAGCCGCCCTGATGGCCGAGGGGACTCGGCAGGAGATAGACCATGGCGACCCAGACCGCAGCCACCTTCGCCCGCCTCCAAGACCAGACGTGGGGCCTCCGCGTCAACGGCCCGCGGCCCACGCCTGGCGCCACCGTTGCCGTCGCCAAGCGCGACGGGTCGACCAAGGTGGTGGCCATCGCCGCAGTCCTCTGGCACGGCACCGCCAAAGACGGCCAGGTGGCCTCGCTGTGCAGCATCGCCGAGGACTCGACGCGCCGCGAGCCGCTGTCTGTCGACGGGCGGCCGGCCGAGAGGGGCCAGCACTGGTCCTCGCGCGGTCACGGCCCCACCGTGCGGCTGTGCGCCGGTGGCTGTGGCCGCCGGGTCAGCGGCCGCTACGCCGAGTGCTACTCGTGCCACCAGGAGTCGATCGACGCGATGTAGCCCCGCCAGCGCGCCCGGTTCTGCCCCGGTTCGACCCCGGGGCGCGCTCTAACCCGTAGGACCGCCGGGAGGCGGAGGAGATGACGATGGCGACCGACAGCACGACCTACGGATGGGCGGCAGTGACGGAGTCAGGGCTCACCACCTCGACTACTCGCATCCCGGGGCTCGACGGGCCCAGGCACACCTCGCCGCTGGCCGCGCGTCGCTCCCGGTGGCCGTCGCCGGCCGCGCAATACGTCCTCGTCGCGTGGGACCCCGGACAGGGAGAGCGGGGGCTCACCCTCCGCGAGCGACTCCAGGCCGGACTCGAGGAGCCGCTCAGCGACACGGAGGCAGCGCTCTGCCCGAAGGAGTAGCCCCGCCAGCGCGCCCGGGGACCCTACTCGGTACTGCTGACCGACCGAGACGAGGACCGCGCCCGCGGCCTCTGGGCCGAGCACCTGGAGCACACTCCGACATGAGCCCCGTCATCTGCCGCAACCCCGCCTGTCTCGACCCGCTCGACCGTGGCGCCGACCATCTGTGCGACCGCTGCTACCGCTACGAGCGCCGCACCGGGAAACTCCCGGCCGCGCGCAGGGCCGACAACCTCGCGGCGACGCTGCCCCCGGTGCGCGTGACGGCGCTGCTACTGCGTCACGCGACTGCGGCGGCCCGGAGAGAGGGCGTGGCGCTGGCGACGTGGGTTAGGCGGGCCGTCGAGGCGGCCGTGCTGCGCGGGGTGGGGTAGAACTAGAGGAGGAGAAACGAATGAACGCACAACAGGAATTCACCCCGGCGGTGCTTACGGCGGCCAGAGAGGACCCGACCATCGCGGCATACATCTCTCAAGTGCGAGCCGGCGTCTGCTCGAAAGAGGTGGCGCTCGAAGGGATGGTGGTCGCGATGGCCGAGCGGCACAGACGCGTTGTGGCGATTGCCGAACGACTCATCAGCCACGAGCCGCCTCCGCCGCTCATCATCAATGCCGACGCGCACGGCCTCATGGCCGAGAATGAGAAGCTCCGCGCGCGGGTGTCGGAGTTGGAGAAGCGCTAGACTGTCCACTCAACCGGAGGGCCACCCCATGCACGCGCCGGGTAACGCCCGGCACCGAGCGGCCTCGCGAGAGCGGGGCTGCTTTGCTGCGGGCCCAGAAAGTCGACGGCCGCAACCCACCATGAGTCGAGGCCTCTCGGAAGTTGATCAGGTCCAGCCTCACCAGGTGATGCGCGCCCCTCCGAGCACCGTTGTCTCTCGCGGCGTCCACTGCCCGGCGACGAACAGCGTCAGCGGGTCGAGCGGGTGTGCCCCGGCCTCGAGGCGGGCCAGCGGTCCCGTCAGCGTCGACAGGCCGAACGAGCCCTCGACGTAGCCACGGCCAACAGGCAGCGCCGCCGCCCGGTCCAGCCCCGCGACGACTTCACGCCGCGGGACATCGGAGCCGAGGGCGGCTACTTGGGGGAGGGGACGACCGGGGCTGAGGGCTGGGCGGTGTTGGCGCGCTCGATGAGCCCGGAGAGCCACGTCGGCAGGGCCGCGCCGAACAGGTCCTGGGCGGCCTTGGTGAGGCCGGCGGGGGCTTCGTCAGCCAACACCTTCAGGGCGGCGTCCTTGAGCTGCTTCCGCTCGTCGGGAGAGAGGACCCCGTCCTCGAGCGCCTTCCCCATCATGGGCCGCAGGGTGGCCTCGACGTGCGCGGTAGCGCTGGCGGCCAGCTCAGCGAAGGTGGCGCCGATGCGGGCGGCCTTCGAGGTCTTCCCCTTTTCGCGGAGCCACGCCGCCAGGTAGCCGACTGCGGCGACCACGGCCGACCCGAGCGCGAGCAGCAACGGCAGGGCGAGCGCGTTGATGAGGGTCTGCCAGATGCTCGGCGCAACCGTGGGCTGCGCGGCGACGTCCTGGGCGAAGGCTACCGCGGGGGCGAAGAGGACGAGGCCCAAGAACAGCGCGATCGCCATCGTCGCGAGCGAGCGCACCACGGCGATGAAGAGGAAGTCCTTGGCCTTCTGCTCGGCCGGCAATTGCTCGTAGGGCACGCAGCATGGGTGCTCTTTCTTCTCGGGGTCCTTCACGGCGCCGAACTTCCAGCCGGCGGCCAGCTTCTCGGCCAGCCAGGACTCGTGCGAGTGCGAGGGCTTCGAGTCGGGGTTGGCCTCGTGGAACAGGACGCCCTTGACGGCCGAGTCCTTCTGCCACTCGGGCGCGGCGTCCCATTCCGGCTGGCTGTTGTCCCCCAGCGAAGCGCAGTAGGCGCGGTTGACCTCGTGGCAGACCTTGGCGATCGCTTCCGGCTTCATGGGTGACTCCTTTACGGGTGGACGAAGTACGAGACGGGCAACCCACCGAACCCAACGGCCAGGTCCCCGCGCGAGAAGCAGCGTTGCCCCGCCTGAGCGATTCGGCCGTCCCCGAGCAGGACCGCGCAGTGGCCGTGCCCGTGAGGGTTGCGGTAGAGCACGAGCGCAGGGTTGCCGAGGTTTGCGGCGCACTCGGCATCGGCCTCGAGCGCCATGCGCCAGCCCCGCTCGAGCGCCGCGTCGCTCCTGAGCCAGTCCATCAGGGCGTTGGCCGAGAGTTCGACGCCGTGGCCCGGGGCGCTCGGGACTCCAGCGCCGTTGACCCAATGCGGCACCTCCGCGCCCATCGCCGATGTCACGTCCCAAGCGAAGATGTTGCAGTAGGTGTTCCCGTCGCGCGCCGAGTAGCGGGCCGAAGTCTCGACCGAGAACTGCGCCACGACGGCCTGGAGGTGCTCGGGGCTACGGCACGCCTCGGTGCAGCGGAACGCCGGGGAGGCAGGCAGCGCCGCGTTCAGGGGCAGGCGGGGCAGGGCGGTCAAAAGAAACTCCCGGTCCACCAGATGCGGTAGCGGATGCCCCGATGGAACTGCACGCGCAGCCGGTCGACCTGCAACGCGAGCCACGCCGCCAGGACGCGCGCCCTCACGGTTCCCACCTACAAAGAATCGGCCGCCCGTCCCAGCACAGCCCGTCCTTCTCTTTGGCCGCGGTTCGAGAGAGCCGAACGCCGTCGCACTCGCACGGCAGCTTGAGGCCGTGAACAGTCGGCCCAGCGTCCGGTACCGCCGTAAGAGTGAACACCGGCACCGAGACGATGCACGCTCCACCGTCAGGGCAGGAAGGGAAGGGCGGCCAGTGCACGGGATGGCACGCCGGGGGCGGCGCCTCAACCCCCTGCGCAAAGCACCCAACGCCCATCCGGTCGTCTACCTCCGAGAGCGCCTTCATCGCCGTCCGGCATTGCTCCAGAGTCGAGAAGCCCGGAACCGTGGCGACGGAAACGGCCCGGCTCGGGCGGTCCACCGACATGAAGAGGAGAATAAGGGTCCAGGTCGTCACGGCCCACCGTCCAGCATGAGCGGCGAAGGGGGCGGCGGAAGCGGCCGAGAGAACCTGTCCGAACTGACCCCGGTTGCAACCCGAATCTGCTCTGAGAGGGCGCGGCTGTCTTTCTTACCCTCGTAGATGTCGCTCCGCACGTCGTCGATGGCCGCGGCCACCTGGCGATTCACCGCGGCCTGGGCGTCTTTGTCCTCCTTGGCCACTCGGGCGCTCTGGGCCGATGCCTCGGCGATGACCCACGACTTGAGTTCGCCCCGCATCCAGAGCCCAGGGACCGACACCACTACGCCGATGGCCGCAAGAGCGCCGCAGAGTTTGCCCATGTCGAGCAGGAATGCCTTCGCCTTGGCTCGCGCTTCGTCGCTCATCGGCAAACCTCGTCGAGCCGCATGTACGCGAAAGCCCCGAGCCGCCCGTCGTCGCCGCCGATGCATCCGCGCCGGACGTGAGCAAGCTCGTGACAAAGCGGCGGGGGTTGCGGCCCATCCCAACGGAACGAGGCAAGCCAAATGATGCGTGGCTCGCGCGCTCCAGGGCACGCATCTCGCGCCCACCCGAAAGTGCGTGGGTCGTCGGGCGTCACGAAACTCCCTCCGTCTCCGAACGGAGCAACGCGCAACTCGACCCCGCGCAGCCTGTCCATGCCGCCCTCGATGCCCACCGAGGCGTGCGCCAGTAGGGCCTGGTCCTCGGCCACCTGGAGCGCCTCGCACTCGCGCGGCCCATCGAGCAGTGCCGACAATCCCGCCCGCGTCTCGCAGGTAAATAGCGCGTGTCCGGGCACAGGAGCGGGCCATAGGCGACACGCGCAGAGCGCCACGCCAACCCAGCACGCCACCCCGAGGGCCAGCGCGAGCGGGAGTCCTCGGAGGTTGCAGCCCGGCTTCATCGCCCCGGCTCCCGGCCGCATTCCGCAACGGGCCACGAAGAGGGGCCGCTCTCCACGCACACCTTCGGAACGCACGCGCCCTTGAACGTCCCCGGCGCAAGCGTCGCCCCGCGCATGGCAGGCCGCCCGTCGAGTCCGAGGCACGCCGGGCCCGGAGAGCATGCGCAGCGGGGCGTTTCCTCTGTCTCGCCGCCCTCGCCGAGCACGGCCTCAAGTGCGCCGACTGGCTCCTCCTGGCACTCGCCGATGACGTTCGGCACGCCTCCGTCGAGGGCCGTTCTCTGCGAGCGCTCGTGGTAGGTGCCGCCTTCGTAGACGGTGCAGCGCTGTTTGATGAGCGGGGAGCGGGTGGCGACTACGCCAACGCCGAGAGCGAGGGCGAGCGCGGCGGCTGCGGCTTTCTGGAGGGGGGTCATCGGCAGCCGTCCGGGTTCGAGTCAAAAACGAAGCCCGAAAGCCCGACCGTCGCAACATCCGCGCTATTGCTTCCAGACGACGCCGTGTTGTAGGCCGGCATTGTCGTGAACGCGCTCGAAACTCCCGCCTCGGCCGTCGTGCCATTGGCATTCAGTCGCTCGCAGTGGAAGTCGTTCCGGCTCGCACTCCACGACGCGCGGTAGCGCTTCGCCGCCCCGCGCGCGTAACTGGCGGATACGGACTGGAAGTGTGTTCCGTCGTAGCAGCCCATGTATGTCGCCGAGGCGCCGGCGGCGGACACGTACAACCATCTCGCGGACAATGCGGAGTTACCGACGAAGACCGGAGTGATTACCGCCCCAGTGTTCGCCCCGGTCCACGTCGGGGTGACGGTCACAGCGGCACAGCCCTCAGTGCGCGAGAGATTTGTGGTGTCACCAAGGGGGCCATAGACCGGCCCATTCTCCGCAACCGAAGTCGCCCCCGTGTCGATGCGCCTCGGGAACGAGCCGTTCACGTCGTCGAAGTAGTCCACCGAAAACGAGGTCAGCGGCTCAGCCCGAAGGCAGATGACCGGCCCGACTTGGGCCGTGCTCCGCGAACACTGCACCCATGAGCCAGCGGTCGGCGCGGTCCCTGCGCCGGAAGGGTTGACGCAGTTCGAGGCCGAAAGCGCAGTCCAGCCTTCTGAGCCCCCGTCGCGGGACAAATAGAAGGCAGTCGCGCCGCCATCGGTCAGCTTCAGGTCGAGGCTCGTCGTGCGCCCCGCGTCCGTCGTCACGGAGGCGAGCGTCTGGCAAATCGTCCCCGCGTCCGTGTCATCCACCACGCACGCGCTCCCGCTGTTCGGCACGCCGTCTTTCCCCGTACCGCGCGTGCAGACGACGTTCGCGCTCACGGCCCACGTCGCGGTCAAGTTTCGGCTCTGGAGTGCGAGGCCGGTTGCCGAGCCCTTCGACCACAACAGGCCCTTGGAGAATTCCGGCACGCCGGGCGCGAGGACTGAGGTGGTTCCGTCTGACGCCTCGGCGACCGTCGAGGTTGTGCGCGTGGTGGCGATGACGGCTGAGTCTCGGTCGGTGAGTTGGCCTCGGGCGGCGAGGTCGAGAGCAGCGAACTGCGCGGGGGTCATCACGGTGGCGGTGCAGCCAGCAGAGCGGATGTCTCCACCCCAGCGCGCGCCCGAATCGTTCCAGGTTCCGCCGAGCATCCATCCGTTGGCCGAGTTCGGACCCACCGGCCCCGGAGCGGTCGTAATGGGGGAGCCCGCTGCCAATCCGTTTTGGTAGAAATCCAATCGAGAGGTGCCATCCGCGACGTAGGTGTATGCCAGCCCAACCGTAGTCAGGGCACCGGGCGTGACGGTCCCCGCCGTGATGCTGGCAACCCCGGCATCCGCGCTATAGACGCGAGCGCTGAACACCGAACCTGATGTTCCCGTGAGCAGCACGACGCCTGCCACTCCGACCCCGTTCGACTTCGACAGCAGGTATCCATTCAGTGGCGCTTGCAGGTACCGCGTCACGACCCAGCACGAAAAACTCCCGGCCGGCGATGCGACGGCTGCGCTATGAAAGCTCGGAAATGTGTCAGGCGCGAACATGCTCGGGCCGCCATCGAGCCTCTGAAACATCGTCGCCGTGCAGTCGCTTCCGTTCGGGCAAGTCGAAGCCGTCACCGTCACCGGCCCGCCACCATCAAGCGGGTACGCCTGCCATCCCCCTACGCTTCCCGAGAACCCCCCATCCGGGTGCATGCACCAAAGCTCGCTCGGCGTTGAATCGCAGAGGTCATTCGTCACCGCGCTGTACGCCACGGGTGCGCCGGTCTGGATTGCGGCCCAGAGGGCGCGGACATGCCGAACCGCATCGCCGAACACACCCTCTCCGTAGGGACCGGCAACAGCAGGCACAGCCAGCGCGCACAGAGACACGGCTAGGACGGCGAGGAGGCGACGGCGGCGCGAACGGTGAGACTGCGCGCGTCCCTCGGCCTCCCACGGCCAGGCCCACTTCCGCCAGGTGCGCATTACTTCGCGACCTCAAGCCTCACGCATCCGGTCCCGCCATCGACCCCAGAGGTCATGTTGCTGGCTGCACTGAGATGGATTTCAGGTGCCGCGACGTCCGTGAAATTGCGCGTCTCGTAGGCCACGTATGCGCCCGTGCCCGCGCCCCGAGACTCAAGGATGTTCCCGCTCTGGCCGACGACCGGGACCACCGCGCTCCTTGCGCCCACCGTCCAGTTGACCTGTGTTCCGGTGCTGGAGTTCGCCAACTTGAAGCCACGCGTCCCGCTCGGGAGGACAACCACGGAGTAGGTTTCGCGCCCCACGCCCGTACCGCCGAGGCCAGCGAAACCGGCGTCGAAAATGGCCCCGCCGTCGTAGGCGCTGGCGATCGACACGCAGACTTCGGCGTACCCGACTCCGACATTCGCGCTGGAGGTCGTCGCCACCGCCCCTCCGTCTGCGCCGGTGGCGACGAGGGTGCCGGAACCGACGTCGACAATCTGGTGGCCTCCATCCGTCATGGCGTTGGTGGTGGCCCACCCCGCAGCGTTGCGCCCTCCAACGACAGTGGGCGGCCCGGGAGGAATGGCGACGGCCGAACCCGCCACGAGCAGCAGCGCGGCCAGGAAGGGCAGGTAGACGGCCAGGCGGGGGTTGCGCAAGGGTTGCTCCTGGGGAGCAGGTCCCCGGTCAGAAGGACTACAGGCTGAAGGCGCGAACCGAGTACCCGGCGTCAACCAGGGTGGTGGTGCCGAGACCGGCGCAAACAGTGACAACGGCCGTGGTGGAGGAGGTGACGCGACAGGACACGGACATGGGCGAGCCGGCGTCCGCGTTGTCGTACCCGGCCATCCCGACCATGCAGGGGTCGCCGACGAGCGCGGTCCCAGTCAGGGCGATGTTGGGGGTGCTGGCGCAGTCTCCCGGGGCGATGGCTCCAAGCGCGTAGGGCATGAAGCCGACGGCAGTGCTGGTGATGGCGGCGGCGCTTCCGATGACTACGCCCGTGGTGCCTTTGACGGTGGTGAGGGCCGTCACGGCGCCCTGCTCGGTGACGGTGAGGAGGTTGTCGTTCGCCGAGTTTTCCACGTTGAGGATGAGGTCCCCGTCCGTGACGTTGACGCTCGGGACGAGCGTGAAGGCGGCAGCCGTGCCGGACGTCGCTCCGTCGTTCGCCGCGGAGTCGAGTTGGCAGGTCGCGGTCCCGGTGCACATGAAGTTGTTTCCGGCCGCCGCCACGTCAGTCAGCGCCGTGCAGAGCCCCGCCTCGTCGACCGTGAAGAGGTGAGTGGTGGTGCTGGGCTGGACATCCAGGACGAGGTCCGAGTTTCCGATGTCGGCAGTGGCCTTCAGGGTGATGGCTCCGACGGCGCCCGTCGTAGTCCCGTCGGCCGTCGCGCTCTTGACGTTGAAGGACTGGGTCGTCATGGAGTTGGTCAGGTCCCCGCCGGCCAGGTTGACGTCGGTGGTGGCGTTCAGCGTGGTAAGCGAGGTGCACGCGCCCTGCTCGTCCACCGTAAACAGGTTGTCGTTTGCGGAGTTCTCGACGTTCAACACCAGGTCTCCGTCGGTGATGTTCACCGTCGCACCCATTGTGATGGCGGCGACCCCCGTGGTGGTGGCGGTCGCGGAGCTGTCCGACGTGAGGCTGTTGGTGGTGGTGGTTTTCTTCAGGGCCAGCGTGCCGGGCGTCAGAGTGGCCGCAGCGACCCCGCCGCCGCCGAAGTTGATGGTGTCCGCGACGGTGCGGTAGATGCCGGTGTTGACGTCGCTCAGGAACGAGAGCCCTGGGGCCGCCACCGTCCCGTCGTTCATCGAAATCTTCGCCCAGTTGGCGACGGCGGTGAGCATGAGCAACGCCACAACGGAGCCAAGGACCAGGGCGAGTTTTCGCATGGGCCCAAAGTCCCCTTTGTGCGCGACTTTGTTCTGTGGGCCCGCCGTCGGCGTTACGGCCCGAAGCAGCGAACCGTGTACGAGGCGTCCGGCTGGTCCGGTAGCCCGCCGTCGATGCTTACCCCACACCCACGGACCGCGACCGAGCCGGCCGCCGTTACGACGGGCGAGATGGTGAAGTCGGGAACAAGGACCTGGTCGACGCCAACGAAGCAAGCGGAGCCAAAGGCGGCACCGAGCATGGTGGCAGCGCTCGAGGTCGTGCATTGGAAGGAGGCGATGGCCCCGCCGCCCATTGCCGGGAAGTCGTAGATGAGAGTGGTCCCTGAAAGCATTCGCGGGCCCCACGTCGGCGCGCCAGTCCCGCCGCTCTGAAGCACCTGCCCGGCGTCCGATGCCGCGGCAAGGTGCGCGTAGCCGATGGCCGCCCCGTAGGAGATTCCGCCGTCCTGGGGGGCGGTGGCGATTCCGGTGCCCCCGCTTCCGATGGCGATGGGGGTGGCGAATGTCTTGGCCCCCTCGAACGTCTGGGCTCCGGAGGAAACGCAGCCGGGGGTGTTGAGCCCTGCTGTGTCGCAACTGAGAAGCGCCGAAGTGCCGACGCGGCGAACCGAAATGCCGCCGTCGATGAGGGTGGTGAGGTTCTTGGTCCACCCCTTGGCGGTCCCGGCGTCGCCGCCGGCCGTGACCTTGTCGATGGTGTACGTCTCCGCCAGGGCCGGGGCCGCGAGCAGGAGGACGACGGCGAGCAGCCTACTCACTGTGGACCTCCAAGGAGATTGTGTATTCGGTGCCGAGGTCGAGCCCGGAGAAGATGAGGGTGGCCGAGTTCGCCGACGGGGTAATCTTGATGACCTGCACCACCTGTGCGTAGTCGACGCTCGTAGGTGCGGTGACGTTCTGAACGCGCCCCACGAAGCAGGCGGTCACAACGGTTCCGACGGCCACGGTGATGGTGGGCCAGGAGGTGGACTCGATGGCCGTAGCGTGGGTGGTGAACGTCACGTCCATGTCGGCCGCTGTGTATGAGGAGGCGGGCACCAGGTCTCCGAGCCCCTCGACCACCTGAAGCCGTCGGTCGAGCTGCTGGGCCATGAAGGTCAGCAGGTCCAGGGCGCGCTCATGGACGGAAGGCGAGAAGGAGCCTTGCTGCCGGAACGAGGTCGGCTGCTTGTAGTCGACGTTCCGCGTAACGTTGATGGTGACGGTAGCGGCCGGGGCGGTGTCGAACGTCACCGTCCCGGAGGCCGGAATGCCGTAGGCGTCGTTGACGATGGCGACCGTGAAGCCGCTCGAGAGGGTGGTGACTACACCTGTCGCCGTGACGGTGCTGGTGACGGTGAGTTGGTCTTCGTCCTGGAACGGAAACGGGACAGCAAGCACCGTCCAGGTGGCGTTGCCGACGAGTCCAACGGAGGATGTCTCAACGCTGACCGCCACGCGGCAAGGGTGTTCGCCAGCGGCGACTTTGTTCTACGGACACTTGAGCGGGCGTTCAGTAACGGGGTGGGGCGGCTAGGCGACGTGGTGCCATGCGGACCTGCGCACTATTTGTCCAACCAAGCCCGCGCTCACTCCGAAGCGCAGGGCCACCGCTACTCTGCTCTCGCCGCGAATGGCGACGGAGTCTCGTATTTCGCGCACGCCGATCTCGGTGAGTTTGGATTGCCCGTTGCGCTCGCCCCTGGGGTTGGATCCCGGCTTGGTGAACCGCCCGTTGCGCGCTCCGCATGGGTGATAGGCCCTACCCTTGGCCTCCATGTCGCGAACGTTCTCTGCCTGAGTGCCGAGAAACAAGTGCGCAGGATTGACGCATGGCGGGTTGTCGCAATGGTGAAGCGCATTGAGGCCGGGCGGGATCGGTCCATTCGCCAATTCCCAAGAGAGCCGATGCACCTTGACCGTCTTCTTGCCAACCTTCATATCCCCATAGCGGTCCCCATGGCCCGTCCATATCCAGCACGGCGTTCCCAGGACGGGATGCGGCGGCCCGTTCTTGTTCACGCGCGACCAGAGGCGCTCCGCAGCCGGCCTAACTGAGCGCGGTTTGCGGTGGCGAGCGGCGCATGGACGAGAGCAACAAGTCCGCCTCGTGAACGTGCTCCGCATTTCGAGGCGCCGTCTGTCGAAACCGGCGCCACATTCAAGACAGGTCTTCGTGTTCGACACGGTGCCTCCCACGGCACGCCCAGGAGATTGAACGCGCGCGGAGGGGGTTCTGGGTGAACCCGTTCGGCCGCTAAGCCTATCCGCGCGCGGCGAGGTGAATAGCATAGCGGGGCCGTCTGACATCGACCTGCTGAACGATCGTTCCGTTTCGGAAAGGAATGCCTGCGGATATCCTGTGCGGATGACTCGAGCCCCTGCCATTGCATTCGCAGTAGCCGCCGGACTGGCATTGGCCCTGGTTGCGGAACTTGTCGCCTTGGCCGCGTTCGGGAGGCGTGGCCCCTCCGTGGAGTTGGCACTCTTCCCTTTCCTGATGGTCTTCTGCCCGCTCTGGGTGGCCCGAAGGCTCAGCGCGGGCCGCTGACGGCGTCGCTCATCAGTCGAAGCGGGTTCTGCGGCTGTCCTTCGCGCTCGCCGTAGATGAGGCCCGAAGCGAAGTCGAACGGGTCGCGCGGCTCGATGTTTCCCTGCGCCACATCGGAGATGTAGCCGAGCGTTCGGATGGGCTGGACGGCGGGGATGCCGGCGAATGGCCCGGCGGACCGGATAAGCGCCTTGACCCTCTTGTCTGCGTCCTTCTCGTCGCTGGCCGCGTCGATAAGTGCCTGGCCAAGCGTCAGGAACGTAACCGGAAGCGAGACGGAGCGCGGGTTCATCGTGGGTTTGCCGAGCATCTTCGCGTCAAGGTAGTTGCCGAGGTCCCCGCCAAACGGAACGGCAGACAGCGCCCCGGACAGCATCTTGCGAAGGAACCATTGCGCCCAATCCTCGTCATCCTCCCTGCCTCGACCGCGCAGGAATTCGGACAGCACAGAGATCGCCACCACATAAGCGAGCAGTTGCCCGGCAACCTTGCCCTTCTGGACCGCCGTGTCGGCCCGGCCGAACTGCCGCCGAAGGTCGGCGATGCCGTTGTAGTACGTCGAGAGAAACCCGTAGAACATCAGGCTCGTGCCGACGAAGCCCTTGTCCCGGAGAATGGCCGCTGCATCGACAGGGGAGTGAGACGGGAACACTTGGCGAACCGTCTGGTCGGCCTTCGTCACGGCGTCGGCGTCGCTCGCTCCGTTGGCAAGCGCCTGCCTGTAGGCTCCGAGCCACACGGGCGTCGAGCTGTACTTGTCAGAAAACTCCATGAAGACGAAGGCGTGCTCCTTTAGCCACCCGAGCGGCTTGAGCGCGGAGGCACCGGTCAGGCTCTTGGTTTGTGCGGCGAGTTCTCGCTGGAGTTGGTCGCGTCGGCTTCGAAGCTCCCCGCTCTTGCTCTCGGCGAACCGGACGGCGCCAATAGGGGAGCCGGCCACCTCGGCCATTGCCGCGGCTAGGTGCTTGGTCTTGAGGCCCGTTCGGGCCAAAGAGGCCGGGAGGTTGGAGAGGTCTTCGATGGCGTTCGGGATCGCGTACCCAAGCGCCGCGACGACGGTGTTTGCTCGTATGGTTTTCGCGGCTCGCAGAAGTGCCCCGGCGTGCTCGAACCCCTGGACGCCACGCATCTGCCCAACGTCCTTGACCCATTGCAGAAACTGGCTCGCCCGGCCATCGCCGAGGACGTCCTTCATGGTGGCCTGAATGTCCCGATCCAGGACGATCGACCCGACCGACTTGACCGCCTCCCGGAACGCTAGATCATGGGCGACCTGCGCCAAATGCGACGGGATGGTGCCGGGCTCGAGCGAGATGACGCCCGAGAAGCTTTCGGCCCGACCCTTTAGATGTGAATGCGACGTGCCTGGACGGGAGAAGCTCGGGTCCATGAAGGAGGCCACTGCGTCCGCCGCCTGGCGCTCTCCGGCCGGCTCCACTCGACGGTCATAGACTGCCGGGAAGTACCCTCCCGGATAGGTCCCGAACTTCGTCACCAGGGGCCGGCGCTCGATCTTCGGGGGGGCAATCCCGGAATCCCGTTCCTCCAGTGCCTGGGCCTCGGGCCAGAGCGATTCGGCTGCGTCCCAGACGGATTGGACCCAGTCGAGTTCCTCCTTGGTGAGCAAATCGACGGCCGCCATGACCTGCTTCAAGTCGATGTTCCGACCGTTAAGTAGTCGCTCCAGGTTCGAATCACTCCCGGCGTTGAGTGCGACCAGCAGGATCTCAAACCTCTTGCTCGGGGGCCTAAGCGACTGGCCGCCCCTGACCGCATGAGTCGGGAACAGCGCGGCCCCGTCGACCTTCTCGTTCATCCGGGAGCGCACCTTGGCAGGCATGGCCAGGAAGGCCTCTAGGACGGGCTTGACGGTCCTGTTGAGGATGTCCACCTCGAGCGCCTTGGCGCGCTGCAAGGGTTCCACGATCGCCTTGAACCAGTTGCTCTTGATGTCCCCGCCGCCCATCCAGTCTGCCATGACCTCGGGCTTCAGAAGGGATCCGGAGATGGCGTTCCACGTCCCGCTAGCAGACTCGCTCCACGTCTCGGCCGACTTCGAGGAGGCGATAGCCCCTCGGCTTGCCATATTCTCGCGGGCCTCGCGCACCAGTTCGGCGACGACAAACTCCTTCTCCGCTCTCTTCTCCCCGAGGATGACGGTTCCGGCCGTCGAGGCGACGCCCTGAATGTTCTTCAGTGCCCGGACGACTTCGCGCATCTCCGTGACGGTGAGTTCCTTCCACCGCGGCGACTCGTTGCCTTGGGCGGTTGTCGGGCTCAGTTGCGCCACGCGGGCGATGGCGGCCTCGATGACGGCAGGCTCGAACATCTCCGTTCCGCCGAGCGAGACGATGGCCGCCAGAACCGCGTCAAGCCCAGGAAGGTCGCGCTCCCGGTCCCGCGTAGCCGCGAAGTCCAGCGCCTCAAGGATGGAGTCGACACCGCCAAGCAGCACCGGCTCTCCGGCACCCGGGCCGGTCCGCACCTTCCCAATGCGCGCCCGGACCTTGTCCTTGTCGAGCTTCCCCGCCAGCGCCTCGAACTTCGCCCGTTCTTCGCGGGCCGCCGACAACTCCCGGTGCAGGTACATGTTCAGGACTTGCTGTTGCTTGAACACCGCGGCCTGCGCGTAGTCGCCCTTCGCCGCCGCTGCCGCCGCCTTGTCGGCCGCCGCTCGCTCTTGCCGAAGCGCCGAACCCGCGTCGAGCCGCCCCACAACCGTCTTCCCGACGATGATTTCGGCGGCCCTCCGGACAGCCGCCATCCGCCACGGCGCCCCGCCGGTCTTGCTCCGGAGCACGTTCAGTTCCGTCAAGAGCCAGTCCAGCGTCGCGTCGCCGGTCAGGCCCTTCTCGACCTCGGCCCGGAGCGCCGTGCGGTCCTGGAGCACGTCGGGGTGCTTCGCCGTCATCTGGTCGTCGGCGGTCCGCTCCGTCCAGGCCTCCTTGTCGTCCAGCTTCGCCACGGCCTCGAGCATCTGGGCGCCGGTGGGGTAGCCGTACTGCTCAGCGAGTTCGTCGGGCTTCACGCCACCCTTCTCGGTCGAGAACTTCTTGGCGGCCTCCTTGCCAACGGCGACCTCCACGATGCGCTGGTCCAGCTTCACGGCCGGAATGAGCCGGACAATGGCCCCGTCCTGCCATACCTGACCGCGCAGCCCCAGCAACGCCTGGCGCGCCGGCAACTTCTCGTAGGCCTCTTCGGCCGCGTCGACCTCCTTGGCCCGCGCTTCCTTCCACCAGGACTCTTGCGCCTGGAGTCGGTCCTTCATGGCGCGCAGGTCGGCCCGGCGCTGGGTGTGGGACGTGGCGCGCTCCATGTCGTCGAGGTAGCGCTGGTAGTCGGCGGGGTTGGCGAAGTCGTCGGCGGTCAGCATCTGCTTCAACCCCATCGACTGCTTCTTCGCCGCAATCTCCTCGTCGGTGGCCAGCATCCGGTCGAAGACGCCCTTGATTTCGGGGTTGAGTTCCCCGTCAGCCACGAGCGCCCGGAGGTGCTTGTAGATGTCGGTCAGCCACAGCCGGAAACTCTCGAAGGCGCCGATAAGGTTCGCGCTCGGGGCCTCGCCTGTCATCAGGTAGGCCTCGAAGGCGCGGGCCCACTTCTCGTGGTGCTTGCGCTCGACGGCCTCGCCGGGCTTAAGGCCCATCCACTCGCGAGCCGTGGCCCAGTCCTTCTTGACCCGCTCAGGCGCGTCGGCGCGTTCGGCCAGGTCGCCGAGCAGTTCGAGGAAGACGTGCCCGGACTCGTGCAGGTGGGTGGACAAGTCTGCGCCCTCGGCGAGCGCTACCGTCAACATCTTCTCGAGGCCCTTCTGGGCGATGCTGGTCCAGCCCCGGGGGTTGGTTGGGTCGCCTTCCTGGAACAGCGGCATTCCCTCGGCGACCACCAACTTGCGCAGGGCTTCAGGGATGGTGGCAGTCCAGACTTCGGAGTGAAGCTCGTCAACGGGGTTCGCCAGCTTCTCTTTCTGCACCGTCCCGCCGAACTTCTGGACCAACTTCTTGAAAATGCCAGGGATGCGCTGGTCGTAGGCGGCCTTCATGCCCTGTCCGCCGACGCTTAGATCTGCCCCTTCGATGCTCTGGAACGGCGCTCGGATTCCGTTCTCTTCCGCGAGGGGCGCG
This sequence comes from Thermoplasmatota archaeon, assembly GCA_041659985.1. GTDB lineage: Archaea > Thermoplasmatota > E2 > JACPAO01 > JAHFTW01 > JAHFTW01. Next base: position 35,180 of record JBAZXE010000005.1, on the reverse strand, counting down.
GCGAGGAGTTTCTTCGCTACGTCCTTCCCGACGTAATTCGGCAGTTCGTCGGCCGACTTCAGGGTCTCGGAGAAGACGTGCTCCCCATCCTTTCGCCCGCGCAACTGGTTGTCGCCCGGAATCCACTCGAGCACGTCGACCTTCTTCGCGAGGCTGTACCTGTCGGCAGCCTGCTCTCCGGTGGACCATCCAATCTTCGCGAACCCCCGTTCGGCCGCCATGCGCAGCATCCGCTTGGAGACCATCTCCTCCCAGGTGGTCTTGAAGGGGGCGTCGGGAACACCCGGAGCGGCCGCGTCAAGAGCGGCTTGGGCTTTTGCTAACTCATCCTCCGCCCGTCTGACCGAATCGTGCGCCACCTCGGACTCATCATTCGATGCATTCCTTAGCTCTAGTTTGGCCTGAGACAGTTGCTCCTTCGCGTCCACAACGTCGTTCTTCAGCTCCGCCACGGAGGCATTGTCTCCATATCCCTCCTCTCTCCCTTTCTGGTGCAGGTCGCTCTGGAACTCCGAGACGAAAAACAGCCTCTCACCCTCGTCGTCGAGGTTGGCGCGCCGATCCGGTGCGAGCGCGAGTTCCGCCACCAGGGCGTCGGCCAACAAACCCTTGCCCGCATCTCCGAAGTGCTGCGACGTGAAGTCCTTGGCGGGTGTGCCGGGCGCGTAGAAGCGCATCTCGCTATAGGTGCCGGGCACCGCATTGAAACCGTCGAGGGCGTGTCTGCCGTACTGGGTCTCTCCCTCACCCGCCTCCTCAAGCGCAGCCACCAGCGGTCCCCATGTCGGGTCGTCGCCGTACCCACGCTCGAGACTCGCCGCGGACTCTGCCTCGCCGATCGCACCCGATATGTCGTCCTCGCGCGCCAGCCGGATTGCTTCCTTGCCATGCCGCTCTGCCCGCTTCGCGTCTGCCTCCACCTCGTCGAGGCGCTCCTGTCCCGCCTCCAGCAGGTCCCGGCTCGGCAGGTCGTCTAGCTCGTGCTGCTTCTCGCGTAGGTCGTCCTTTAGCGAATCCAGCTCTTCGTCGAGGGCCTGCTTGCTCTCGTCGGCCGCCCCCACCGCGTCCGCGTCGTCCCCATCCACGCCGTAGCGCTTCTTTGCTTCTTCGAGCTCCACCTCCTTCTCGTCGCGCTTCTCCTCGAGCGTCTCGATCTCGCCCTCAAGCGTCTCGCGCTGCTCGATCATCCCAGCGATGTCCATGCCCGAAGTGATGTAGAGCGTCGGGCCCTCGTCCTCGTCGCCGATCGTCTCGCCCCAGTCCAGGCCCTCCCACGAGCCGGACGCCTTCTCGTAGGCGCTCTCCACGTCCGCCAGGTTCGCGCTTCCGCCCGTGGCCTCCACCACCTCAATCGCATGGGCCTTGACGAACTCCGCCACTTGCGCCCGGGCGACTGAGCCCTTCTGCTGGTCGAGCCACTCCTTGAGCCCGAGCCACTGAATCTCTTCGGCCTTCACGCCGGGCGTCTTGCTGATGAGCGCGAGCCATGCCGAGGGCGAGTTCTTCTCTTGCTTCGCGGCGGTGACGGCCTTCGCTACCGCGGAGTGCCAGATGGGGCCGGGGGCTCCGGGCTGGTAGAGCTTCCGCTCGACCGCCGAGTAGCCCAGGTCGCTGTCGTCTGCGGCGCGGTCGATTGCGTCGGAGAACGTCTTGGCGTCGGCATGGCCGATCGGGACCCACTCCCCGTTCTCCCTCGCGAACCTGGTGGCTCGCCACTGGCCCGGCTTCGATGGGTCCCGAGAGACAAGCACCTTGCCGTTCTCGTCGCGTCGCATCTTGAACTCGCGCGGGACCTGGGCGCCGCGCTTGATGGCGTCGACGAACTCGGTTCGGCGGTCCTGCTCGGCAATGATGTCGTCGACGCTCTCCCACGCCGGCTGCTCGAACGCCTTGTAGCCCGCCCGGGCCCACTCCTCCGGGTCCATGCGGCTCGCCAGTGCGTGTGCGCGCAGCTCGGCGGGCTGGCGGCCCTTCGGCCCCCTCTTGCCTCCGCGCTTCTTCTGGCGCGGCGCGGCGCCCAGGAGGTGCTCGTAGCCGGGCGCCATGATGCCGTAGCGAGCCACCTCGCGGACGATGGCCGCCGGGACGACTGGACCTTCGCCAACGGGGTTGAGCGCGAACGCCAAGTAGGCCGTGTACTGGGCCTGCTTCTTCTTCTTGCGCATCTTCTCGATGACGCCGCGAAGGCTGGCGATGTCTTCCGCGCTCGGAGCGCCGAAGATGGGCGGGGCACTGCCCGGGGTTTCGCTCTCGGGGCCGAACGACTCTTCTAGCTGTTGTCCAGCCTGAGCGCCTCTTCCTCCGGCGTCCCCTTCGGCTCGTCCCTCAACTCCAGCGCCCGGTCGATTAACGAACGCCTGCGCGTGCGTTCCTCGGCGCTCGGCACGGGCTCGCCTGGCTTGTAGAGCAGCACTCCACGATAGCTTGGCCCCAGCATCTCCACCTTCACGTTTGGATGCTTGCGCATCGTATCGAGCAAGGCTTGCAGGGTTATCTCTTTTCCGTCGGTTGAGTTCTCGGTCGGCTGCGCCATAAGTCTCCTTCGCGACGGCTGCCCTGAAGTCTAACCGAATGTGGCGAACTTCTCCATTGATGGTGATTCGAACCGGGTTGTTTCGCAACTCCGCCACGAGGTCGTTGCGCCACACCTCGAGTTCGGCTTCGCTTTGTCCGCCCGCGGCGAACTCGTCCCCGCCGTAGCGGGCGAAGGCATAGGCGTTCCCGCCCGTCGCCACGGCCGCATCCTGGAAGTGCTGGATGGCGATGTTGCCCGCCCAACCCTCGTCCATTCCCGGAGGGGCGAACTTGGCGAAGGCCTCGTTGAAGTCCCGCTTCAGCCCGGCCAGGTCGATGGCCATGACGTAGGGTTTGGGGCCCGACATCAGGAACCCGAGCCGATTGAAGATGCGCGGGTCGAGCTTGTCGAGGTAGGCCTGCCTGAAGTGCTCGGCGCTCGGAAGGTTGTCGGCGCTCGCCGCCAGGTCTTCGTCGATGGTTGAAGACGCAAGCCCCGGAACCTCCTTCATCAGCGCCTCGAGCCCGGCCATGCCGGACTCCGGGAAGTTGGTGAGGCCGCGCGCCGGCCAGACTTTCTTCATCCGGTTGTCGTCGACCATCTTCTTCCGGGCGGTGAACGCTTCCCTCTTCGTGGCCCCCATCCCGAACTCGACGAACATGCCAGGAGGCAGGGCTGCCTGGGCCCTAGCGATGGCCTCCTTGGCGCCTTCCTCTCCCTTCACTTCCATGATGATGGTGGTCCCGCCGCGGGCCGCGTTGGGGTCCATGCCGCCGACAGCTAGGGCCTGCCGGCGAAGCATCTCGTTCGCCGTGTCGTGCGCGGCCTTCGGGTGGTCGTTGACGGCCTTGAGGTCGGGCGTCCCCAGCACCAGCACCGAATAGCCGGGGGTGCGCGGGGTCGCGTCCCAGGTCGACTCGTGGACCAGGCCTGAAACGTCGTCCCTGTGGATTTCGTCGATGCGTGTCGGGGCGTCGAGTCCCTCGCCGGGCTTCGCTCCGAGCAAGCGGGCGGTGAGGTTCTGTGACCAGGAGTGCGGCGCGGGCCCCTCCGCCCCCTGAAGCATCGCCCCGACCGGACTCACTCGCCCTTGCTCGAGCGCGAACTTGTGGAACTTGAACAGCTCGGCGACATCCACGCCGAACGCCTTGGCCATCGTCTTCTTCATGGCCCACGAGATGGCGAGGGCGGCACGCGCGTCTTTCTTCGAGTAGAGGTCCGGGGCGGCGGCGACGAGCTGGTCGACTTCGCCCTTGAATTCGACTTCGGCCGGCGTCTTCGGCTCGACGTTCTCCTTCGCGTAAATGTCGGCCAGTGCCTTGGCCTCGGGCTCGACCGTCTTCGCCATCTCGGCCAACTGGTTGGCGGTGTCGTGCTCGGGGCGGGTGGTGGTGTCGCCGGCCAGGGCCTGGGCGGCGTCCCCGCCGGCCCACTTCTCGAGATATTGCTCCAGGGGGACATTGAGTTTCCCGCCCGCCAGGACCGCCGCGTTGAGTTGCTCTGGGCCGTCCGGCCCCAACATCTCTCGGGCCGCCGCGTGAGGGTCCAACTGCTCGTCCTGGAAGTAGCGAACGAATGCCCCGGCGTCGACATGCAGCGCCTCGACTCGCTGCCCGTGTTTTGCGGTCGCGTCCGAAACCATCTGCGCCACGGCGCCCGGCATGGCCCCTACGGTCGGGCTGTCCTTGATGCCGGCCAGCGACGCGGCAATGCGCGAGCCCTTCTTGGCCTCTGAGATGGCGTGCATCTGGACGCCGACGTTCGACGCCATCTGAAGGGCACCGAGCCCAAGGGCGCCGACGAACCCCGCCTCTCCTGCGGTCAGTCGGTCGGCCCATGTCCCGGTGTAGTTCCACTCGCCCGTGGCACTGAACGCCAGCGCCGTCTTGCCCAGTTCGTGGACGTCGTACTGGAGCATCTCCGTCCCGCCCTCGCCGGCGGCGCTGACGACCATGTCCTTCCCGGCTCGCAGGAACAGCGACTTGGCCCGCTGGCCACCCATCAGCGCCCGAAGTGCGGCGCCCCGGCCGAATGCCCTCGTGAAGCGCCCGAACTGCATCACCTCGGCTCCGCCGGCCACGATGCCGACGAGGTTGGCCACGGCCACCGCCTCCATCGGGTCCTGCTTGACTCCGGTTTCGCGCTCTACCTGCGCCTGGTAGTCGAGGGCTTCCTTGAGCGCCTCGCCGCCCTCAGAGCGCCTTGAGCCGTTGAAGACTCCTATCTCGACTCCGAACTTGAGCCCCGCCGCTCCGCCGGTCTTGGCTCCCGCCACCACGCCCGCCGGCCCCGCCTCCGCCCCGGCAACCGCGCCGACCGCGGCGCCCGCTACCGCGAACCCGGCAGCGATCGGCCCGGCCTCGACGAGGACGTTCTTGGTCGACGAAGCCCCTTGGATGACCTGCTCCGCCGTCATCTCCGCCCGGCCGGAGCCCTCGAAGTAAGCCGGCGCCGCCTTCCGCTCGAGGTCGAAGATGCGCTCCCGGATGGCCAACTCATCGACCGAACCCGGGGCGAGGCGGTTGGCCACCATCGCGTCGCCCAGGTCCATGTAGGCGAGGCTGACGTCGAACTGCGCCGTCGACTCGCGCTCTCTGGCGTAGGCGAACTTCGCGGCGCGCTCGAGTCCTGTTCCGGCAGTTTCCGAGCGAACATCTTTCAGCCGGGGTGTCTGCCTGGGAACGGAGCGCCCGGCCTCTCTGGCGTCCTTTCGCAACCGGGCGTTGGTGACCCCCTGCTCCTCGTTCGGCCGCACGGATTCAAGTGCCGGGTCGACCCAATTTCTGAAGTCAAGCAGGGCGTTGTTCGCCTCCTGCCACAAAGACAGGGGCTCGTCCGCCAACACCATCGCCGCTTCGCCGCTACTCGCCGCGAGCCGGTACAGGTCCGGGCTGGTCTGCCTCCATGCCTCGATGTCCATGCCGGCCGCCCGAAGGCTCGCCTTCATCTCCGGCAGCTTCGCGGCGACAACGTCTCGGGGCAGGTTGAGCCCTTTGGCTACCCGAAGCACCTCGGCCCTGGCGTTCGCGTCCTCCGGCGCCGAGAGGGTCGACATGATGCTCTGGGCATCGCGCTGGTCTGGGCTTCGGTAGTCGATGCCAAGGTCGGCGGCCTCGGCCGCCTTCTGCGTCCACGCGGGCGGCGGGCTGAGGACGGTCTGGTCGTACTCGCCGGACGAACCGGGCGGGAACGTCGGGTTGAGTAATTCGTCCTGAGTCGGCGCGGGCGCGTCTTCGGGCGTCCCGTCGATGGCGTCGAACGACGGGGCCGCCTCGGGTGCGGAAGAGGACTCCCGGGGCGCAACGAGTCCAAGCGGCGCTGCGGGCGCGTCGGGTTCCGGCGTGCCGTCGATGGCGTCGAAGTCCACGGGTTACTCCTTGACCTGTCGTGCGCTGCCGTCCGGCATCCGCTCCCAAAGCACGCCGTTCCTATCCCGCTTCCGCGCTCCGGGCGATGGCTTCGGCGCCGTGAGTTGCCCGTAGGCCATGCCCCGGGCGTAATCCACGGAGCCCCCGGCCAGGACGGCCCGAGCCTTGATGACGACCATCTGCTCGTGGGTGGGCTTTGGGTCTGCCGGGTTCGTCTTCTTGTTGGCCTCCAGGTCGGCGTAGTAGAGGCTCTCGTAGGCCACGTCGGCTCGGTTCTCCTGCTCGTTCACGTTGGCCGCGTACTGCTTGTCGTTCTTTCCCTTCTTGGTGATGGGCGGGAGCATTGCCCTGACGTCCCGCCGGCCCTCGTTCAGGTGCTTCTCGGCGCCCGCATCGACAACCTTGCCGTGCTTGGCCTTCATCGTCTTGATGTCGTTCTTGACGTCTGGGCTCGCGCCCACCGCCCACCATGCCTGGTCGGTGTTTTCCTTGGGGTCGTATCCACCCTCGGCGAGCTGCTTCCGGTACTCGCTCTTCGCGAATCTGTCGATTGCGGCCTGCTCGCGGTCGTTCTGGGTCTTGCTCTGACGATCGGCCTTCGACTCTCGAACCGCCTCGTTCTCGAGGGCTCGGTATAGCGGTGGGTTCACCTTGTTCAGTGTTTTCTTGTCGGCCTCGCTGGTCCCCCACCAACCCCTCTCGTTGATGGTCTGGTAGATGCCATCCGAGACGGCCTCATACTTCTCCTTCTTGGCCTGAAGGTTCCGGCGCACCTCAAGCAGCGTCCTGCCTTGAAGCGCCTCGTCCTGCTTGGGAGTGAGGCCGTTCTGCTCGGCAAATGACCTGGCGTTCTCGAGCGCGGCGCCCTCGCGCATCCATCCTTCGCCGTCGATGAGTGGGTCCGCCGCCTCGGCGTCTCTCGACATGGCAGCGGAGAGGCGGGCTCCGCCCAGCACAACGGCGTCACCCTTGTAGGAATCAATCTTCTCCTGGAGCGCCGCCACCACCTCGGGGCCAAGGTACTGCTTGAAGCCCAGCGCCCTGTTGGTGCCATTGAGGGCGATGTCGGCCGAAACCGGGTCCTCCTCTGCGGTAGCCATGTGCGCGCGCATCGCATCGAGGGCGGCGCGCTCCTTCCAGCGCCGCATCTTCATGTCGCCCTCTTCGGGCGAGAGTTGAAGCGGCCTGACGGTCTGTTCGAGCTGCGCGGCCTGCTCCTCCAGGAATGCCGGCGTGGGTTTGTCGGGGATCTCGCTCAGTAGTCTGTCGGCAAGCCCCGCCTCGGCCGATACCGCCGCCGTATGCCGCTCGCTGTTGGAGTGGTCCGTCACCCGCTCCTGCATTCCTAGAAGTCGCGGAGTCATCCGCTGTTTGAACTTCGAGCGCCGCTCCTCTGGAACCCACTTCGACGCCTCCTCTAAGTCGTCCTCGAACTTCGTGATGACGTCCCCGGAGGCGTTGACTGCGTCCATGCCGCGCAGTTGCAGCACGCCTGGCGGGGCCTTGGGGTTGTTGGGGTCCCCTTTGGCGCGGATGCCCCAACGACGCTCGGCGTCCGTGGCCGCGATGGCTTCGGCCGTCGCCGCCGCCTCTTCTTTGGCTGCCTTCGCCTTCGTCTCCTCAACAGAGACGACGTGCTCAACGCCCCGGCTAAGTTGCCCGAGCCCCTGCGCCGCCGCGCCCAGGCCGTTCTCGAAGTTGAGGTTCGACGGTTGGAACCCAACCGGGCGAGTCGCGGCGTCGGCGTTGTCGTAGACGGGAACCTTCATGGCTTAGTCCTTGGGCCAGTAGGAGGCCAGCTTGCCGAGCCCGCCCAGCGCCGTGCCGACTTCCTGGTTCGTGGCCCGCGTCTGGTCGAGTTGCGCCTGCTGCTGGTACTTCAACCCGTAGGTCTTGAAGCCGAACGCCTCCCGGGCCGCGTTGTTCTCATCCGTCTTCGCCTTCAACTCCCCGAACATGGCCGTCGAGGCGGCGACGTCGGCCGGGGTGCCCACCGTCGGGTCAACGCCGCTGGCCGCGAACGCGACCTTCTGGCGGGCGATGAGTTGCGTCGTAGCCATCCGCGTCCGGCCGGCATCCTGGTTGCCACGGGCGATGGCGTCCGCCGCGGCGCGGTTGGCCAACGCTTGGTTGTCGGCTGACTCCTTGGCCTTGGCGCCGCGCTCCTGCTCCTGGCCAACCAGGTCAAGGGCGGTTCCTGCGACGGCGAGGACTGGCGCTACCCATCCCATCAGAGCACCTCGAGACGAGCCGGGTGGAACAGCAAGCCCTTGGGGCCGAACGGCACCGGCGCGCCGACAACGAACCCAAGCCACTTGGCCCACCGGACGGCGGCTAAGTACCGGGCGTCGATGTAGTTGCAGAGCGGGCCGAAGGACTCGAACAGGGCCCGGATGACGGGGCGGGCCACCCGGGCGAACGCGAGGGCGTGCCGGGGGAACCCCTGCCCTGTGACGAACCAGATGAGGCCCCGGGGGTGCTCGAGCGCCGCCGTCTCGAACGGGACGACTCCGAACATGGCGTCTACCTGCCCGTCTACCAGGGCCGCCCAGGCGCACGAGGATTGCGCTACAGACGCCTCTAGGCAGTGTAGCGGGGTCGAGAAGTCCTCGAGCATGGCTTCGGCTTCGGCCACGTCCTCGGGGCGCAGGAGGGGCGCCAGGGCCTCGCAGTGGGCCTGTTGCGCTGGGGTGATGATGACCCTATGGTTCCGGGCCAGGGAGGGCGGCTCCTGGCACACCGCCGACGCCCCGGGGGAGTAAGTCAAGCCCCGGACCAAGGCGCTCGGTAGGCAAGGCCGGGGGCCGCCGTCCACGCTCTCCTTACCCATGAGCGAACGCCTCCTTGAGCCTCGGGTGGCGGAAGGTGAGCAGTTCGATCGGCCTCGGCCGGCGGGTCCGGCAACGCCGCTCGAGCACCACCGGCCAGGCCCAGACCTTCTTCGGCCCGCCCGTCCGCTTGCTCAGGAACAGGTGAAGCCGGACGGCGGTTGGGCGCGAGTAAGTTCGGGTGATCATTCGCCGCTCTCCACGTCGCGAGTCACGCCGACAATTGTGAGTGGTAGCGGTTGCGTCTGCCGGATGGCCACGCGCCCATGTTCCGACCACGTTCCGGTGACGGACAGCCTGACAGTTTCGGTGCTGGCCTCAATGGCTCCGTAGCCGGCCGAGACGGTGCGCTGGCGCCACGGCCTCAAATTCTTCTCGGTGAAGTCCTGCCCAATGGAGAAGCCGATGGACTCGAAGACCTCGACGGCAACGGACTTCGTGGTGCGCTGGTGAGTTCCTCCGCCCGCGTTGAGGGTTTCGAGTTCTGGCTGGTAGAGGAGGCCCGCGTACAAGACGACGTTGTTGCCCTGGTTCGCGATCGGCAGGTCCAGAAGCGTCACGGCCCCGGCGGAGACGGTGAACGGCCCCTGTACGGGGTTGCTCTTGCCGACGACGTAGACGCTCTGGCCCTCGAACTTGTCGAGGCCCGACAGGGACACCGTCGGCGTGCCCTCGTAACGAATGGCCCCATCCAGGCAGATGTCGTCCGTCACGAGCCCGTAGCGGATGCGCGAAGCCATGCGCTCGATGAAGGTGCCCCGGAAGATGCTGGTCCCGCCGTCGGTCGAGGTGTTGCGCTCCACCACGACGTAGACCGCGTCCTCGTCGCCCTCGGGCACGGCGCAGACCGACTTGGCGAGTCCGCCCCCGGCGGGAGTGTGCAGCGCCCAGGCCCACATCTGGTCGGGCTCGGAGTAGGTGAGCGACAGCAGCGCCCCGTCGGCGCGCACCAGCCAGATGAGCCCCCAGGGGTCCTCGGCGTAGGTCCAATCGACGATGTCGTAGTCGGTGCCGGTGAAGAAGTGCTGGGCGATGGTGCTCAAGTCTCCCGACTGCCAGCCGCCTTGGCCTCCCGGAACCAGGCTCCGCACCCCGCCGCCCTTGTTGCGGCAGAACAGGGCCGACTGACCGACGACGAGGAAGGGCAGGGCGCGACACCCAACCTCGACCTGCACCTTGGCGCGCGGCTGAACCTCGGGGGCCAAAGGTTCACCACCGGAGCCGCCGAACGCCCAGGCGCTCATGCCGGTCCCGATGAGAAGCTGGTCGAGCCCCGCGAGGCTCTTGACGTCCTCGCGCTTGCGGCCGGCGAGTTCGTAGGTCAGCGCCTCCGTGGCCACCGGCACCATGCGGTCGTCGAAGTTGTGGTAGTCGGCGGTTGCGCTCCCAAAAAGAAAGGCGGGACGCGCGGTTGTCCCGCCGAACCACAGTCGCTCCTCGAAGTACGTCACGGCCGACGGGTACTCGCCGGCAACGAACGGCACCTTTCCTTGCGGCGGGGCCATCGCGTAGTCGGGCTCCATCCCAACGTCGATAAAGGAAAGGTCGGAGCCGCCAAGTGGATGGGTGTCGCCGCCCACGTCCCCAATCCACCCGAGCAGGGCCGCTCGGCCGCGGTAAACCCGGGCACCAATCACCGTCGATCCACCGAACGCCGGCACCCCATCTGCCGGAATCCATACCGTCACCGGGGACGAGGGGTACACGCACAGCGTCTCGGGAATGTCGACGAGGTTAGACCCGGCCGCCGTGTCCGAAGACTTCGTCAGAGTCGTTGGGGCGGTTTCGTAGACGTAGCCCGTCGCGTCCACCCGGACAATCAGCGTCACGGCGTAGGTCCAGGCCCGCTTGATGATGCCGTTGGCCACGTCTTCGGCGCCAAGGCTGGTGGTCGAAAGGAAGACGTCGGTGGCGGACTGGAAGGCCGAGGGGCGGGTGAAGACGCACGCCGCATAGGTCCAGTTGTCGTGCGCGATCCGCGAGAGTTCCGCCGGCGGATGGTCCTTGTGACAGATGGTCAGCACGTCCCCGGACTGCGCCCACTGGAGACTGAACATGTCTGCCGCCACGTAGGGCGTTGCGTACTCGACGGGCGTTGTCGTTGTCGCTCCGTTTGAGTTCGCCCTGCCGCCGGAAGAGTCGTTCAGCTCCTCCTGGCTCTGGTCGAACGTGCCGGCGACGTTTCGCAGCGTCAGGGCCGTTCCGCTGTCGGCGACGATGACGCCCGTTGCGCCCGACTCGAAGCCCTCCACCGTGGCCCCCACGGTAAACGCAGCCTGGAGGCCGTCGTAGGGGACGACGGACCAGGTAACTACGGCCCCGTCGGAGTGAAACCGGATGTAGCCGATGCCCACCTCGAGCACATAACTCTGCGTGTCCGAGTAGACGAACGGGAGCAGTCGCACGTAGCGCGACTCCGAGAAGGACGCCCCGTACTTCGTGACCGCCACTCCAACGGTCCCTGGCCTCGATACCGCCGCGCCCTGCTTGGAGATGAAGAAGTCCCGACAGCGGCGCAGGCCTTGACTCCATTTCTGGAGGTCCGTGCGCCCGCGCAAGGCCGGGGCGAGTTCCCCGGCGGCGAACGAAGTTTGGCGAATCGCGCCCACGGGCTACGGCCCCGCGATCGGCTGCCCGTCCAAGCCGACAAGGTTGGACTTCGGCCTGCCCGCCGGCTTCAGGGTGACGCCCATGGCGGCGAGCGCCGGGACCATCTCCGACTCCTCCCAGGCCGCCTGCTCCTCGACCGTCATCTTGCCCGTCGTCTCGAGGTGCTTGAGCAGGAGGGCATGCATCCGGCCCATCACGTCGAGCAGCATCTTCGTGCGCGAGAGTTCCTTCTCGAGCCGCTGGCGCTTCGTCAGCATTGCGAGCGACATGGCTAGCTCCTCACCGCGATGGTTTCGCCGTCCGGCTGTGGGTCGACTTGCTGGCCCCGAAGGTCCGTGGCGATGGCCGTCCGAAGCGCCGCCTCGTACTTCTGGTCCATGCCGAGTCCCGCCTGAACCTTGATGGGCAGGCCCAAGGCGAACTCGGAGGCCAGCTTCCAGGCAAGGGCCTGAACGAAGTGGGGCGGGAAGAACGCCGGCTCCGTGACGAGCTTCGTGTAGACCAGGACCGCGTCAGGCTCGTCCGAGTAGACGAGGCGCCCGTAGGTGTCGTCCCCTTCGAGCGCGAACGGAATCATCGCCTCGCGTGAGGGGCGGCGGGCCCCGCTCCAGATGTACTGGGGGGCCAACAGCGAGGCCGGGGGCGCATAGACGTACTCCCAGCCATCCACGGAGGCGCCGGAGACTTCGGCGAGCGCGGCGCGGAAGGTCGCGAACTGCCACCAGAACGACGCCAGAACAGCGTCACGGGCCGGGGCGTAGATGGCTTTCGCCGTCTGCGCCTCGACCGTGTCCTCGTTCAGGTCGTCGATGAGCCCCCGTTGCCCGATGCGGACGAGGGCCAGGTTGCAAATGCCCTCTTCCGTCAGCGCCACGGGAGCCTCCGCCCTGGGTTAGTGCTTGCCCGGCTTCTGAATCTCCGCCGGCTTCCCGGCGTGCTTGCCGATCTCGCTCATGGTGGCGGCCGAGGGAACTTCGGGGGCCTTAGGCTCGGGCGGCGCCGGCGGGGTGTTGGTCCCCAGGGGCCCACCCTTGGCGTTGCATTCGGTGAAGTGCTTGGCCGGCTTGTCGAGCTGCGTGATGACGCTCTTTCCGTCGACCTTCTTGTGCTCTCTCCCGTTGCACTTCTCTGGCTGAACCGGAATCACCCTGCCGGGCGCGTAGTGCTGTCCGTTCATGAAGACGGCCTTGGTGGAGGTGAAGTAGCGGGTCTTGGGCGCGTCGGCCATGCTGGTTCTCCGGTGGGGCTGGCGCTTCCGTCAGCCCGGGTTGAGGGTTGGTGCTACCCGCCGAGCGGGTAGGCGTCCGAGGGGTTCAACTCGAGCCAGGCCGTGATGGTGCCGGCCGTGGTGGTGGCGGTTCCGATGGTGTACCGGAGCCCGAGGTAGCGCTCGGCCGCGGTCATCTTCGTGGTGATGTCGATGTGGAACTGGTAGCCGGCGACGAGGGTTGCCTCGGCGATGGCCAGGGAGGTGTCGAGCACCCGGAGGTTGGTGGTGAGCGCGGCGTTCTCGGCGCAGACCACCTCCACGGTGATGGTCGAGACGGTGCCGACGACCGCCTCGACAATCTGGGCGACAATCCGCGGGCGGTTGCCGCGCATCAGGTCGGCCAGCGGCTGTCCGCCCAGGCCCGGCACGGTGCCGACGGCGCCGAGGTCCACCGAGTAGGTCGAGAGAACGGACTGCTGCGTGAGCCCGATGTCCTGCGCGTCCGAGAAGATAAGCTGCTTGTCCTGCATGGTCGTTCTCCCGTGCTGCTCAAGGGTTTCCTGGGCCGCGAAGCCCAGGGTTGAAGGTGGGCGACTAGCTGACGACGTCCTCGGCAGAGCCGATTCCGTCCGTGATTCGGATGGGCACGCCCAGGAAGCTGACGACCGGCTTGCCGTCGATGGTTTCGACGGTCAGTTGGTTGCTGGCTTCGGCGCGGGCCTTCTTGTGGAAGTAGGTCCCCATCGCCCGGTTGCAGTACCAGGCCATCTTGGCCCCGCCCTTGTGGCCCTCGTTCAGATAGAAGGCCTCGATCATCGCGTCGAAGATGGGCGAGGTCCCGGCCGCCATGTTGACCGCGTCGATGTTCGCGACGCGCGAGATGTAGCGGTAGTCCTCCACCGCGAAGCCAACCTTCCAGTCGAAGGTATCGACGTACTGCTTCAGGAGGTTGGTGCCGCCCGAGTCGGCCAACATCTGCGCCGGCATGGCCTCATGAACGATGCCGCCGGTCGTCGAGCCTCGCGGATAGAAGCCGTAGACCTTCCGCGCGCCCCAGCCCACGAGGAGAACCGAGGTCTGGTCCGAACCGGAGGCCGCGTCGTCGCACAGGACAATCTGGCTTCCGCCAACCGCCGTGGTGCTGTTGAAGCGCGGGATGAGGCCGTTCAACTCGTTGGGGGCCGCGGCCAGGCTCGCGTACGCCCAGCTGGCCTCCATCTCCTGCCACATCGCCTCGATGTGCCCTTCGGCCGCGTGAAGTCGGTACTGCGCCGGCCCGCCGGGGTACATCTCGGCGAGTTCCACGGCGCACTGGCCCAAGCTCGAGAGGATGGCGCAGGTCTCGGTGAACGTGTTCACCCGGCCCTTGCTGGCCGCGATGCCGGCATTCAGGGCACGCCACGAGGCGCTCGGCAGGCCGGTCTGTTGGGCGACGGTGTGGCCGGTCGTGAGGTTGCCCTCGACGAAGAGGGCGTCCTTCAGGATTGCGGAGCGCGCCGACATCAACTGCGCGATGGGCAGCGCCGTGCCATCCGGGGCGGTGACCTTCAGGACATCGACGAGAGAAAGCGCGGTGCTGTTGACGGCGGTCGTCATCGGTTACGACTCCTTAGGAAACATGTCGGGGAACATGCGTTCTGCGAGCGTCTTCTCGGGCGGAGGCTTCACGCCGTTCGACGAGGTCCCGGCGACCGAGTCCTCGGCCATCGCCTTGCCGATGCGGGCGAGCATCCGGAACAGGCCCGGGTGGTCGCCGACGGCGTTGCCGGATAAGAAGCTGTTGAGGTCGGCGTCCCCGTACTTCGAGACGGCCTTGAGGGCGTTCGCCCGGGAGGCCTCGAAGGCGGCCCCACCGAAGTCCTTGTCGGCCCGAAGTTGCTTCTTCCAGTCGGCGTGGACCGCGTCGAGTTCGGCGGTCTGCTTCTCCTGCCGGGCCTTGTCGATGGCCAGGAAGTGGTCGACGACCTTCTGCGCCTTCGCGCTGTCGAGCCCGACTTCCTTCGCCAGCGGCTCGAGCGCGCCGAGGTCCTCGAGCTTGATGCCCTCGGGGAGCTTGACCTCGAACTTCGCCGCGGCGGCTGCCTTCGCGTCCGCTTCGGTCTTCGCCTTGGCGTCGGCCGTCACTTTGTCGGCGGCGGCTTTGTCGGCCGCAACCTTCGCGGCGTCGGGCGCAACCTCGGTCTTGACTTCGGCCGGCGGGGGAGTGGCGCCGCCGAGTGCGGTGGCGTCTGCTACGGGCGGGACAACAGGGTCGGTTGCCATCGCAGGCAACTGTCCTTGACGCACGCGACTTTGTTCTTGGAGTTACCCAGCGAGGCGAAGCGAGGCGGCGGCTACTCTTCGGCCGGCGCTTCCTTCGCGCGCAAGTCCTTCTCCAACTTCGCGGCCTGCATCTGCTCTGAGAAGGCGAGCGCGAACAGGTCCAGCGAGGCGCGTTGCGCGTCACCCATCAACGCAAAGCCGATGTCGCGCTGGCCGTCCCGAAGACCGCAGGCATAGAGGTCCCCGCCGTAGCCGGGCCTCGTTGCTCCGGTCCGTTCAATGTTCCGCCAGTACCACTTCCGCCCGCTCGGGGTGGAGAGGATGCCCCGAAGCACGTCATCGCCTTCTCGGACCCGGTCGGCTTCGCGCTTGTCGCTCTGCTCGCTCATGGGCAACTCACCGGCGTGGCGCCCGGGTTCGGGCAGTAGGTCAGGTCCGTCGGAGCGTTCGGCCGAGTCTGCGCGAGCCCGAATGCGACGGAGAAAAACCCGGCGCTGTGGTCCCACGAGCCGCCCATCGACGTAACGGCGTGGCCCACGAAAAGGATGTTCATGCTGTTTTTCGTGGCGGTGCTTTCGGCCCTTGCTCGCAGCAACTTCGCGACGGGGCCAACCGTGTAGACGAACGAACAGCGGTCGAAGTCGGCGCCCGGCGAGGTGTTGGTCGTCCCGTCGCTGTGCTCGTAGTAGACAGTGCAGCTCGAGCCGTCGCTGGTGTTGCACGTACATCCGCCGTCGCGGTCTGTGTCCTTCCAGTACATTCCATTGTTCATCACGATTGACGCCGAGTAGGTCCCGCCGTCGGTCGAGGCCGCGTAAACCTCCGTCACCCACGGGCTGTTTCCCCCGCCGTCGTTGGGGAAAGCCTCGCTCTGTGTGACGCCCGACGAGTAGTCCGTACAGGCAACCGTCTGGAGCGGCACTCCGCAGACGAAGACTCCCGCATCGGCGCTGAGGGTGCAGTCGGCGTAAGTGCTCCAAGCCGATAGGTCGTCGAGATGCTGGCTCAGTGCGCTGTAGTTCGTGGCCGTCGAAGCCGGAAGTTGAGTGCAGACCTGGCCGCAATCGCCAGAGCCCGCGCCGCCCATGCAAATGCTCGAGCAGTAGGCGATGGGCGGGCTAGAGCTGGGCTTGAGCCACGCACGAGAGGCCGGCGTGAACGTCACAGAGCCCGTCGCGAGCAGCATGGCGAGCAGTCCGGTCACTGGAGGCACACGAACGCCGACCCGCTCCACCCGAGTCGGTAGCCGGCGTCGTTGCAGGTAGGGATGGCCGAGAGCGAGATGTAGCCGGCGAGGCCGCCGTCCATCGTGCAGGAGAGCCCGTTTCCGCAGAGGAACGACACGCCGCCGTCGATGGGGTCGCAGGTTCCTCTGGGCCCGGTCGGCCCCGCCGGCCCGCGAGTCCCCGGAGTAGGCAGGTTGCTGCGGCCGGTAGGCAGCGCCACTGCGAGCCCGATGGCTCCCGCGAAGAATGCCGCCACGACAAGGCGCCTCATTGGAGTCTCCCCCCTGGCGCACCCATGGTGCCCAGGAGTTCCCCGAGCGCCCCGCCGCCCTCTGCCGCCGGTTGACCGACGGCCTGAGCGGCATTCTTGGCCACCTCCGCCATCTGGGCGGCCTGCTGCATCTGCTGCTGCTGGGCGGCCTGCTGCGCCCGTTGGCCTCGAGTGGCGGCCACATCCTCGTCGGTGCGGATGAGTGCCGGGGGAATGCCGGTCATCTGGGCGTGCTCGGTGACGGCCTTGTCGAAGTCCAACTTGTCGAGCACCTCTGGGGCGCGTCCGTTTGCGGCCTGGAGTTGGGCGAGCTGCCCGATGAACCCCACCGTCCGGTCGACGGCCACGACGCCCAACACCTTCTGAGCCTGCGCCATCACGCCGAGGTACTCGACCCGAAGCGGCTGGCCCTGGAGTTCCTTCGGGGGCAGGGGAATCCGATTGGCCCGGAGGAGGATGGCGAAGACGCGGTCGATGAACGGGTCCAGAAGCTCGTCCTGTAACCTCTCCGTCACCGGCCCCAACTGCTGCATCTTCTCCTCTTTGAGAGCGGTGATTTCGGTCGCGGTCTTCTGGGGGTCGTTCTCGCCCCGCTGCATCATCAACCAGACGTCGGCGTACATGACGGACCGCACGGAGCGCTCGAGGCGCTGAATCTTCGCCTCGGCCGCGTTCAGCGCTTGGGGGTGCGGCTCGACCGCCGGCCGTACAACCTGGTTCGAGACGTTGTCGACGTAGTTGGTGGCGCCCGGGACGAGAGAAACGCCCATGCCTTGGAGGCTCACTGGGGCCACCATCGGGGGGTTGACGATGCGGTCGAAGGCCTGCGCCTCGCGCTTCTCCGCGAGCTGCAGCGCCTTCGCCGGCCCTAGCCCGTTCATCGCTGGGGCGTTACCGTAGACGTCCTCGCCGGTCAGGAGCCAGCGCGGGGCCACGACGCCAAACTCCTCGGAGCCTGACTCACGCAGGAAGCCCGTCTCGATGTTGGCCGAGGCCTCGAACCAGCATGAGGTCCACGCCATGCCCTTCGGGCCGATGGCGCCCTCCACCTTCGCCTTGTTGGGCTCGTTGACGTGGACGACGTCAATCCAAGAGTCTCGGTCGCCCTTCTCCCAGAGTTCCTTGACGGGCTTGCTGCACGCGTCGAGGCCGAACTGCTCGACGAGCTGCGCCACCGTCATCGAGAGTTCGTCATACAGCGTGTCGACCCGAAGCCGGGCGCTGTTGGCCACGCAGAACCGGCCCACGGGAACGACGTAGCAGCGCAGCCCGTCCTCTTCGTCCGGCTCCACCCGGCAGACGGAAGTGCCGAAGCTGCCGAGGCCCATATAGATTTGGTGGAAGGCCAGGTAGGCGTTGCTCTTGTCGATGGCGGTGCGGATGCGCTCCTCGACGGTATGGAGCCACTCCTTGACGGCCCCGTACTCGGCCAGCCTGGGGTCCGGGGTGGTGAGGCGGAACCACGGGCGGCTGCGGGGCGTGATGCCCGACATCATCCCGGCCGCCAGCGTGTCGAGGCTGGTCAGGGGGGTTTCGTTGATGATGGCGGAGTTCATCTTCCCGCCGTAATTCTTCTGGGTGGAGAGGAGGCGCTGGCCTCGGGGGTAGAAGTGTTCGGCCACCTCGGTCCAGTGCGAATCCCAGGACGAGCGCTCGTTCTTTAGGGCCGCGAGGCGCTTCAGGTAGCCCTTGCGCTTTTCGTAGGCGGACTTGTTGGTTGCCTCCTTGGGCGCTTCCGATGTCGTGTCGGCGGCCACTTAGACACCCCCGCCGAAGAGGCTTTTGTAGGCGAGCGGCTTTGGCGCAGTGACTCCGCCTGGCCCCGTCAGGAACGTCGAGCGCCGGCCCTGTCCGAGCGTGAGTTGGCGTGCGGCGCGGGCGCGGGCTTCCTGGACGGCCTTGTCGGTGAGGTCGGGGGGGATGAGTTTGCGCGCTGCCTCGTTGATGTCGTCCTGCTTGGCCTTGTCGTGGGCCTCCTGGGCCGTCGCGTTGATGAGTCTGTCGCGCGTGGTCGGGTCTCCGAAGCCAGGGTCTCCGGGGAGCGCTGGGGAACCCGTCTCGGGGACCGGAACTCCGCCAAGCACGTCGGCCCAAGAGCCGCCGCGCATGAGTTTGGCTGCTGCGGTATTCGGAGCGCACATCAGGGGGCCTCTTTTGCAAAAACGTCGTAGTCGCGGTTCTGGGCAATCGTCTTCGTCTCTTTGGCCCGCGCCTTGACGGTCTGCTTTGACACGGGCGCAGCGAAGGTGAGCGCCAGCGCGTCGCCGCGTCCGGGAGACGGCAGGCCCCGGGCCTTCATGTCCTTCTTCGACTCGAGCAGAATCTTCCCGTCGGGCCTCGCCACCGTCTCGGGGCCGACGAGGTCGTCGTGTAGAACCTGGTCGGCCGGGATGGCGCCGCCCGACTTGAGCCAGTCGCGCGCGTCCTTCCACATCTCGGCCCGCTTGTTCACACACCCGACGTCATTCGGAGCGCCGCCGAACCAGACGAGGTTCCACTTGCGCCCGAGCGTCTTGCCGGCGCTGACGATGCCGGTGCCGTAGCCGCCGTCGATGAATACCGCGTCGGCGTGGTGCTCATCCTCGAGCCGCCCTAACTCGTTGGCCACCCACACGTCGTTGTCGTTCTTGGGGAGAGTCCGAAGAATGCTGAACGCCAGGCCCTGGCGCTTCCCGATAACGAGTTCGTCCCCGCCCTCCCATGCCGGGTCGCAGGACAGGATAACGGGCGCGAATTCGTACTGGTCTGGCCGTAGGTGTTTGCCGAACGCCCCGTCCACGTCAGCCACGGAGATGAACTGCTTTGCCGAGAGGTTCGGGAACATGCCTCGGACGCGAACCTTGACGAAGTCGCTGTCCTCCCCGTAGTCCTCCACCCATTTGGCGAACTGCGCCTTGTTGGTGCCCTCGACGGTTCGCGAGTCGATGGAGCGGACGTGCCAGCGGTGGCGGTTCTTCCGGAAGCACTCCCGGAAACGGCCGGTTGCGCTCGTCGGGTTCCCGAAGACGCACCAGACAATCTCCGTGTCCTCGTCGGTGAGGGCGCCTTCGGTGACGTCCCAGACTTTGTCGGCGATGCTCGAGGCCTCGTCGAAGATGACGAGGACCCGCTTGCCCTTGTTGTGCAGGCCGGCGAACGCCTCGGTGTTGTTTTCGGACCAGGGGACGGCGTCGATGCGCCAGGTCTTCTCGTGCTTCGGGTCGGAGGAGGCCAGCGCCGTAGCGGTGCAGGTGAACAGCGGGGCGTCGATGGCAAGCCGGTGCCACTTGGCCACTTCCGGCCAGGTCTTCGTCCGAAGTTGGGCTTCCGTGTTCGCGGTGATGACGCCGCGGGTGTCCTCGTGGGTGGCCAGCGCCCAGCGGGCAATCCAGGCAACAAGGGTCGACTTGCCAATGCCATGTCCCGACGCCACCGCCGTCTGGACCGCGTCGCCGACAGCCGCCCCGGACTTCACGGGCCGGCCAATCTCGTTCAGAACCTCGGCCTGCCAGGCGCGCGGCCCAGCCTCGTTGGCCAACTCCGTTCCCGCCTTGCCCCAGGGGAACGCGAACTTCACGTAGCCCAGCGGGTCGTGGGTGTACTCAGCGAGCGCTTCGGCGAGCGCCTTCACGTCACGCTTTGCGAGCACGTTCCCTCGCTTCTTTGAGCGCGTCGGCGAAGGAGCCGTCGACCGTGACTTCGGTTCGGTCGACCAGCAGCTTCAGGCTTCGGGCCAGCGTCTCGAGGGCCTTGTTCTTGTCCCAGAACTTGGCCTTCTTCATCCTGCCGAGGCTGAACTTCTCGCCATCAGCGCCCTCGTAGAATTCCTCCTGCTCGACGCCGGCCATGGCCCGGCGCGTGTCCTCCGGGATGTCACAGATGCGCTTGAGGGTGCCGTCAGGGTTGAACGCCTCGCCGATGTCGCACCGTCCGATGCGGAGAAGTTCGCCAAGGACTACTTCGGCGGTGACGCCAGCCCGGCCTTGCGCGGCCTCGAGTTTGGCCAGCACTTTCGGGTTCTTACACAGATTCGACGCCTGCTGCGCCGCGGACTTCTTTGAGTACCCGGCGTCAATTGCCGCCTGAATCCCGGTCTTTCCGCGCACGAGCCCGTTGATGAAGGCCTTTTGCCTCGCGTTCAGCGCCATCGGGCGCCTCGGTGCGAGAGTTCAGCGCCGACACCGGCGCACGCCTCCGCGAAGGCTCGCTGGCGGGTGGACTTCACCCCCCCAAGGTCCCGCCCGGGCGCGACTTTGTTCTACGGGCGCGCGGGGTTGGACTCGGCGCTCAAGTTCCGCCCACACCCACCGCAGATGGCCAGGCCTTTGGCTGGCCCCTTCGTTGCGACCCACCTGACGTAGTTGTGGTCACACGGAGCCAGGCGCGGAAGCGAGATGAAGGCCCCAGCCAGAGACTCTGCGCCTCCGGTCCGCCTCCACCAGTGGCTCGGGCGCTCTCCTGCTCTCAGGTCGAAGAGGTCGAGGCCGCGTTTGCCGGCGACGCCCGGGAGGTCAATTCGTACTGGCATGAAGCATCTTCTGTCATGGCCCCTCCGCTCCGGTGTCCCACAAGTAGACGTGCTCCCCGTCGTGACACAGCGGGAGGCGGCACACGCCCTGGTGCTGAACGAACGTGTCGGCCGACGCGCGCCGGACGACCGTGGTGTCGCATTCGTCGTCTGCCGTGACCCCGTCGCCCACCTTCGCCACAACTCGACGCAGCCTCCGCACCTCGGCCGCAAGGTCCAACGCGTCCGCCGCGAAGGCGTCGTGTTCGGCGGGGGTGAGCGGCTTCGTGTCGGTCATCGCGCGCCCAGCCAGAAAAAAACCAGCGTGAGCGCGTGGCCCGCTACCGCGCCCACCATCAACCCCAGCCAAAGCCCGTTGCGGTTGCCCGCGAGCCATGCGTCAACGCGACGTGTTCTCATCGCTTCTTCCTCCGCCTGAGCACCTTGGCGCATTCCTTGGGGGAAAGTTGGAGCGCCTTCTCGACCTCTTGAAGCCACTTGACGGACAGGCTTTCTTCGGCCGCGACGAGTTCCCGCGCAATGCCTGAGGGGATGGTGGCCCGAAGCACGTCAAGCAGGGTCTTCGGTTTCCGGGCTGTCGGCCTCACGTCGGAGGCTCGGACCACCCGGTCAACCCGCGAGCCGCAGCGCCGACACCGCTGGCCGACCTGGGGGCCTGGTCCGAGTTGCCCACAACCGCGGCGCCCACACTTGAAGCCGCGCGTCTCGCGCATGCAGGCCCACGACACTTGGAGTAGGTGGTCGTCGGTTGGTTTCTCCACATGCACCGCCACAACCGGGTCGTTGGCGGGTTTCATTTCTTGGCCCGCCGCTTCTTCGCCCCCTTGAGGCTGAACCACTTGCGCTCCGGGGTCGACATGGCGATTGCCACCATGCGCTCAACCTCGCGCGCCATCGCGGCCTCGAGCGGAATCAGCCTCGCGTACAGGCGGTCGAGCGCCGCCTGCCGAGTTGCCTTGCTCCGCCTCTTCGACTTGACGGCCTTCAACTCTCCCGTCCCTGGGTCCCGCCGGAACGTCAGCGGCGGGAGTCCGGTCGACATGGAGATTGACCCGACAAGATGGGCCGTCTTGCCGAACATCACCGGCATCAGCTTCGCGTTCTTGGGTTTCTTCTTCACGGCGTCGGAGTCCTTGGCATGTTGTCCACCCAATACCTGCCCGCCCCGGGGACCTCGACCCTATCCGACTCGAACGTCCGCTCCGTTGCGCTCGCCTTGAGCACATGCAGGCAAGACTTCGTCTCGTCGTGGGCCTCCGCCAGGAACCCCTCGCACCTCCGAACCGTCCGATCGCAGATGACGCGGCTGGCCTCGCTGGCCTTGGCGAGTTCTCCCGCGCACCACGTCGAGTCGCAGACCGCGCAGACGGGTCCGGGTTGGCTGTTGTGCCACCAGAGCATTGCGAGCGTGAGAGCCACGCCGACCGCCCACGTCCAGAAACTTCCGACGCACACGCCCCACTGGTAGTCGGTGGTTTTCATGGTCGCGCCTCGTCTTCCAGGCACGCGAGTGCATTCTTGAGCGCTTCCACCAGGTCGTAGTGCATCACCGAGTAGAAGCCGACGGGCGTCTGAGGGTAGAAGCGAATCTCGACCAGCCTGTTGCGCCTCACCATCTCGCAGCGAACATCATCCGATATCTCGAAGGCGGGTTTCGTCGGCGACATGTCGCCGCGCTTCCTGAGCCACACGTCTACCGGCTGGTAGTAGTTTCGGTGGGCGTTGATTTCGATGGTCACCTCGCACGCGCAGAGGCTCATCAGTCGCTCGAGCATCACCCCGACTTCTTCCGCCTTCTTTGCGTCCATCATCGCGCCTCCGTTCCGCAGTAGTCGCAAGCGCCCCGGCCCCTCGGCGCGCCGCAGTTCCGGCAGTTCTCTGAGGGCATGCATTCCGGGCAACCGGGACAGACGGGCGGCGGTGGCGGCGGCTCCCATCTTCGGGCCGATGCCGCCTCTTTCCATAGCGCGTCGAGACATTCCGCCGGGACGTTGATGCTCTTGACCTTTGGCCATCCCTTGCTCGCGTAGTAGTCGCAGGCGTTGATGACGCCTTCCGACCCGGGCTCGACGAGGTCGAACCTTCGGTCCCCGATTACCACTTTCCCGGGCGCCCATTCTGGGGAGTGGTAGTCTTGGGGCAACACGTCGACCAGGCCCCACGGCGTTGCCATGCGGAGGCGCTTCTCGCCGAATTCGTCCTGGGCGTCCATCAGTCCACATCCGTGTCGTAGTAGGGCTTTGCCATGTGGTCGATGAAGCTGGCGACCTTCTCGCCGCATGGGTGGCAGAGGTTCAGCCACTCCGGGGCCACGCCCTCGTCTTTCGGAATCGGGAAGGCCATGCGCGCCCAGCCCGTGAAGTCGGGCTCCTTGAAGTTTGTGCCGCGCCATCGGGGCGGGTTCGCGATCGGCGCCGCCTCGCCGCACACCTTGCAGCGCTCGCCCTGGCGTGGGGCCATTGAGGCAGGCAGGGCTTTGTCGAGGGCGTCGGAGAACTTCTCGCGCTTCTTGATGGTGGCCAGTGCCTTGCGCTTCGACTCCTCGGTGAACATCTCGGGCGTGACGGGGGTCGCCTGGAACTTGTACCCGACCTCCTTCGGCAGTCCGCCGGAGGTGGTGAGCGTCACCATTTCGGCGCCCTGAAGCCATGGCGGGGGGCCGATGGGCGGGGACAACTGCTCGGCGGCGCGCAGGTCCACCTCGCGGACGGAGCCCTTGGCGGGGTCGTCGACCGGCGAGACGTTCACGCGGAACGTGTACCCAGGGACGGTAGGGGGAACCACGACGACGCCGCCCGGCGACTTCGTGACGGGCTCGGGCGCCGGCCCCATGAGCGGCCGGAAGTCGTCGCTGCTCCACCAGGGGAGCGCCTTGACGAGTTCGGGCTTGAGCGCGTCGAGCGGGTTGCCGAATGGCACGTACTCGCCGTTCCTTTCCTTGACCATCGCCCTCGCCCACTCCTTGCTGACCGAACCAGCCGACTCCGGCCTCGCCCATCCCGGCCCGGCGGCGATCCACGTCCACCCCGCGCGCTTCTTGGTTTCAACGATGCTCTCGGAGGTGTGCGGCCCGTGGTGGATTCCTTGGCCGCAGATTGCGCAGTTCGCGTCCGGGGCAGAGGGACAGATGGGCGAGAGGTGATGAGGGACCGCAAAGTCGTGCTTCTTTGATTCGGCCGGAACGCCCTTGTTCGTCGGCGGGCCCACACACGCAAGCAACTCGGCCTTCAGCCGCGCAAAGCAGGCGGGGGAGACAGGCACGCCCAGCGGAACCGACCGCCCCTTCCTGGCCCAGCGCTCGGCGTCGTCCGCAATGTCTTCGAGAGTCCACGCGCCGTAGCAACTGTCGTCCGGGGCGCGCGCGTCCACGAATACATCGACCGGCCCAGCGCTGGTGTTGAGGGTGAATTTGTCTGTGCTCATGCCGTTGCTCCCTTCATGCGCTTGCTGTGTTCGGATTCCTTGGCCTCTTCTCGCTTCAGTGCCTCCAGCATCCGCTTGCCCTTGGGCGTCGACATCGTGTACCTGACGGCGCAGATGAGGACGTAGTGCTCGAGGCTCTTGTACGTCGAGTCCCCGCTGGCCTCCGAGTCACAAGTGCCCAGGTCTATGGCGGCGTCGATGAGGACTTGCTTCGGCGTCCGCCCCCAGTCCCGGAGGGGCGTCAGCGGCAGCCCTTTCTCCTTCTGCTTCCGGTGTCCGTCGCACAGGCTCCCGCTGTCGGCCTCTTCCGGGCACCCGTCGAAACTGCACTGCTCGGCGTTTTCCATCAACGGCCTCCGCCCTTTGGTTCGGAACAGGTCCCTAAGAAGAAGAAGTCGTAGCCGATTGATTCGGGCTTAGGGCCGTAGCGGATTGGGCGAATCGCGAATCCTCGGGGGCGCCTTGGCTCTTTGGGCGTCAGCAGTCTGCCCTCCGACTCGAATGAGTGGTCCCGGCACACCTCGGCAACCTCCGGCACCTCGCTGATTGACTCGAACAGGGGGAGCGCGCCGCCGTCCCTTGTTGCCGGGGCCTGGCTCAGCTCCTCGTCTCGCCACATCGCGCGCTGAATCACCCACCACTCCCGGCAGAGTTCTTCGTTCTGAGTCCTTCTCTCGGCCGCCGACCATGACACTCCGCAGCCGAGCGCCCATGATTGCAGCAGCCGCACGGCCAGCAGCCACGAAAACAGGTTGTCGGGCGCATCGTCGCTCACCGCGCCTCCAGCCCTGCCAACCAGTCCACGCACTCTTTGATGTTCTCGCCGATTGCCGGGCCGAATCCCCCGTCCTCGAGGGCAGGAATGGAACACTGCTTTCGGCCGTCCTTGGCGTAGGCCACCATAACGAGGTCGCCGGGGTCGAACGCGCTGGACGCCGGGACGCGATACCAGCCCGTATCCGGCCCGCCGTCGAACCTCACCCTAGGCGTTTCGCCAGCCCCCGCAAGCGGGAACCTCGGCCGGGCGTCGTCGGCCACCAGCGCCAAGGCGTGACCGACGAACGCGCCGGCCAGGGCCGCCGTGCCGAATTGCCAGAGCCTCATCGCGACATCCGGCCGAGGTGCTCAAAGAACCGCTCACTCATTGCTTTGAGTGATTCCCGGACCGAGCGCTCGACGTGGCCAACCCACTGCTCGGCTACCGCCGCATTCACGGCCGACTTGAACTTGGCGGGCAGATCCATCGCCCCCATTTCCGCCTCCGCTCGCGCAGCGACGAACCTGGCTACAGCAGAGTTCAGGCCGGAATACTTGTCGTCGCTTTGCGCCTCCGCCAGCACCCTCGCCAGAACAGAGTCGGCAAGCTGTTGTTTCACGCCGGGAGATGCGTTTGCCCATATCCGGTCGAGGATCTCCTTTGTCGCCTGGGCCCCCATCAACTCCCCGACTAACTCCGCAAACCTGCTCTCGTCTTCGCTCGTGTGCTTCTCCTTTTGGGTTTCAACGCCTCGACCTCAATCCGCCGCAGCGCCTCTGGAACACACTTCGCCTGATGCCTGGCTCCCCACTTGTCGGCCTCCAGATTGGTTGGCGCGACGTGCGCGAAGAGCGTCTGGCAGTACCCGCAAGCGAAATTGTAGTCGCCGCTCATGCACTCGGTTCTGCGCCACCCGTGCAGTTTTTTGGCTTGGTTCATCTCTTGCCTCGTTTCAACCCCTCAACCTCCGCCCTCGCCTTCCGAATCTTCCGAATGACTTCCGACCCGGCGTAGTCGTCCTCCAACAAAGGAACGGCCTCGGCCTCGAGTTTCTCGATGATGGCTAGGGCCTGCTCGAGTTTCGTCATTGCGGCGCATCCTCCAGACGGAACACGCGCAGTGTTTCGGGCTTAGCCCCGTACATCCCGAGCAGGCGCTTCTCGGCGGACTCCCGCCTGTGCGCCCGAACGATGGTTCGGCGCTCCTTGCCGTCCTCGAACATGACCGAGACGACGAGTTTGACGCGCTCGTGCGATTGGGCCGACTCCGGGGATCCGGGGCCGGGCTTTCGGTAGCGGCCGGTCGCGAGGCTTGAATCCCTCATGCCCTGGGTGATGACGGTCAGAACGGTTTGCGCCGTCCCTGACTCGAGGCTGTCGCGCAGCACGGCGACCAGTTGCCCGGGAATCGGGACCAGCGCCCGAAGCCCGGCGCCTGACTCCTCGACGTTTCGGCGCGCCGGCCATTCGCGCTCGACCGCCGCCCTAAGCCACTCGGCCGCGTTGTCCTTGGCCAGCCCGACTTCGCCCACCACGCGGAGCAGGGCGCGTCCGATGGCGTGTTCCGTGACGACGATGGCGGGGGTGCTCACCGCTGCCCCCGCGCGAACGCGAGCCGCTGGTCCTCGAGCACGTCCCGGCATCGTGCGTCCAGCCGCGACACCCCTCGAGAACGGTTGCCGAGCACGACGGGGGCGGGTGGTTCGACGGTCTTCGTCGGCCTTGATGATGGGAGGCACTTCTCACAGGCCCAGACCTTGCCGACTATTCGCGCCGACTCGACGCAGGTTGCCTGGCCGCAGAGGTCGCAGGTACGCCGGGTGCTGATGCCGCAGTGTCCGCAGGGCTTGAGGGGGTGGCGCCAGGTGCTCAAGGCGCCTCCAGCTTCGCGAGCCTGGCCTCAAGCGCTCGCATCGGGTGCTTCGGACAGACAACCTCGTGTCCGCGGTGCTGGTACCGGCAGGCGGCCTGTGTCGTCGGCTCACCCCACCAGCCGCACCAGTCGCAGAAGGGCTGCATCTGCATGTTGGCGCCGATGTCCCACGCACAGGCACAGGCGATGCTCTCGACCGTGCGTAGCGTGCTGCGGCAGTTCGCTGAATCCTCCATGACGTAGTCGAGCACCACCTTCGACTCTTCGAGCAGGGCTCGTAGGTCCGAGTTCTCGTGTCGCAGGCACGACGGGCAGAGCGCCTCGCCGTGGCGCAGGCACTTCCCCTTCGCGTCGAAGCGTTCGGTCACGTCGCCTTCCTTTCGTTCTCGCGCGTCCCACAGTTGCAACACCCCAGCGGGTCGCGCTCGTCGGGGACGCCAACGCCGATGCACTTCGGGGCGTGGAGGCAGTGGCCGTGCTGTCGGAAACAGTTGGCCTTCGGCTTCTCGCCCCTCGCCTTCTTGGCCTGCATCGCCTTGAGGGCCGCGAAGTAGGCCGCGTCCGGGTCCTGGGCGAACGTCGTGACGAGCACCCACGCGACGACTTTGAGCGCCACCCACGCCAGGAACAGGACGCCTCCGATGGTGCCGAGGGTGGTCATTCTTCGCCCTCGCCACCCTTGACCGAGACGACCTGACAGAGCGTGTGCCGAATCTCGACGAGATCGACCTGCGCCGCCATCACCGCATCGATGTCCTTGTACGCGCCCGGTGTCTCGTCGAGTACCCCGGCGCTCTTGTCGCAGACGATGCCCTCCGTGGCCGCGATGTGGTCGGCGACGGTGAAGCGCTTTCGCGCGGCGGTACGGCTCATCGCTCGCCCGGCGCCGTGGCTACAGGACGTCAGGCTGGACTGGTTTCCCTTGCCTTGGACGATGAACGACCGCGCCCCCATCGAGCCCGGGATGATCCCCCACTCGCCGACCTTGGCTGACACGGCCCCTTTGCGCGTGACGAACAGCGTCTTCCCAAAGTGCCGTTCCTCGGCGACGTAGTTGTGATGGCAGTCGATTTCTTGAACGCGCTTCGGGTTCCCGAGGGCCGCAAGGACGCGCGCCATCATCAACCGCCGGTTGGCCTTCGCGTACTTCTGAGCCCAATTCACCGCGCCGAGGTACTGGCCGAAGAGGGGCTCGCCTCGGGGCAGGTAGGCAAGGTTGGGGTCTGCCAGTTCGATGCGCCAGCGCTTCATCGCCTCTTTGGCGGCCTTAATGTAGCTCGTGCCCACCTTGTTGCCGGGCCCGCGTGAACCCGAGTGCAGGACCGCCCAGACCCGATCCATCTCGTCAAGGCTGACCTCGATGAAGTGGTTTCCCGTGCCGAGGGTCCCGAGCTGGGCGAGCGCGAACGGGTGGTCGACCGGCTCGTCTCCGAGCTTCGCAAACTCGCAGGCGACGTCCTCGGGCGCATCGCGCCACGCGCCCACGTCCTTGGCCTGGCCGTTGTCGCTGCGCCCGTGCGGAATCCTCGCGCCGATGTCGTCGAAGAGGGCATTGAGCGGCGGAAGGTCGACCTTGCGCATGTCGGTCAGAACGGCCTGCATCCCACACCCGATGTCCACCCCCACGGCGGCCGGAATGATGACGTCGAGGGTCGGAACCACGCTGCCCACCGTGGCGCCCATGCCGAAGTGGACGTCCGGCATCGCGGCGATGTGCGGCCAGACAAACGACAGGCCCGCCACGTTGCGGAGTTGCTCCATCGCGGCCGGTTCGACCTGGACACCTTCGGTCCAAGCAAGAATCGGCTTCCGGCCCTGCTCCTCGATCTTCTTCATGGTGCTCCTTGGGTGGTGGGTGGGGACGACTCGCGCGCCGCGACGACTTCCGCCGCCCACGCCGCGTCGGACTTCTGGGCGAACTGCCGGGCGACCGCCGCGAGGCTCTGAAGGGCGCGCTTGGCCGACCCGTTGAGGGCCTGGTCTGCGCGCTCCAGGAAGTACGTCGCGGCGTCGAGCCCGGCCTTCGTGGTGGTGGCGGTCATGCCGTCCTCCGCGCGCGGCAGTGCTTGCAGAATCCGCAGTCGAAGGTGGTCTCGCCCGCCGGCAGCACGAGCGGGTCAACGCATTGGGCGCACAGCAGCACCGACAGGCCTGAGCCCGGCAGGAAGTCGGCCTTGGCCGCCGGGATTGTCTTGGCCAAGGCCGGCGACATGACGACGTGTGACGAAGGGGTCCCGACAATCGCCCTAAGTCTCTTCGCGGCGCTCACCATCTCGTCAAGGATGGCGCTCAAGGCGTGCCCCCAAGAAAGCGCGGCGGCGGAACCTCGGTCACCACCACCACGGCGCCCGGGTGACACGGGAACCCGGCGTAGTCCTTCGTGGCCTGGACGGTGAATGCCTGCGAGTCGTCGCGCCAGACGATGCCGGTGAGGGCGTCGAACAGGGCGCGCGTCAGCTTGTCGAGGTCGGGCTTCGTGGTGTGCCGGGCTGGGGCCTTGGGTTTGAGCTCGCCCGACTTGCGGTAGTGGCTCTTTGGGCGAGGGAACCTGAAGACGACCTCGACGGCCACGGCCCCAAGGGTTGGCTCCGCGCCCTTCATGGCGGCGGCGGCGCACCAACCGACCGCGGCCTGCCACGGCCTGGTGTTCGGGTTGTCGCCCGTGGTGACGACTTGGCCGGTTCGGTTGTGCCGGAAGCTGCGCGTCGAGCCCTTTGGCGCGGGGATTCCTTGGACCTCGAAGGTCAGCATGAAACCCCCGCCAGTTCCCGCGCCCGAGCCTGCGCCCGGTTGATTCCGGTCGTCGCCGTGATGTCCAGCGTCGAGGCCTTGTGGTGGTCTCGGAGGCCTCGGCGGGCGTTGTGCCACTTGTCGGCGCAAGCCTTGAAGGCGAAGAACCGGGGCCGGCCGATTCGGTTCGGGGTGACGGTTTCGCCGCAGCCGCATTTGCAGGTCATCGCGAAGCCCTCACCGTTGCGCCCGGGTATTCCCGGCACGCGGCCAGGTACGCCTCGACCCATGGAACGAATCCGGCGTAGGTGCCCCATCCGTTCGAGGGTTCCAGCGCCCGGAACTTCGCCGGGTCGGACCGGAGCGCACCAAGCCCCAACTCGAGCAAGGGGACCAGTTCGGCGGCCCGGGCGATGCCGAGTTCCTCGGGGCGCCAGAGGACCTGGTAGATGCCCGCCGCGTCCGCCATCTTGCCGAGGTTGTGGGTGATGTTCGAGCCGTAGAGGGTCGGCCGGGTCTTCGCGGTGTGCGCGTGGCCACAGCCGGCGCAGCGGCATTCCTCCTCGACTTCGGGGCCCTCGAGGTACACGCCGAGGCTCATCGCGCGGCCCTCGGCACCTTCACGCCCTTGCCGCACTTGCGGCAGAGGTATGAGGTGATGACCATGAGCCGTTCGAACGGTGTCCGGGGCGGCGGTAGCGGGTACGGCTCGTGCTCGCAGGGTGGCGGCTTCTGCCTTGGCTTCCTCATCGCGCGGCGCCTTTCGGCTCGGCGTCGAGGGCGGCCTTCCCGGCTGCGCACAGCGCCTTGGTCCGAGCGCCGCCCTTCTCGCCAATGTTCTTGTAGTAGTCGGGGCCGCCGCGCTCCTTGACCGTGTCGCCGCCCCTCTTGCCGATCGCCTTGTAGAACTCCGGCCCGCGCGAGTCCCTCGTTGCCGACCCGCCCTTGCGGCCAATCTCCGCGAAGAACTCGGGGCCGCGCGTGGCGAGAACCTTCGCGCCGCCCAACTTCCCGGCCTCCTGGACCGTCATCAACTTCTTCTCGCTGCTCATGTCGTGCTCCTTGGTTGGTATTCGTGCCCTCGGCCCTGGTGCGCCTCGCGGAGGATTCCGCAGGCGCAGGCGTTGGGGTTCGGCGTCGACTCCGGGGCGACGCGGCGCACCCGAATCGTTCGGGAGGCTGCGGCCTGGTCCTGGCCGGTGTAGTCGAGCACCATCACCGGCCCGTCCATTGCGAGGTCGAGGCGCTTCATGGGAGTTCCCCCTCGGCGTCGAGGTCGTCGAGCCCTTGGGCCTCGTATTCGCCGTCATGCATGGCGTCGCCGCAGTAGCAGTCCGACTCGTCGCACACGCCGCCCGCCTGGCACGCGTCGCACGGCGGGTTGCCGCAGTTGGGGCAGTTGCGGCAGGTCTTCGCGCACTCAGCCAGGAACTCGTCTAGGCTGGTTTCGTCTGGTTGCTCGTCGTTGCGGTCGGTTGTCATCGCCTCGCCCTCCGCTCCGTCATCAACGCCAGGCGGCGCACGACTAAGCCTTCTCCGGCATCTTGACGGGCATCAGAATTCCGAATTCCCGAACCTCCCCGAGCATGGCCGGCCGGACCACAATCGGCCCCTGCGCCTTGGTCGAGAATTCCAGCGTCACTGCGCCGACCCCCATCGCGTCGGCCATTTTCTTGAGCAGGTCGGCGTTGAGGCACAGCGTCACGTTGAGGTCCTTCGGCTTCGGGATGACTCGCGCCCACTCGAACACCGTCTGCTCGTCGCGCGGGAAGCTGGCCCCTGAACTGAGGTCGCAGCGTTTCTTCGCGGCGATGGCAACGGGCGCTTCGGGGCCAACTTCCTTGGCCTCCTTGTGCGCCAGCTTGACGGCCTCGACCGGAATCCGCCCGGTCACGTCGCCCGCGTCCACCGTCACCGGCAGAGACACGAGGCAGGCGCCGTTGCTCGACGCCATTGATTCGTCCTCAACGTCGAGAAACGGGTTGCAGAGTTGGAGGCGTTCCGGGTCGGTCGAGACGCACTTCTCGGGGCGAAAGCGGTTGTTCATTTTCATGGCGAGTTCCTCTGGTTGGCGTTGCGTTGGTGTCTTCGTTCGGTGGCGCGGGCGAATGGGAGAAGTTCGACCCACGCGAGTTGAAGTTCCTGGCGCTTCTCCGGCCACAGCGCGAACCAGGCGGACTGCTCGCGCTCGGTGGCGGGGCGGTAGGGGCATTGCGCGACCATCAGGCGCGCACCCGCATCGATGAGTCCGAGCACGTCACCACATGCCCGTCGTGCCGAATCCGGTCGGCGACCCTCGCGCCATAACGGGCTCTGAAGGAGGGGTTCTTGACCTCATCGTCGGAGGCCGGGAGTAGGTTCGTGGTGATGACCGTCCGCCGCATCGCCCCGTAGCGCCGGTCAAGGAGGTCGTCGAGCAGCGAGCGCCAGCCGTCGTGGAGAATTTCGGTCCCCATGTCGTCGAGCACCAGCATCCGAGCCTGCGCCATCTCGCGGCTTCGGTCCCTGTCCAGAGCGTCGAACAGCGACAGCCGCGAAGCCTCGGTGGCCCGGACAAACACTCCGCCCCCACCCATCAAGGCAAGCGCGGCCGCGGTGGACTTGCCGCACCCGGGGCGGCCCGACAGGAGCAGGAACGTGGCCTTCGACGCGAGAAACAGTCGCACCGCCTCAACCGCCTCGGTCTTCCGGGCCCCGGTGTCGATGGTGAGGACGCACCGTTCCGGGACTCCGGCGGCCTTCAGGTGCGCCCGTGCGGCCGCCTTCGCGTCAAGCGCGGCCGCGCGTGCTTCGGACTCGGCCCAGGCGGCGTTCCAGTCGGCCGCCAGCGTCGGGTTCTCGGCCTCCCACGCTTCGACCTGGGCGCGCCACGCCGCCCACCGCTCCGGGTTGGTGACGGCCTCGGTCATCTTCGGTCGGTCCCACTTTTCAGAAGGGCTCACTCGTTGCTCCTTTGGCGAATGCGGCGGGGTCGATGTCCTCGGCTCGGACAGGGGACTTGCGGGGGTCGGCCGGGCGGGGTGGGCCGGCGGGTTGCGCGGCCGCGCACTTGTTCCAGAACTTCGAAAGCTCGGTCACGGTGTCGTAGGTTGGGTGGGTGTGCGATAGACAGATGGCCCACCGCCGGAGAATCTCCCCGTGGTCGCTCGATGCCTGGCCTAAAAGGGCGCCGACTGCGTTTTCGTCGAGCGAGGTCCACCCGTACTTCGCGCCGTCGCGGTGGAGGGCGAAGATCGCGTCCATCGCATCACGGAAAGCGCCGACGGGGCCGAACGGCGCCGGCGCCGCCGTCGGCTTTAAGGGCGCGCCGCGGACGGTTTCCAGTTTCTCGTTCGGCCTCGGAAGAACGTCTCGTCCGTCCGTCTCGTCCGTCTCGTCCGTCCGTCCTCTACCCGCGCCGTCACGCATATCGTCCGCGTGACCGTCCGCGGACCGTCCGCGTGACATTTCCTTCCGTCTTTTCCGCTGGCGAGCCGCGTCTTTGTTGGCCTTTTCGACCAGCGGGCCTTGCTTCTCCCACCAGTCATGCGCCTCAAGCGTCCCGTCCGCGTCCTCCTCCATCATCCCGACTCGGAGAAGTGCGTTTAGCAGTCCGCGCGGCTCTCCGCGCCAGCCAGCGGCGCTCTCCGCAGCGGCCTGGAGGTCGTCGCGCAGCCGTCCGCGCGGCGCGTACCTGGACAGCCACGACCACAACCGGATGATGTACCAGCCGGCGTTGGGGTCCTTCAGGTCGGCCGCCAACCGAAGCACTTTTGGATGGTCGGTGAGCGCCGAATCCACCCTGAACCAGTCGAATCCCATCAGCGCCCACCCTTCGCCATCCGCCTCAACTGTGCCCGGGACAGCACGCACTCGAGCCGAGTCCCATCGCGGAGGGCGGCAGTTGGACGGTGGCGAACCCGAGCGGGCGCCGCACAGAGCGGGGCATGGCCCCACGGACCAAACAGCCGGCGCAGGGGTTCCGGGTAGCCGAGGTCCGCGGCGTCGTACAGCGCCCGGCATTCCTTGGCTGATTCGAAGAGGCGGAGCAGCGCCTCTATTGCGGCCAGTTCCCGGGCGGTTCTCATCGGGGCACCGGGAATTCGCGGCAACGAAGGTCGGGCGGGAATTCGTCGATGTCTCCGCCGTGCCCCTTGTCGGCCAGCAACAGGTGTCCGTGCGTGCCCTGAACCGGAACGGCGCCGAGTTGCTTGACGAACACGGCGGGCTCGTAGCGGGCGCCGCGGGCCTCCAGAATCAGCGAGCGCGCCCACGACAGGTTGAAGGGTCGCGCCTTCGGTCCCGACTCACCGCCAATAATCAGCCAGTGCAGGTCGGTGACGAAGCCGGTTTCGTCTTCGTCCAGCCATCGCGACAAGTCCACCGGCCCGAGCAGCGGTTCGAGCGACAGGAACCGAACCGCCGCAGACTGCGCCACGAGCAGCGGGATACGCCTCTCGGCCTGCTCTTGGTTCTCGACGGTGACGCCGAGCCAGACGTTGGCGGGCCAGCCGTGCGTCACCGCCATGTCATTGAAGTGCTCGGGGCGCTTGGTCAGCAACAGCCAGTCAAGGCCCGGCGTGTCCTCGATGAGTTTGAAGAGGTCGCCGCGCCAGCAGGTCGGGACGGTCGGGTCGAACACGTCGCAGAGCGAGCCGCAGAACACCTTGCGCCGCACCCCCTCTTTCTGGGCCGCCTTGTTCCATGCCAGCGGCTTTTTCCAGTTCGCCTCGCTCGTTCGCGTGCGCTTCGAGAAGTCCTTGCCCCAGCGCTTCGACTGCGCAGCGGCGTAGCAGTTCGTGCACCCCGGGCTCACCTTCGAGCAACCCACCCACGGGTTGAAGGTGCTGTCCGTCCACGCGATTGCGGTTGTCTCACCCATTGCTGGCCCCCTTGTCGGCGTCGAGCAGGGCGGCGACCTCGGCCTGCCCTGGATAGTTCTTCTTCGCCCACTCCTCGGCGTGGTCCGCGTAGACGAACGCGGCCACCGTCGGCCCCGAAGAGCGACCGATGTGGACGGCGTAGCGCAACGGGCCCGCCTTCAAAGCCGTCTCGAGTTCTGCCCTCGCCGCGTCCCTCTCGCGCGCGGCCGCGGCAACTTCTCCGCGAGCAACGGCCTGTCCACGCTCGGCCGCGGTGACGCGCGCCTTCAGGAGTCCAACCTCGGCCGATAGCGTGTCGGCCGTTGCCTCTGCCTCGCGGCGCTCTTCGTCGCACTCGGCGAGTTTCGCGCGGGCCTCGTCCCCCTCGCTCACCGCCTCCTGGCGCAGTAGTTCCAGGTCGGCCAGGTCCTTCACGGCTTCGTCGCGTTCCTTCGCTGCCCGACGTAGTTCCCCCTCCGTCGCCAGCCGCTCGTTCTGGAAGGCCAGGATGGCCGCGTCGCACCGCGCGAGTTGCGCCTGTAGTTCGAGGTTCTGCCTGCGCAAGTCTTTGCAGTGCGCAGACTCCAACTTCCCCGCCAGCTTCCAGGAGCGCGTGCCGTGACTTGGCTCGGCCGGAATGCCGGTCAGTTCTCGGGTACGGGCGTCGAAAGGGACGGCGCAACCCACGGCGCATTCGCTCGAATACGGCCCGGACTGAACGACGCCGTTTCGGCAGTGGGGGCAGTGGTCGGGGTGCCCT